>NZ_UGSI01000002.1:0-320833 GCF_900454495.1 Paenibacillus macerans
TCCAGCGTAATGCCTTTAACCCCGGTAGCCGATCGGCCCATGGAACGAACGTCGCTTTCCGGGAACCGGATGGACATCCCTTGCGCCGTGCCCATGATGACTTCCTGCTGGCCGTCGGTCAGCTTCACGTCGATCAGCCTGTCGTCCTCGCGCAGATTCACGGCAATCAGGCCGCCTTTGCGGATGTTGATGTAATCTTCGATCGGCGTCTTTTTGACGATCCCCTGCTGGGTCGCAAAGAACAGGTATTTGTCCTCATCAAAACGCTCGACCTCGATCACCGCATTGACGGTCTCGCCCTGTTCGATCTGGATCAGGTTGATGATCGGCGTACCGCGCGCCGTACGGCCCAGCTCCGGAATTTCGTAAGCTTTCAGGCGGTAGGCTTTGCCGCGGTCGGTGAAGAACATCAGATAATGGTGGGAGTTCGTCACGAACAGATGCTCCACAAAGTCATTATCTTTCGTGTCCATCCCCACAACGCCGCGCCCGCCGCGTTTCTGGCTGCGGTAGGTCGTAACCGGCAGCCGTTTGATGTAACCGGTATGCGTAAGCGTGATGACGACCTCTTCCTGCGGAATCAGATCTTCGTCGAGAATGCTCTCTTCGCCGATCGTGATTTCCGTCCGGCGAGGATCGGCGTACTTCTCGCGAATTTCCTGAAGCTCCTGCCCGATAATTTCCAGCACAAGCGATTCATTGGCCAAAATCTCACGGTATTCCGCAATCTTTTGCAGCAGCTCGTTATATTCGCTTTCGATTTTCTCGCGTTCCAATCCGGTCAACCGGCGCAGTCGCATATCGAGGATAGCCTGAGCCTGGTCGAGACTCAAACCGAATTGCGTCATCAAACCTTCGCGGGCTTCTTCATCGGAATTGGAAGCGCGAATCAAGGCGATAACTTCGTCAATATGATCCAAAGCGATGCGCAGGCCTTCCAGGATATGCGCCCGGGCTTCGGCTTTTTTCAAGTCGAATTCCGTGCGCCGGCGAATAACTTCGATCTGGTGCTGCAAATAATGACTAAGGACTTCCTTCAGCGTCAAAAGCTTAGGCTCGTTATTGACGATCGCAATCATGTTGATGCCGAACGTGCTCTGCATCGCCGTATGTTTGTACAAATTGTTCAAGACAACGTTAGGGTTCACATCGCGGCGGAGCTCGATGACGATGCGCATCCCGGTGCGGTCCGATTCATCGCGCAAATCGGTGATGCCGTCAATTCTTTTTTCCCGTACAAGCTCGGCGATTTTCTCTACCAAACGGGCCTTATTGACCATATAAGGAATTTCTTCCACAATGATCCGGGCTTTGTTGTTATGCTCCTCAATTGAGGTTCTAGCCCGCATCGTCACGGCTCCCCGGCCTGTCGTATAGGCCTGCCGAATGCCGGAACGGCCCATGACATAACCTGCCGTCGGAAAATCCGGCCCTTTGATATAATCCATCAATTCCAGCGAACTGATGTCCGGATTTTCGATCAAAGCCTGCACCCCATCGATAACCTCGCCCAAATTATGCGGCGGAATGCTGGTCGCCATCCCGACGGCGATCCCCGAAACCCCGTTTACCAGCAGATTTGGAAAACGCGCCGGCAATACGACGGGCTCCTTCTCCTCACCGTCGTAGTTCGGCATAAAATCAATCGTCTCTTTATTGATATCGCGAAGCATTTCCATTGCGATTTTGGATAAACGCGCTTCCGTATAACGCATCGCTGCAGCAGAGTCACCGTCAATGGAACCAAAGTTGCCATGACCCTCCACCAGCATATTGCGCATGGAGAAATCCTGGGCCATGCGCACCATCGTTTCATAAACTGCAGAATCCCCATGGGGATGGTATTTACCAATGACTTCGCCGACGATTCTCGCCGATTTCTTAAACGGCTTGTCCGGATGCATCCCCAGTTCCGACATCGCAAACAGTATCCGGCGATGCACCGGTTTCAGACCATCCCTTACATCCGGCAATGCACGGCTGACAATAATGCTCATGGCATAATCCATAAAGGATTCGCGCATTTCCACATTGATGTCCCGGTCAATGATTTGAGAGAATTTTTCTTCCGCCATGCTGGACCTCCTTCATTTCTACCCACATGCCAATCTATGGGAAAAGCCCGAAAAACCGCCACTTTCATTATATTACTTTCACAAAGCAAGCTCAATTAAACGTGGGCCGGTTTTCATCACACATTCCATAAGGACAGCAAAAAAATAGGGATGTGTCCACTCCCATCGAAACGTTCGCACATACACTACGGATATAGGCCAAAAAAGCTTATAAAATCCCCATATCTTATAATTATATCATTGTTTATCTCTTCTGTCCTATGTTTTTCGCACTCGGAAATTGGCTCGCAAAGAAGTCTGAGGAAAGGAAGGATCTCGTTTTGGCGATTCAACGCATCGCAAGCAAATGGGAAAAAACGAAAGTAATCCGGCAGAATGAATCACTTCGTCCTTATATCCCGGATACCCGAAAATTCGCTCTGGAGCCTCTCCGGGATATGTTGAACGAGTACGGGTTCGTCTTTGTCAAGCCGGACAATGGAACCTACGGCAACGGCGTCATGAGCGTAGAACTCTGGCGGGATGAACTTGCCCCGGAGAGTCCAATGCAATACAGGTTAAGGTACGGAACGGAATCCGAACTGTTCCCGGCGTTGGAGGAATTGTACGAGGCGCTTGAGAAAAGAATCGGACAGACGCCTTACCTGATTCAAAAAGGGATTCACGCGCTTACGTACCGGCGGCGTAAATTCGACATCCGCGCCCTCGTACAGAGAACCCCGCGCAAAACCTGGGAAACGACCGGATTTATCGGCCGGGTGGCGGCCCAGCAAAAAGTAATCACCAACTATCGGGGCGGCGGCAGCGTCATGCTGATCGAAGATCTTCTGGCTCCTTACACGAACGCCAAAGAATTCGCCCGCCTTTACAAAGAAATGAAATGGATCGGCGAACAGGTGGCGGCCCAGCTGGCCCGTAAATTTCCAAGGCTCAAGGAAATCGGCCTGGACATCGCCATTGACGAATACCATCATATCTGGATTTTGGAGGTGAACACCCTCCCCGCCCTGTTCCCTTTCAAAATGCTGCACCCGAAAGAAGTCTATAAAAAAATCCGGCGTTACGCAGTAGCGTACGGCCGGCTGAAAGCTTCTTCCAAATAGCGAAAACCGTTCATGCGTCTGTTCAATCCATCCGAATCACTTTTACTTGGCCCGTAAACGTTTTGATGCGGATCTCATTTTGCCCCACATCCACCATTCCGGAGGGCTCATGGGCGCTTTCCGGCGAACTGATGCGGGCGCTTTTTTTTGCTCCCGGACAAGCCGGATTTCCGTATATGGCGGCAATCAGCCAATGGTTGCCCGGCCGAAGACGGCCCCGAAGCGTAGGAATGACGGTCCGCGGATACAACACATTCGTGTTGGCGTTCGGGTAAATCAGTTCCGCCCGCTCATACCCTAGTTTGCCGGCGACGCCGCTGCTCCCCAGCGAATTGCCGATCAGCACACCGCCCTCGGACAACGTCCCGGTTTGTTCGCCCTGCGCAGCCGGTTCAAGCCCCAAGGCAAATCCGCCTTCGGCAACGTCCAGCTCCCGGTCCGTGCTGATCCGGTGAATCCGGTAATGCCACGGCAAACCGGCGACGATCCAGGACTCAACGCAAACGTTATGCCACGGTCTCCACCGGGCATAAATGAGGTTCTCCTCAATCCCTGTCTCCTCGTTGCTCCTTCTGACCCGGTACAGATTGTCCCCTTCGCTGAGCGCAAGCATCGAGTCGAAAGCCCCTTGCCCAAGCCCCCACTCCGCTCTCGGCACGCTAAAGCCGAAGGCGGTCGAATAGGCAAATTTTTCATATTTTGCCGATGTATGCGTGTGTTCATTGGTCGAGAGGTGGCCGCTGTTGAACGCGGCGACATGCCCGTTCTCGTTCTGCCGGCAAACGACGAGATGCGGCGGCAGCTGCACCGCGACGGGCCCGGCAGCGGGCAGCGCCTCCTCTTCCGCCTGCCAGAAGGGATGGCTTTCCGGAAAAGCGAGCGGCAAAAAAGCTTTAAAGGCCCAATAAGGCGACCCCGGCGAATTGTAATTTTCGGCCATCACCAGGTTAGGATAGGCGTAACCGACCGTCAGCAGTCCGCCCGCATCCAAAATCGGCTGCCGAAACCACCAGCGCAAATTCCGCAAGACGAGACCTTTGATCACCCCCGGCGAAAAAACGTCAACCTCGGCGTAAGCCAGCGCGCTCCAGAACGCCGACTGGGCAAACCGGTACGTCAGGCTTCTCCCATAGGGCAGCGCCGAACCGTCCGGCGCAAACCACAACGTGAAATCGGCGGCAAACCGCGCCGCCCTGTCCTTAAAGCGGGCAGCCCGCACCGGGTCCTCATCCCCCATCAGCTTGGCGTACAGCAAACCGTAAAAATGCAGGGCAAACGGCACGTAGTAATCGCTGTGTCCGCCCGGCCCGTCGCTGTACCAGCCGTCGGATAAGTAAAATTCGTCAATCCGGCTTAAATTGCGCGCCACTTGCTTGCGGTCATATGGAAGTCCGGCCTTATGAAACCCGATATTGACGAGCACCTGGAAAAAAAGCCAGTTGCAATCGTAACAAGCGCGGTGGTTGATCTGATTCAGCCAGGCGTACAGATGCTTCCGTTCCCGCTCACCCAACGGCTTCCAGAATCGCTCCGGGGCCAGCGCCAACGCGAACCCGAACGCCGCCATTTCCACCAGGCGCTGGTCGTAATCGTTCACGTCGCCCCAGTATTCCTCATGACCTGGATCGGTACCGTGGCGGATCCCCTCCAGGCAGATGTCCTCTAACGGGGTTTCCCCGCCCCCCGCCAGAAAAGGAACCAAGCCCCACAACACGCGGGAAAAACCCTCCATCCCGGCGACGGAGTCCGGATACCCTGCTCCCGCCGCTCCCAGTTTTAAACGGGCGCGGCCGCCCGTGTAATGCCCCATCAGCGGCCCGGTAAGCTGCTGGAACGCCGCCTGCAGGTCCCGCCGCGCGGCCAAAGGATTTTCCCGAATGGACTTCGAAATTGCCCCCGTTTGTATCCCTTTTCCTTTTTCCATTTCCGCCGCCATGTTCCGACGCTCCTCTCCGCAAATGCGCCTATTCCCAATAAAAAGGCCCTTTCCCCAGCAGCCGGGCCAGCCCTTCGACATAGAAGAAGTCCCCGTAGATCAGCGGCACATCGACGTTTTTGCCTTCCGGATAATGACCCGTGCCGTGCAAAATCAAACCTTCCTCGCGCTCATCATCCCAAGCGCCGTAGTTCCGGTATAACGAATCCAGGATACGGATCGCCGGCTCCCGGTAAACCGCGGACTCCAAAGGATCGACTTGATCCGCCAGCAGCAGCAGGCCGCTGGCCGCGCAGGCCCCCGCCGAGGAATCGCGGATATGGCAGAGCTCCTGCGGCGCGCGAAAATCCCATGGCGGCACATGGTCCTCCGGCAGCCCGGCCAGAAAGAAGTGGGCGGCCCGTTTGGCCGCGTTAAGATACGCCGGCTTGCCGGTGTGATGATACGCCAGCGTCAAGCCGTAAATCGCCCAGGCCGTACCCCTGGACCAGGCCGACTCCGGCGCATATCCTTGGCCGCCGAGGGGTTCGAGGCGCTCGCCCGTTTCCGCATCGAACCGGACGATGTGGTACACCGAACCGTCGGGGCGGATAAAATGCTCCAGCACCGTATCCATATGCGCCTCCGCAATATGGCGGTAGCGGGGATCGCCCGTGTTGGCCGAAGCCCAGAACAAGAGAGCCGTGTTCATACTGCAATCGATAATGGCGATCCCGGCATTGTCCTCTCCTTCGGTCCACGGATTCCAAGCCCGAATGTAGCGCCCCTTCAGGTTAAAGCGAGCCGCCAAATAATTGGCCGCTTTCAGCGCGCGAACGCGCGACTGCTCCTTGCCCAGCAGCTTATACGAAGCTACGCTCGTTAAAATCCACATAAAGCCGGCGTCATGATCCAGCCTCGTATACCCGTCGAGCACGCCGTCCAGCGTCTCCTCGCATCGCTCGGCCAGCGCCTTGAGACGCTCATCCCGGGTGCCGTTGTACAGCAGCCATAAAATCCCCGGCCAAAACCCGGCCGTCCACCAGCCCGGATCGGCAAGCTCGTATACCCCGTTATGGCTGGCGTGTGGGAATCCCGCTCCGATCCGCCCGCTGGTTCTTTGTATTTTTCGCCGTGCCTTGCCCCATGCTTCCTCCGCCCAATCCGCCCGGTTCCTCTCCAGCGTGTGTTCCGCTGCTTGCATGCCATCCACCTTCCCCTTTCGTTGTTCAAACAAATTCGAATTTCAGCCGCACCCGCTCTGTCTGCCGCGGCCGCTTGACGATAAAATCAAGCGAATACCAGGTTTCGTCCCGGCCGAAATGATTGCGGAACGTGTGCGGCTGCGCGGCCGGCTCGAGGCGCTGCCCGTCATAAACGATGCGCAGCGCCCGCTTCCCGCCGCCTGCTGCCAGCAGGACCTCGCCGTTTCCGTTCATCACCGGCTGAAGCGGCGTCACCACCCGCTCCGCCAGTGCTTCCGGTTGTAAGACAAACCGGAATTCATCGGTCAGTTCCAGCGCCGGCAGCTCCGTTTTGTCCCAGACAAACGACCGGGTGAATCGCTTTAGCCCTGGTTCTTCATAAGCTCCGGTCAAATCAAGCCGCAGCTCATCCCGCGTTTCGCCGGTGGCCGCCTCCAATACGGCCGCCGCGTGCCGCTCCCCTTCGGCCTGATGCCGGCCGTTGATGATCGGCACCGAGTGACCCTGCGACCCGTTGCAATCATAGCGGTACCGGCCTGCTCCGAAATAATCGGCGGTATATTCGCCGCTGCCCAGATCCGCGGCAAAGGTGTCCCCGTCTGCGATCAGGATGAAATGCCCCAGGTCGTTATGGTTGTGCGGCTCCCCGTTGTGCCCGCCCTTGGCGGCAAAGCCAAACGCTCCGGCCGCGCTCCGGTGCCGGGAGACCAGCCATTGGGCATCGGGCAAATAGCAACTCGCCGCAGGCCAATCGCGGTCCTGCTCCCCTTCCGCCGCACCATCCTTCCAGACCAAGTTGCGGAAGGCCGGCGCCCAGCGGCTGCAATGGTCGTCCCGGTAATCGGCCCGCAGGCCGGGCGGCGGAAGCTGCACGCTCTTGTAACGGCGGGCGAGTTGATGAGATAACCCGATCTGCACGCGGCAATGGGGGACGGCATCGGAGAAATTGGCCACCCGGTCACCGCCGAGGTAGCATTTTTGCTGAAACTCGGCGATCCGCCGCACCTTGTCCCCGGCAAACCAGTCGGCCTCTCCTAACGTGCGCCGCGCGAGCAAATCGGCAAAATACACGAAATAGCCGAACCCGTAGTTCCAATACCCGGGCCCTTCCGGGCAGGCCCCGTCCGCGCCAAAGCCTTGCAGGTAGCATTCGAGGCTGGCATGCGCGCGCTGCAGGATGGCGCTCAAGGCCTCCGGGTCCCGCAGGAGCAGCAGCGCGGCGGCGCCGACGGAACCGGCGCATACGGCCGCCCAATTATGCCTGGCCGTCTCCCATTCGTACGGCCCGCTCCTCAGGAAAGGCTCGAACAACCGCCGGTTCACTTCCGCCTCGATGCGCGTTTGCAGCAGCCTGGGCAGCCGCCCCTGCAGCAGCAAGGCGATTTCGCCTAGCGTAAACCCAGTTTCGGCTGCAAATAGGTCGATGGCCCGCTCATGACCGACCTCGCCCAGATGGGCCGGCAGGCACCATGTATACTCGCCGCAGACCGACCAAATCATGTCCAGCAGCTCGTGTTCCGCAACCTGATCGTCCGGATCAAGCAGGGCCAGCAAAGCGAATGTATTTAACCGCCGTCTCCGCTCGAAGTAAACCCGCTCATACTCCAGCCGCGTCCCCCGCTGCGCAAAGACCGCAAACAACGAATAGGCGAGCTCCGGATTTTGTTCGTGCCGCAGCCGTTCCGCTTCCGCCCGGATTTCCAGGACTTCTTCCCGGTACTCCCCGGACTCCCTCACCCGCCGCCAAAACGCGGCCTGATCTCCGCCCGGATAATACAAACGAAGGTCAGCCGGAGCCATACGCCCTACGATCGC
Source organism: Paenibacillus macerans (assembly GCF_900454495.1). NCBI lineage: Bacteria > Bacillati > Bacillota > Bacilli > Caryophanales > Paenibacillaceae > Paenibacillus > Paenibacillus macerans. Next base: position 8,114 of record NZ_UGSI01000002.1, read on the forward strand.
AAGCCAATCCTCACGTTCCAACGTTCGTCCCAACGAATTCATGATGATCCCATCCTCCGCTTCACCGCCAGATTCCCAACGCCCTTCATCTCCGGTACTCCATAGGAGTGGCGCCCGTGTAACCTTTGAACGTTTTAATAAAATAGCTCTGATTGTCGTAACCGAGCATTTCGCCGATCTCCCCGACGGAATACCGGGTCCCGTCCAGCAGCTCCTTGGCCCGCTCCATTTTCATGCGCGTAATATACTCTATGAAGGTCATGCCGGTTTCCTTCTTGAACAGCCGGCTGAAATAGCTCGGGTTCAAATGCAGATGCCCGGCCGCCTCGTCGAGGCTGATTCGCGTATGAAGGCGAAGGGAGACGTACCGGCAGGCCTCCGCCACCTCGGTTCGCCGGCTCGCCCCCGAACCCGCCTCCGTCAGGGCCGCAATCCGCTCCAAATGACCCTTCAACCAAGCGCCAAGCTCGGACAGCGAATAAATGTCGACCAACTCCTTATGCAGGGACTCGGCGGAATAAGACGGGCGGATCGAATGCAGCGAATGCAGCTTCAGCTTCAAATCGAGCAGCAGCTTCAGCGTCCAGTCTTTGACGGTCTCCGGCGCATACCGCGCCCGGCCGATCATGGACATCCATTTGTCCGCTATGCTATCGGCCAGGACCGGATTTTTGCCGAGCAGCGCTTCCCTCAGCTCCGTATTGGCCCGGTCGTAAAAAGCGAACAGATTCGGCCGCTCGCCATCCCCCGCGCTTTCCAAGGTCTTTTCGCTCCGTTTGGCAATTTCCCCGGGTTCCAGATAAAATCTCACGCTCTCGCCGTTAAGCAGCTCACCAAGCTTCTGTTTCAGGCTTTCCGCGCCGCCGCAGCTCTCTCCCAGCACAAAGGACATGCCGACCTTAAGCACGCGGCGCAGCGTGAATTGCATCTCCTGCAGGCAAGCGGCCGCTTCGTCCGCAGCGTTCCGCTTCAGCGATGGCGTATGAGAGAACAGCAAAATCGACGTCCCCGTGTCATATCTGACGTGAAGGCCTTGCAACGGCAGCCCGTTCCATACTTCCCCCAGCACATTGCCGATCGCAAAATGCAGCGTCCGGTCGGATGCGAAGCGGTGCTTCACCGTCTGGTAGTTCTCCACGTAACCGATCGCCGGCAAACAGGACTGCCCCGGCAGAAACAGACCGTATTCCCGCGCTTCCTGTTCCCACTTCTGCGCCGAGAACAGCGGCTGATCGATCAGGCTCGCCAGCATCTGCTCCTTGCGCAGCTCGCTCGCCTCCACGACCAGTTGCTTCATCCGCGATTGCTCCCAGCCGTTGTGCGCCTCTTCGTCCATATGGTCCTTGAACCGTCGCAGCACCGCGGCCACATCCTCCGGATCGAGCGTATCCTTGAGCAAATAATCCTGCACATTCAGCCGCATCGCTTGCTGGGCGTATTCGAATTCGCTGTGGCAGGACAAGATGGCGATCCGCACATGCGGTGACATCCGCCGAATCCGGGCCGACAGCTCCAGTCCGTCCATTCTGGGCATCCCGATGTCCGTGATCAGAATGTCCGGCATTTCCCGCTGCGCCTGCTCCCAGGCGCTCCAGCCGTTTTCGTAGGAACCCATCAGCCGCAGCCCAAGCCCTTCCCAGGGGATCGCCTCCGACAGCAATTGGGTTACGGGATAATCGTCATCCACCAGCATCACGTTATACACTAGCGCTCCCCCTTATCGTGAGGAATGTACATCTCGATCACCGTTCCGAGTCCCGGTTCGCTGCGAATTTCCACGTGGAACATTGGCCCGAACCTCAAGCGCATCCGCTCCATCACATTGTGCAGGCCCATCCCGGAAAAATGGCCTTTCGGCTTGATACCGGCTTGTTCAGGCGCCGCCCCCGCATCGTTCATCCTGCGCAGCGTGGCCTCAAGCTTCGCTTCTTCCATCCCGGCGCCGTTATCCGCGACGGTGAGCAGCAAACCGTCCTGTTCCATCGAAGCGGCGATCCTGATGACGCCGGCCTGCTGCGTAAGCCCGTGAATCAGCGCGTTTTCCACGAGCGGTTGCAGGATGAGCCGCGGCACTTTCACGAGAAAAGCCTCCGGCGCCACGGCCAGCTCCAGCGTCACTTCCTGCTTCTGGCGCAAATTCATCAGCCGCACGTAATGCGAAACGAGCTCGATTTCCTCGTGCAGCGTGATTTCATCCTCTTCGCGGCTGATCGTCATCCGCAGCAGCGTGGACAACGAACCGATCATCTTCCCGCTCTCGAGATCACCATGCTTCATCACTTTCATGCGAATCGAATTGAGCACGTTAAACAAAAAATGCGGGTTGATCTGCGCCTGCAGCATTTTCAGCTCCGCCGTCCGTTTGCGGGCCTGGGTCGTGGAAATTTCCGCGATCATTTGCTTTACCCGGTCCAGCATCTGGTCGAACAGCAGCCCCAGCCGCCCGATTTCGTCATTGCCGCGAACGCCGGAGCGCACCTCCAGGTTGCCCCGCTGCACCGCCGACGCCGCCTTGCCGAGCCGCACCAGCGGCCGGGTGAACGTTCTGACCAACACGATCAGCATCGCCATAAACACGATAAACGAGATGATCTGGAACAAGAACACACGGTTGAAGATCGAGCTGATGTTGACCGTCGCCTCCTGGTAGGGCTGGGTAAGGATCAACCGCCAGCCGTTCAGCGCGATGCTCTGCTCAGCTACGAGCAGCGGCTTGCCATCATCCCGCAAAATAAAGGCGGTTTCCGCCGCCGCACGCCCATGCTCATACTCATACTCATGCCCAGCCCCAAGCCCATGCCCCAGTTGCTCCTGCTTCCCGCCGGGATACGCGCCGCCGATGTTGTCCTTGTTCCGGTCCGCCACGATCCTCCCCGCGGCATCCACCAAACGAACTTCCTGGCCCGCGGTCAGTTCGCTGAAAATATCGCTGACCTGATCCTCCATCACCGTCACGACGACATACCCGTAAATGTCCGAATTAGCCAGCCGCAGCGTACGCGCTACCGACACCTGGTACGGATGGTCGAACCGGTCGTACTTGAATTTCGTCGGCTCCGCGCCAATCCAATAAGAATCCAACCCCTGCAGCTCGTCGAGCTGTTCGAACCAGGGTTCCTGCAGCAAATCGAGCGGGTTGTAATCGCTTACGGAATAATTCATAAAATAAGATCCGTCGGTGAGCAGCACCGTTACATAGCTTTTTTCGCCAACCACGGTCAGGCTGTCCAGTTGTTCCAGCACGCGGTTCGCGTCAGTAAATTTCCGGTAAGGGTCCGGCTCCTGATATCCGGAGGCCACCAGCTTGAAATACGTGTTCAACCCCGCATTGACCTGGATGTAATTGGCGATGTCCAGCATGCCTTTTAATAAAAGGGTCACCGAGCCGTTTACCAGCTCGAGCGAATTTTCCGCATTGGCGATGGCCTGCTGCTTGACCGCCTTTTGCGTCAGCGCATGATACACGTTTAAGGTAAAGGCAGCGGGAACGAGAATGCAGACCACCGCGGCCAAAATCAATTTCGCGCGAATCGTCCGGGGCGCAAAGTGGCTGAGCCGCTTGAACATTTCACCTCTCCCCTTAGCGAAAAGGGGGGGCGATGCCGCCCCCTGTTTTGGATCATTTTACCACTCATTTTTTGTTGGATTCAATAATTTGGTTAACGCGCTCCTGACAATTTTTGATCGTCGTATCGATATCCTGGTTGCCCAAAATCAGCTTCTCGTACTCCTCGTTGATCGCCTTGTACACCTCGGCCTGGTACGAAGAAGGCGGGATGATCGCGGAAGCCTTGGAGGCCATCAGCGTGTTCACCAGCGACTCTTTGTCGACCTTCTCCGGATTTTTCGTGCCGGCCAGAATCGTATCGATGATGCCGGTGATTTCCTCAGAGCTTACGCCGTTCCACGCCGGAATGTTCTTGCCCTGCACAACTTGCCCTTCCGTCGTATACCAGCGGACAAAGCGGTACGCCTCTTCCTTGTGCTGCGATTTGGCGGCGACGGCCACATAATCGGTGGTTACCGGCGTCAGGCCGATTTCATCCTCGGGATTGTTCTTCGGGAACGGGGCGACCGCCACGTTAAAATTCAACGGGACTTTATCGGTACCGCCGATTTCCGTGTTCATCCAGCTCCCGATCGTCAGCATGCTGGCCGATTCGTTGAAAAACTGCGTCCGGTAAGCGAGCTTTTGCGAAATCATATCGGTATACGGCACGGAGGACTGGTCTTCTTTCTCCATCCGCACGCGCAGCTCCAGCGATTTGCGGAAATTCGGGTCATCCAGATTGGAAGAGCCGTCCGCTTTCAGAAAATCGGCGTTTTGCGGCTGATTCATCATCAGCAGCTTGACGTATTCCATCCATCCGCCGGCTTGCGGCCCGTGGAAATACGTTCCATAGCGTTTGTCTGCACCTTCCCCCTGGGTCAGCTTTTTTGCATAATCGGCAAATTCGTCCCAGGTCCAGTCGGCAGGCACCGGAAGTCCCGCCGCTTCGAGGTGATCTTTGTTCAAAAGCACGTACCACGGATTAAATTTGCCTGGAAGCGCATACACTTTGCCGTCCAAATGGGTGTCCACTTTGTAATCCTCTTCCACGGTGTACCCGTCTTTGGCGATGTAATCGTCGAGCGGCTCGGCCATGCCTAACGCCACGCGTTGTGCGTATCCGGCGGCATCGCTGAACATCAGGATGTCCATTTGCGCCGACGAGGCCGCTTCCAGGTCCAGCTTTTTGAACGCCTCCTGGGTGTCTCCTTTTTCGCTCAGCTGCACCAGCTCGACCGTTACGCCCGGATTGGCCTGCTCATAGGCCTCCAGGGTGTGCTTCCAGTTGTACGCCTCCTCGGTTCCGTACGTGTACAAGCGAAGATTCACCTTGCCGCCGCCGTCACCTGACGTTTCTCCTTCCGCCGCCGGAGATCCCCCGCCGTTGCCTCCGGCCGTGTTCCCGCCGCCCCCGCAGCCCGCCAGCAGCCCGATCAGCAGCATCGCGGCCAGCACGGCCGACCATAACTTTACCTGTTTTGCCCCCGTTTTCCGTTTGTTCATGCTTAACCCTCCTTGGTCAGGATATATATGGATTCCCCCGGACGGTTCGTGTGTCTTTCCTTATGCCGTTAACCTTTCACCCCGCCGAGAGCAATTCCTTCAATTACGCTTTTTTGCCCGATGATGAAAATAATCAGGAGCGGAAAGATCGCCGACACCGCCCCGGCCATAATCAGCGAATAAAACTCCCCGCTCATGGACGTAAACTTCTGCATCGCCAGCGGCAGCGTAAACCATTTGTCGGTCCGTAGAAAAATCAGCGGATTCTGATAATCGTTCCATGTCCAGATAAACCGCAAGATCGCATAAGTCGCCACGGCCGGCTTCACCAGCGGCAAACCGATCGAACGGAAAATCCGCAAATGCCCGGCCCCGTCGATTTTCGCCGACTCGATGAAATCCTGGTGTACGCCCATGAAGAATTGCCGCAGCATAAACGTCCCCAGCACGCTGAAGCTGCTGATGACAATTAGGCCGAGATGGCTGTCGAACAGCCCGATGTTGCGGTACAAAATAAACTGCGGCACCAAAATCGCCTGGCTCGGAATCATGTACGTGGCCAGCACGATCAGGAACAACCCCTGGCTGGCGGCGAACTTGATCTTCGAGAAGCCGTAGGCCGCCAAACTGGAGATCAGGCTGGAAATAAACGTCGTCGCCACAGCGACCTTAATCGAATTCCAGTAATACACGTAAAACGGATAGTCGCCGAACCACACCTCTTTGTAATTTTCCACCGCGTTCCAGGTCCGGGGAATCCATTCAATCGGGTAAACGAACACCTCGGTTTCGATTTTGAACGACGTCATCAGCATCCAGAAGAAAGGGAGCAGAAACAGGATGCTTGCGGCAAACATCAGCAGGGCCAGAACGGCCCTCGGCCACTCGATACGGCGGCTCGTCATCATCTAAGCCCACTCCTTTCCTCAGTAGTTGACCCATTTTTTCTGGGCGATCCATTGGATGAACGTAATCAGCATAACCAGCCCGAACAGCACCGTGGCGATGGAGGAGGCGTAGCCCACCTTCAAATTCACGAAGGCCGTATCGTACAGATACCACACCATCATCGTCGTCGAACCGATCGGTCCTCCCTGGGTTAATACAGCGATGATATCAAACACTTTAAACGTGGAAATGATCCCGGTGACCATCAGGAAAAAAGACGTCGGCGACAGCAGCGGAAACGTAATGCGGCGGAATTTCACCCACCCGTTGGCGCCGTCGATATCGGCGGCTTCGTACAGATCCTTGGGGATCGATTGAAGCCCGGCGATGTAAATGATCATGTTGAAGCCGATGGAGATCCAAACCGTGATCATCATGATCGAGATGAGCGCATAATTCGGATCGGCGATCCATTTCGGCGGATTGGCGAAGCCGATCGTTTTCAAAAGCTCGTTGATCGGACCGTAGGAAGGCTGAAACAGCACCTGCCAGACGACGGCCACGGCGACGATGTTGGAGATGTATGGCATAAAATAAGCCACCTTGAAATACCCCTTCATGTACACGTAACGGTCGATCAAAATCGCCAGCACCATCGAAATCAGCATATACGCCGGAACGGTCAGCAGAAAGATCAAATTGTTGCGAAGTGAACGAATAAACATCGAATCTTCCATCAGGTTGCGGAAATTTTCCAAGCCGACAAAACGGATGCCGTCCCAGCCCTGCACGAAATTCCAGTCCGCAAACCCGAGCACCAGCGTGGCGACAATCGGCAGCAGCACCAGCACGGACACGCCCAGCAGCATCGGGCTGACGAACAATATTCCGGCGATCGTTTCGCCCCGCTGCAACGACTTCATTTTGCGGCCGCTGGCGGCGTGAGGCCGCTTCACCGCCGGTTGAGCCCGACCAGCCATGGAAATCACCTCGGAATGAAGTAGTAAGTTGTAATGCATCTCCATCGTAAAAAAAATACCGCCACCACAGTGACGGTATTTTGATCAATTTCACGCTGATTTTTACTTTTTCGCCCACCCGCCCCCGTGAAGTCCCCCTGGTACTTTATATCCGCCGCCGCCGAATTTCCCCCCGGCATGCAGCACAGTCATGACGACTTCGAGCGTCGATTTCTGCAGCTTCTCATTCAGCGGATCACCGTGCAACACATGCTGTATAAATTCGGTGTCCACCCACACCGATTGAGACATACGTTCTGCCGTGAACTCGTCAGCACCCCCGGTGTAGATATTGCCACGGTCGCGGAGCTGGCCGGACACGCCGACAATAACATAACCAGGCGATACGCGAAACCGACAGAGGCAGAAATCATAAAGGCGGTTGATCAAGCTTTTACGTAAGCCCTGCTTGTGGTATAATGTGCTTAGAAAATACGCAAAATGAAAAATGCCGCGATGCTGGATCGCGGCAGACAAGGGCCGATGGGTAACCACGGCGAGATTTTCAACCTATCACAGCCGAAAAACCACCGGGCGGTTCTCCAAACCTATTCCCGGTGGTTTTTTTGCATTTACGTAATTTCTTCTGTCCGCCACAGAGCAAAGTCTTCAGGCCAGCAAGAATGCCAATCCCACCGGTTACTCTGTCTTTCCAATTAGACCATTATTTCTAGAAGTTGGACTCATAATACTGCATATAGTATTGCTCATTTTGAGTAATACAACATATAGGGAGTAGCGATTACTCATTATATGCACCCGATTGCTCAAAATGAGCAATCGGTAAATACGGGGGTTCTCATTGGCCGTTTGGTGACTACACCGGAGCGATCCGGCCAACAAAAAAGCACCCGAATGGTTTTCCCCATTCGAGTGCCTCATCACTTGTATCAGCATTTGCCGTTCCTCACAAGATTTCAAAAAGTCCCAAGAACGGCGGCCCGCATATTCAACAAAATATGAACTATTTTTTTTCAAAAAAATATTCTATTAACAACAAAACAAATGCAACCAACGAAACTGCTAATGAAAAATAGAACGGAAGTAGTAAATGATTATCACTGATAAGTGTCCATAGTTTCCCATAGCTTTCACGCCATACTGTTAAGTCTTTGGAGTATTTAAATCCATACCCTAATATAGTCAAACATACAATAACCCCACAATACAGTAAAGCGATACTAATAATTGTTCTCTTCATTTTTTAGTTTTATCGTTTTATCTGTTCAAAATACAGTCCAACTGATGTATGAAGATAGTCAGTACCTCTATTATAGTCTAGTCCGTTTATTAATTCCCAGAGTTCATAACTCTTTTTTCTGTAATTTGTGTAGATTCTAAGCTCAATAGTTTCATTACTAGCAACTTTAAATGAATATTTCGTTGATTGTGTCTTCTTTTCACCAAGTGTAACTCCAAATTTTAACTCAACAACCTTTGGGAACTTCAATCCCAATTCACCAGTAAAAGCTTGGGAATCCTCTTTTGAAAAAGTTTGTTCTACACTAGCAGGACCATCAAAAATATGTGATATATAGTTATTTTTAAAGATCCAACCTGTGCCCAGATCTTTTACATTTTCTATGTGTGGTTTACTAGTTACTGCTGAAGGCTTATTATCAGACGAAGAGGGTTCTGAATTTAAAAGTACAGAATCAAACCGTATCTCTTTAATTGAATCTGGATCAGCTAAAGATTGTTCCTCAGCTACTGCATTAATTGTATCCCGGTCTGTAATTACAATTGACTGATCAGAAGCATCACTACCACTTAACTGATTAAAGTTATTAAAAAAATCTGTTAAATGGAGTTCATTTTGTGATTCATAAGTTTCTGTAACTTCATTCTGTGCTTCAGCTTTTGTTACATTAACTCCAGGAAAAACAGCTAACAAAGATACCGAAAGAACAGCAGTTCCCATTAATTTACTAACTTTCTTAAACAAATTACCCATCTCCTGTTTTAATTTTTGAAATAACCCTTAAAACCACCAGAATCCAACCTTAGCTCGGCTCCTCCTCCCTCTACTTAAAATCCGATATACACATCATTAACATAACACAAAATAACCCTAATATGGTGATTTTAGACAATACTTGTCACGATACTACATACTTCAACAGACTTTTCACAACAAGCCCATAAACATTAAAAGTATCCGGTAGCAGGGAAGCAATGATTAAGGGGAAACGTCGGCATATGCCAACTTTTCAGGCTGTCAAGAATGTGTAGCGCTGAATTTTAGTTTCCAATAAGTTATCATTCAATGCCATGGTAGCCGGAACTAAAGTCGATAAAAGAAGCACCGATCCTCCAACAGTGACTAAAGTCTTTCCTATTTTCATAAATAAACAGCCTCCCAAAAAAGTAATTTCATCACAAGGCATGTTACTCAAACTGGGTATAAAAGGAGTTCTATACTATGATTGGTTTATATACTTTCTTCTAGGATGGGAGTTTTCATTATGAGAGGGATATTTAAAACATTTCGTTTTTGGCTCGCCTTTATTTCATTAGCGATCGTCATTATAGAAATTTTCGGATTTGATGAGTATGCAATCCTCTTAGCCCTGATTAGCCCTGTAGTGTGGATATCAATTAATTTTCCAGTTTTCAATCAAATAGTGGTATTCTTCCCAATTGTCCTCACTTACGTAATCACTGTGTTTTTTTGGTTCATGGTAGGTATGGTTCTAGATCGGATAATACGAAGATTAAAATCAAAATCACACGACGAACAGTAGAATACTACCCATTAACATATCATCCATCCATACTCACCTCCTTCTACGGGCTTTTTTGAATCTATTATTACATCTCTCATTATTACCCAATTAGGAGGTGTTTGGTTATTTATTACAAAATTTTATTTATTTAGTAAGAAAACGGTCACAAATGCATCATGACAGAAAAACCACCGGAATTCACTATTGGCCCTCTTCTTCTTTCATAGCACGAAGTAGTTGGCTGACTCTCGACGGCGAAACTACGATCCTATTCGCCCATTGGGATTGATTTTCTGACGGATAGGTAGCCATCACTTCATTGAGCTTTCGGATTAATTCGCTCGTCTTCTGCCGGGGCCGCCGTGCAGCTCCTGCAACTGAATCGCTTTGATTTTCCAACACCACCGCAAATTCCTGGTTGGCCGATTGTTGACTCCCAGCTTCTTTCATAGCACGAAGTAGTTGGCCGACTCTCGACGGTGAAACGCCGATCCGTTTCGCCCACTTAGATTGATTTTCAGACGGATAGGTAGCCATCACTTCATTAAGCTTTCGGATTAATTCACTCGTCTTCTGCCGGGGCCGCCGTACAGCTCCTGCGTCGGGATCGTTTCGATTTTCCAACGCCACCGCTATTCCCATGATGGCCGTTTGTTGACTCCCAGCTTGCTGTGTAGGGAACAGTTCCCGTAAGCATGCCGCGCAAATGAAGCGTTCCCGGAAGTATATAAGCTGCTCCATCGATTGGCAGAACAGGCACTCTTGCGTCCGGTACGGGCGCATCATGATTCTTTGGGATTCATTGTCAATAAAAAACTCTATGGTATCGCCCTGGCCTATCCCGATAAATCGGCGTAATTCAATAGGGATAACAATTCTCCCAAGCTCATCAAGTGGCCTGACAATCCCGATACTTCGTATCATTCCTGATTCCCCCGCTTCCGGTAGAAAAACCACCGGAGCCTTGCGGAATCCGGTGGTTTTAGCTGATATGTAAATTATAGCGACTAGCCTGATAGAGATTCGAATTAACCTCCAACATGGAAGCCTAACGTTCCCATAAGCGGTCCTGCACTTACTCCTACACTTATCACCAATACGAATAGAAAATTAATTGCGTACAACAGAGTATTTTTTTTCATGGCCATCCCCCATTTCCACTAATTGATGATACTCTACTTTCGATTCAGCCGACGCAACGTTTCTAAAACGTTCAAACAATCTCATACACCGAAGCATAGAGCTTTCGTCATTTATCATAGTAGATTTTTTTAGGCCATCTATCAAGAATTTAAATCCTTGTTTGTGATCCCCTTTAATTAAATAATAATCAGCTAATTCACACAGTAAACCAACGAGCTGATCGTCAGTATTTTGTTGGTTGTATATTTCGTTTTCTTCATGCTCCAGAACGTTAGACAATACGCTTTCAAACTTAGTAAGAATATGATCAAGGTTAATCTTGTAACGGTTAGCTACTATCATGATATTCCATAAACCTGTGAGTATTTCATTTTCCTTCGTTTCGAAGTAATTCACATATTCCGAAAGCAACTCTATGTCGCCAGCCATTAACTTGGTTAGCAGAATATTAGCTTGAGTCCATTCCTGAAACAAGTTCTTCCAGTATAATGTTTCTTCATCCGTCTCCTTGACCCATTCTAAATCGGCGGCTTCACTGAGAATTTGCAGGGCCAATTCATAATCTCCTTGTTCATAATAAGCGTTACTTATTAGCATATTACCAAAGACAACATAAAAAAATAATGGCCTGGGCAGCTTAACAAAGCCTTGATCCAACTTTTTTCGGGAGTGGGAGAAAGAGTACTGAATTTCAGCCAACTGCTTTAACTTTATGCAAATTTTTTTGACCTTATCCCAGCGACGCAAAGAACGATAAGTATCCGCCAAATCCTTCAATGCTACCAGTTGGTCGATTTCCTCAAGCCGCTCCGCAAAAGGCTCAAACTGGATCGCTGCCCGGTAATTTTGTTCCTGATCGGGGCCAAGTCTAGTTAGGAACAACTTGTACTGGCAATAAGCTAACCGCTCTGAATGCTGACTTTTTTCGCTTAGAGCTACACTCTCGTAAAGAATCGCTGCTGCCATCCGTTTTCCTTGCGCAATTAACTCTTCTGCTACCTCAAACAGCGGAGATGCATATAAAGGGTTATCCAGCAATAGATTTACGATTTGCTTAATGCAATCCAACTTGTCTAGCTCTGCGCACCGGTAAAAAAAAGGTTTGATTCTGCGCCAATTCGGCGCCACTTCATTCAAGTACTCCTGGATGTACTGCTCATAAAAATGCCCATCGGGTAGATTCATCACCTTAGTAATGCGGTCCAGTTGATGCACGGAAAGCACTCGCTGACTGTTTAAAATAGCACTCATCGTACCCGTATTCAATTCAGTCAGCCTGGATAGTTGACTAATATTTAACCCATGCTGTTTTGAAAATTGCTCCAGCGCTCCGAGAATCGTGGTTGTATTATTCAAACTAACCACCTCTGATAAATTTTGGGAATATATTATAAATATAACCATATTTTGAACAATGGTCAATACAATTTACGCAGGATTGTACGAATGCATACGCTTTTGCCTCACCAGTTGCAAAGCTTTCATCATCTGTTAAAATAAAAGGGCGAGCAACCCAGCAAAGATTCTCGCCCCTAAGTCGATTGTTCACGCAATCGGCTTTTTTATGTTACGTCTATGAAGCTGGTAATACTGATTAATGAGTTCATCAAGGATCATAGATTGATGAATCACGCGCGGATGTCCAAACTGTCCATTGTATTTTTCCGTTAATACATGCAATTTGTTTCGCTCTCGCTCAATCCTTGCCTGAATACCATCTTCATTCATTGGCGTGTACCTCCCTAGTGTAATATCCTAGGGAAATATGCCTTTTTTTGAAATTTTTTATAGGAGACAAACCTCCCCCTCTTTACTATCCGGCAAAAAGTGCTTTCAAACCAGAGGTGATCTGGCTTTTTTTATTATATAACTAAAAATGATTAACGCAATATTTTTCATGAAAAATTTACCGTGATTAAAAATTTTCAACTCCTCTATCATAAAAAGAAGAGACGGAATAAAAATGAGGAGCTGTAGCATTTGAGGATCAAGGAAGCAAGGGAAGCCGCAGGGTTTACCCAAGAATCACTCGTACAACACATCAACAACACCATGAAATGCACATTGCGAAACTATCAGAATATTGAGTACGGCATTGTGATTCCGAACGCCACCTTAGCGCTGTTGATCGCCCATGTGCTGCATGTGGACCCGCGAGATATCGACGAATGGAAGTTTAAAACCCCAAACACTGATTTGTAGATATGTAACGCTGGATGTGTTATACTAAGGACAAATTATGAAGGAACAACCCCTATGTCATATCTTCATCTGCACATGGGTAAAATAAAAATAGTCGTGATGTTGGTAGCATCACGACTATTCCGACAAAGCTCCAGTGGGCAACCACGGCGAGATTTTCATTCAAAGAGAAGAAAAACCACCGGTCGAGGGCCCAACCTATCGCCGGTGGTTTTTCTTGTCTCTACGTGCTTTCTTCTGTTTTTTGCCGCAAAACAAAGTCTGAAGGCCAGCAAAAATGCCAACCACTTTAAGCAGCAAGTCCAGAATCTTCACGAACAAGTCAAGTGATACAGCGTCACCCCCTTTCGGGTAGTCACCATGTCATTCCCACCGGTTTACTCCGTCTATGACTGATTATAGCAAGTTTCAGACAAGCCGAATTTAAGTAACCTTCCTCGTCGTCTTCCCTCTTGCGTACCTCCATATTAAAAAAATACCGCCACCACAGTGACGGTATTTTGATCAATTTCACGCTGATTTTTACTTTTTCGCCCATCCGATTAGATATCGAGGTTCTTGACGTATCTGGCATGCTCGTGAATGAAATCGCGGCGCGGCTCGACGTTGTCGCCCATCAGCGTATCAAAAATCGCATCCGCCTGAATGGCGTCGGCAATCGATACCTGCTGCATCGTCCGGCTTTCCGGATCCATCGTCGTCTCCCACAGCTGCTCCGGGTTCATCTCGCCCAAACCTTTGTAGCGCTGAACGTTGACTTTTACCCCTTCGCCGAATTCGGCGATGATTTCATCGCGTTCTTTCTCGGACTGGGCGTAGCGCACCGTTTTGTTGCGTTCGATTTTGAACAGCGGCGGCATCGCGATATAAACGTAACCGGCTTCGATGATCTTCCGCATGTAGCGGAAGAAAAACGTCAGCAGCAGCGTCCGGATATGGGCGCCGTCAACGTCGGCGTCGGTCATGATGATGACCTTGTGATACCGCGCCTTCGCAATATCGAACTCCTCGCCGATCCCGGTGCCCAGCGCCGTGATGATCGCGCGGATTTCGGCGTTGCCGAGGATGCGGTCCAGACGCGCTTTCTCCACGTTCAAAATTTTACCGCGCAGCGGCAAAATCGCCTGGAAGTGGCGGTCCCGCCCTTGCTTCGCCGAGCCGCCGGCCGAGTCGCCTTCGACGATGTACAGTTCGCTGATCGAGGCGTCCTTGGAGGAGCAATCCGCCAGCTTGCCCGGCAGGGCGCTGACCTCCAGGGCGCTCTTGCGGCGCGTCAGCTCGCGCGCTTTACGGGCCGCTTCCCGCGCCCGCGAAGCCTGCAGCGATTTCTCCAGGACGCGCCGGGATACGGCCGGGTTTTCCTCCAAAAATTCCTGCAGCTTCTCCGCAAACAGCGATTCCACGATTCCCCGCACTTCGCTGTTGCCGAGCTTCGTTTTCGTTTGCCCTTCGAATTGGGGTTCGGGAATTTTCACGGAAATAATCGCCGTCAATCCTTCGCGCACGTCGTCCCCGGTCAAATTGTTGTCATTGTCCTTGATCATCCCGGCCTTGCGGGCATAATCGTTGATGATGCGCGTCAGCGCGCTCTTAAAGCCGGATTCGTGGGTGCCGCCCTCGTGCGTATGAATGTTGTTGGCAAACGAATAAATATTTTCGGTATACCCTTCGTTGTATTGCAGGGCAATTTCCACCTGAATCATTTCGCGTTGGCCTTCCACATAAATCGGCTCTTCATGCAGCACTTCTTTGTTATGATTCAGGAAAATCACATATTCCTTGATGCCGCCTTCGTAATGGAACGAATCGCTGGCTCCGGTGCGTTCATCGGTCAGGGAAAGATTGATGCCTTTATTCAAAAAGGCCAGCTCCCGAATCCGCGTCAGCAGCGTGTTGTAATCGAAAACGGTCGTTTCCGTAAAAATTTCCGGATCGGGGTAAAATCTCGTCTTCGTCCCGGTTTCCTCCGTGTCGCCAATGACCCGCACATCGTATTGAGGCACGCCGCGGTGATACTCTTGCTGATAAGCATGCCCGTCGCGTCTTACCTCAACGACGACTTTCGTGGACAGCGCGTTGACGACGGAAACGCCGACCCCGTGAAGTCCCCCTGACACTTTGTACCCGCCGCCGCCGAATTTCCCCCCGGCATGCAGCACGGTCATGACGACTTCGAGCGTTGATTTCTGCAGCTTCTCATTCAGGCCGACCGGAATGCCCCGGCCGTTGTCTATGACAGTCACACTGTTATCTTCATGAACGATGACGTCGATTTTGTTGGCATAGCCGGCAAGCGCCTCGTCTATACTATTGTCTACGACTTCCCATACCAAGTGGTGCAAACCGCGGACGCTGGTGGATCCGATATACATCCCCGGCCGTTTCCGGACCGCTTCCAGGCCTTCGAGCACCTGTATGTTACTCTCGTCATACGTTTGTTCGTTCATCGACAATGCCTTCACCTACTTCTATAGATTCAACCACAACTTGTAAACCCCTGAACTTATATTATAACGCTAAACCGCCAATATAACGTTAGCCTTTTTTTTCAAAGTCGCCGAGGAAATAGGCGAATAGTATACTTCATTTTGGGTCACGACGATCGACTTGGCCTCTTCTTCGCCGATACGCACGACGTTTTTTTGCTCAAGCGCGTGGCTGATAAACTGCTTGGATATTTTCGAAGACTGCTCGATGGAAATATCAAAAATCGCAACCAACTCCGAAGAGAGAATGACTTTTTCTCCGCCCAAATGAATATACATTTTACTCCTTCGCCCCTCCTTGGACTTGTCCGTCCTGAACATGAAAAATGCTGGCGTCCCGCAGCCGGCTTGCATTGATGCTTTCGATGCCAGTTGCCGTAATGAACGTCTGCACTTTGCTCTGAAACGTTTCGATCAATTGGGTTTGGCGGTAAGGGTCGAGCTCGGACAATACGTCGTCGAGCAGCAGGATGGGATATTCCCCGATCTCCTCATGAATGAGCTCGATTTCCGCCAGTTTCAAAGATAACGCCGTGGTCCGCTGCTGCCCCTGCGACCCGTATACTTGGGCTTCGTTCCCGTTAATATAAAAAGAGACATCGTCGCGATGGGGGCCGCAAAGCGTCATGCCGCGGCGGATTTCCTGATCCTTCACTTGTGATAACTTTATCATAAATTGGCGCAATAAGACAGCTTCATCTTCTTCTTCCGTCTCGCCGAACGAGGGAAGATAGGATAATTTCAGCTTTTCACCGCCGCCGGTGATGCCTTCGTGGATCTGCTCCGCCCATTTTTGCAGTTTTCTTATAAATTGTTTCCTTTTTTTGATGATTTTAACACCATGCTCCGCAAGCTGCTCGTTCCAGATTTCCAGCATCGTGGAAAGCTCGGGTCCGGCGCCCCAGGCTTGTTTCAGCAGGTTGTTCCGCTGCACCAAAACCTTCTGATATTGCTGAAGATGATATAAATATCCGGGCTGCACCTGGCCGATTTCCATATCTAGAAAACGCCGCCGCACTCCCGGCGTGCCCTTGACGATTTCCAAATCCTCCGGGGCGAACATGACGACGTTCAGCGCGCCGATGAAATCGCTGAGCTTGCGCTGCTCCAGACCGTTCAGCTTCGCTTTTTTGCCCTGCGAGGTCAGGCGAAGCTCCAGGCGGACGGCTCCGTACTTCTTCTCCACTTCCGCCTCGACCACGGCGTGATCGCTGCCGAACGAAATCAGCTCCTTGTCTTTGCCGGTCCGGTGCGATTTCGACAAAGCCAGCACAAACAAAGCTTCGAGCAGATTGGTTTTGCCTTGAGCGTTGCGTCCGATGATCAAATTGACGGCGCCAAACGAGTTTAACGAGAGCGTATCATAGTTCCGGTAATGCTGCAGCGTTATTTGATTAACATACACGATAGCTTAAGCCCCCTCGTTTTCCGCTTCCTTCCGCGGATTTAAGGCTGTGAAGCAGCCGGTCAGGGAGCCTTCGGTCCGGCCACCTGGAAGGTTCCGCTTCCTTCCACTTCGATTTTATCTCCAGGATAAAGCTTCCGGCCCCGGCGCTCTTCCGCCTCCCCGTTGACTTTGACCGCCCCGTCCGCCAGCAGCGCTTTGGCCATGCCGCCCGTCGGCACGCAATCGGCCAATTTTAAAAATTGATCCAATTTAATATATTCACTGGAAATGGAGATTATTTTCATGGCGCCAATTTCCTTTCAGATCAGTGGGTAGTCCGGTAAGGCAAAATCAGATACAGGCTCTGCGTGTCGTCTACCGGCTTGATAATGATCGGGCTCATCGCGCCCGTAAATCCGATATGCAGCTGCTCGCTCTCCACGACTTTGAGCACGTCCAGCATATATTTCGAGTTGAAGGAGATGCGCAGCGGTTCCCCGGTGAACTGGGCGACTTCCATTTGCTCGGTAACTTTCCCCAGTTCCGAAGAGCTGGAGGAGATTTCAATGGAGCCGTCCTCCAGCGTCTGCAGGCGCACGATGTTCGTTTTCTCCTCGCGGGACAGCAAATAAGCGCGGTCGATCGAATCGCTTAATTTTTTCGTGTCCAAAATCAGTTCTGTTTTATAGTTTGTCGGAATAATCTTGGAAGTATCCGGATAAGTCCCGTCGAGAATGCGCGTATAGAACAGGACGCGGTCGATTTTGAACAGCACCTGGTTGTCGGCGACGACGATCTCGATGCGCGTATTTTGATCGGGAATGATTTTGCTCAGCTCGTTTAGGGTTTTGCCGGCAATGACGATGTTGCTGAAGCGCGCCCCTTCGGCGTCATCGAGCCCGGCCACACGGCTGGCCAGCCGGTGCCGGTCCGTCGCCACGAACTTGAACTGATTGTCGCTTAAATTCCACAATACCCCGGTCAGAATCGGCGAAGTTTCGTTGGTGGAAATCGAGAATACGGTCTGCCGGATCATATTTTTCAGCAAATCGCCGGGAATGGAAATGACCTGGTTCTCCTCGACGCTCGGCAGTACCGGGAATTCCTCGGGGTCAAGGCCGACCATTTGGATGTCCGTCGCACCGGAGCGAATGAACGTTTGAAAGCCGTCCTGAACCTCCATTTCGATTTCTTCCGAAGGCAGCTTTTTGATAATTTCAACGAAAAATTTAGCGGGCAGCACTACGCTGCCGGGACGTTCGACTTGAACGATCTGCTTCTCCTTGTCCTCGGCCGGGATAAAGGCCTGAATGGAGATGTCGGTGTCGCTGGCGGTTAAGGTCATCCCTTGAAAATTCACTTCCAGCTTGATCCCCGTCAAAATCGGAATTGTCGTACGGCTGGAAATCGCCTTGGATACGTGCTGAATCGACTCGTTAAGATCATGTTTTAAAATGCGGATTTTCATAAATTCAACTCCTAAAAGTTTTATGGAGCGTGTGCTCCTTTAGAAATAACATCGCAATAAAACTACTTCGGAAGCATAAGCCTCTTTGAAATAACTTCGCAATAAAATTTACTTCGGTAACTTTAAATCTATTAGTAATAAAACTTGCTTTATACGCATAAGCTTGTTTTATGTAACGGGATTACTCCCTCGGTTCTTCGGGTTATACGAGAGCGCGCGAATTGTGCTGATTGCCGTTTGCGTTGGTCCCCGAAGTCAGGTTGTGCGCTACCACTTATTAAGATGTGTATATTTAAATATATTTAGAAGAAGTAGTAGGGGCCCTGAATATGTGGATAACAACCCGAAAAATATGAAATGAAGCCTATCCACATGTGAATATCATGTGCATAGGCTTATCCCTTATTCAGGTGGCGTTTTTTATTTTCTCGGTAATGTTGTTTACGATCTTGTACAGTTCCTGGTCGTTCTTGAGCTGCTGGGTGATTTTCTCGTGTGCGTGAATGACCGTCGTGTGGTCCCGTCCGCCAAAGGCGTCGCCGATCTTCGGCAGCGAGAAATCGGTTAGTTCGCGGGCCAGATACATGGCGATTTGCCGCGGAAAAGCGATCGCTTTGGTCCGTTTGCGAGCTTTGAAATCGTCCAGCTTCAAATTGTAGTAATCGCCGACCTTTTGCTGAATGTCCTGGATCGTTATCATCTTCGGACGGCTGGAAGGAATGATATCCTTGAGCGCTTCCGCCGCCAGATGAGTGGTGATGTCTTGATTGATCAGGGAGGAATAAGCGACAACCCGGATCAAAGCGCCTTCCAGCTCGCGGATGTTCGTATCGATTTGATTGGCGATATAGATCATCGCTTCGTTCGGAATATCGAGATTTTCGGCCTTGGCCTTTTTGCGCAAAATCGCGATCCGCGTCTCCAAATCCGGCGGCTGGATATCGGTGATCAGTCCCCATTCGAACCTCGAGCGCAGCCTCTCCTCCAGCGTCGGAATCTCTTTTGGCGGGCGGTCGCTGGAGATGATGATCTGCTTCCTCTCTTCGTGCAGCGCGTTAAACGTATGGAAAAATTCCTCTTGGGTCGATTCCTTGCCGGCCAGGAACTGAATATCGTCGATCAGCAAGATGTCGATGTTGCGGTATTTGTTGCGGAAGCTTTCCGCACGGTTATCCCGGATGGAATTGATGAATTCGTTCGTAAATTTCTCGGAGGAAATGTATACGACTTTGCTGCTGGGGCTATGCTCCAAAATATAGTGGCCGATCGCGTGCATCAGATGGGTTTTGCCGAGTCCTACGCCGCCGTAGAGGAAAAGCGGGTTGTACGCGCGGGCCGGCGCTTCCGCGACAGCCAGGGAAGCCGCATGGGCGAAGCGGTTGCCGGACCCGATGACGAACGTGTCGAACGTATACTTCGGATTAAGCATGTTGGAAACGCTTTCCTCGCTTGGGACGGGAGCGGGAGGTTCCTTGTACACCTGGGTTTGTTCGGCCGGAGCGGATTCTTCAATGACGAAGGAGACGTCGAGCTGTTTGCCGGTAAATTCGAAAATCGTCGTTGCGACCAGCTTCGTGTAGCGGCTTTCCAGCCATTCCACTGCAAACGTCGTCGGCGCGGAGATGACGATCGCTTTGTCGGTCATAGTGACGATCTTCGTTGCTTTGAACCAGGTGTCAAAGCTGGGTTTGCTCAGTTTGGTATTAATGATCGCTAAAATTTGCTGCCATATTTCCGAAGTATGGCTGTCCACAGACTGTCACTCCTTTTAAAACTTCCAAGTGTGGCTTAAGCCATGCGAAAGAAGTCAAAAAAACATAAATAATGGGGAAATTTATCCCCATAGTCCAGTTCCATATGATTATTATAAACGTGAATAAATTCGAATTGTTCACAATTTTATCCACAGGTTGTGAATAAACGATACTCAAAACTTAGATATTCACAACAAAAGCAATATAATCATAGCAAACCAAGGCTTATATTTCAATGTATTGTCTGCTTTTATCCACAAATTCAATAACTTGTGCATAATTCTCATGCACACCACTACATATTGTTTATAATTTGTTTAAATTTCGACATGATGAACGAAAAACTCAAAAAAATTATGCACAGGTTATTAATGGCAAGACCTGACCGGCTTCTCTTCACCTGTGCATATATTTTTTTAATGGGATAATAGGCTTAACCCAGAAGATCAGAAATCGGTGCTTGACTGAACTTGACTGCTGGTTGCTGGACCGGGGAACCGATGGCTGGGACTTTAAAATAGCGGCACTTTATGCACTAGCGTTGCATAAAACCTAACGCGAATAATCAAATATTAGTTAAATATGGGTAATTATGATCATTTTTCATGGAAAAAGCATAAAAAATCTCCTATTGTAAAGAGGTAGGTACGTTGTCCATAACTCTCTACAAAAGGAGACCATCCATGGATAACGTTAAAGCTAAAACGGTCATTCGTCAACTGATTTCCTTACTGCCCATCGATGTGCATCAACGTTTACTCTTCGACCATTACACCAAGAAACTTACCACGATGAAAGCGATCATGCTCTTCATCAATGCTCAGTTGAAACAATGGTCATCTTACGGTGAAATGGAAATTGCACTTCGTGCTGAGCCGAAACTTCAGCAGCTTCTACAGTTGGAGAGTATCAGCGGCTCGCAATTATCCCGAAAACTCGATCAGATCCCAACGGAGCTGTTGGAGTGGATGTTTCAGCATCTGGCATCACAAACACAGCAACGTGCTTGCCACCAGGGCCAGAGCGGGAAATTGCACATCATTGATTCTTCCAGCATTCGACTGCCGCTTCAACTTGGAAGTTGGGCCAAGATGTCAAATAAGAGTAGCGGCGTCAAGATGCATCTGCGCCTCGTTGTTACAGCTCCCGACAAGCTATTTCCTGATGCCATGATCCCCAGTTCGCTCAATGTAGGGGATCGTGCGGGGGCCGTTGAACTGGTCGTCCCCTCGGATGCGATTTATGTGATGGATCGCGGTTATGATGATTATGCCCGGATGGATCAATGGGTCCAGGACAACATCCAGTTTGTGATCCGTATGCGAGATCGCGCGCTTGCCACCGTCATTGAGGAGTATCCTGTTCCGGAAGGCTCGAACATCACGCGGGACGCCAAGGTTTGCGTGGGCAGTTCCTTCCGATCCATGGAACATTCCGTTCGTTTGGTGGAGTTTTATGACGAGCAGGAACGGACTTATCGTATTTTTACATCGGTATGGGATAAGACCGCTGAAGAAATCGCGCAGATCTATAAAAATCGCTGGCTCATCGAGTTGTATTTTAAATGGCTGAAGCAACATTTGCGATTGAAGAAGCTGCAC
This sequence comes from Paenibacillus macerans, assembly GCF_900454495.1. Classification (NCBI taxonomy): domain Bacteria; kingdom Bacillati; phylum Bacillota; class Bacilli; order Caryophanales; family Paenibacillaceae; genus Paenibacillus; species Paenibacillus macerans. Next base: position 29,841 of record NZ_UGSI01000002.1, read on the forward strand.
AGTCATAAACCACAGGCTATTTGGAACCAGTTATTCTTGGCTTTAATTACTGCCTTGCTCGTGGAGCACATCCGGCACAGCACCCAAACGGCAAAAACAAACTGGCAAGTGCTCCGGATTCTCCGCGAGTACTTGTACCGTTCATGGCGATCCTTTCGAACCGAACTGGATCGGAAACCCAGTCGAAGTAGTCCGGGGAGACGTCCGGGGTCAGGTCCCAAAGCGTTATCGGTGCGCACAATGGTTGGGATAATTAAGCCAAGCAAATTCAAGTAATAATATCCATTATATACATTTAATGGGACATCGCGACCTACGCATTAGGTAACCTTGACTTTTTGGTCTTAAGCTTAAAAAATGACTGTAAAAAAATCCATTTATAGTTTCAATAATCCAAATGTGGGTTTTGCTGAAAATTGATGTTAGTGTTCTTGCAACGCTAGTGCACTTTATGTACTTATTATCCGTTGCCAAGCACGTTCAACCTCATTAGCGGCATTTTATGTACCTATATTCCTATGGATGCCCCGAAAGCCGGCATCACCCTACGTTTCGTAAATATAGCGACATAAATTGCCTCTATTTCTCTCCAATGGACGGATATTGCCGGAATAACGCCCTTTTTTGCCCTTATGTTTTTCGTTGCAGTTAGGCAGCAGAAACTATCAAGATTTTTATTTTTGCCTCTGGCAGAATATATGTTGAACAAAAGAATAAAGGGTTTGGCAAGCGATGTGAAATGATTCTGAAGAAAAGGCAGTGGTCGAAGCAGGAGAACCGGAATAATAAAAAACTCATTGGACATAGGAGGAACCGGATGATTAAAAAACAAGCTTATACGGTAGAATTGCGAGGAACGAATTACGAAATCGGCTGGGGCTTTGGCGAATTTACGAAGGAGAACCCTGCGCTGAGAGCTTTTCACACCGCTGGATTTGATCATTTTGATGAAGCGGAGGCGAAGAAAGCCGCCGAATTGTTCAACCGCTGGTGTCCGGGCCTTGCCGAGGAACTGCGGGGATTCGCCGACGCGCTGGAAGCCAAGCCTTCGCAAATCATCTATTACGCCATGACTTACTTGCGCCCGCGGTGCAGCCAGATCGCCGTCTTGCCGGGGATTTCCGCAAGCGGAAACCCGCTGCTTGCCCGGAACTATGAATTCAGCTCGGATGCGGAGGATTTTACGCTGGTGAAAACCTCCGTGACCGGAAAGTATGCCCATCTTGGCACCAGTGTGCTGCATTTCGGCCGCGATGACGGTTTTAACGAATGCGGGCTTGCCGTGACGATGAGCTCCTGCGGCTTTCCGGTTGGGGCGCTGCCGTATATGCGCAGTCCGAAGCTGACCGGTTTGCAGTTTTGGGCGGTGATCCGCGCATTGCTGGAAAACTGCAAGGATGTCCCCGAGGCCTTGGCGTATATGAAAGACATGCCTATAGCGTATAACATGAACCTAATGCTTGTGGATAAAAGCGGCCGAGCCGCGCTCGCGGAAACGCTCGATGGCCGGATGGCCGTGAAGCAAATCGACCATTCCAGCACCACCCAGCTTCTTTACGCCACCAATCATCCGCATATGCCGGAACTGGTGCCTTACGAGCCGCAGGCGATGCGCAATTCCCTGCAGCGTTACGAATTGATGGGGCATACTCTTGAAGGGAAGGGTCAGGTTTCGGAGGATGATTTGAAGCAGCTGCTATTGGGAAAATTCCCGGCCGGCCTCAGCTGCCCGTATTATGAAGACTTTTTCGGTACCACTAAAAGCATGATCATGAACCCGGCCAAAGGGACCATGGAACTGTGCTGGGGCGGACGAAGCGCCAACGGCTGGCGCAGTTATGATATTCGCGAACCGCTTGGCGAGACCGTGCTGGACATCGAATTGCATGCGGACAAAGCACATCCTGAATTTTTCGGGTTCGTGCCTATTCCAGCGAATTGATATGAAGTGAGGGTGTGCCGTGGACTGTTTGCAGGCGTTCGAAAAAGCGATTATATATATAGAAAACCATCTGGGTGAGGAGATCGGCGTAGAGGACGTGGCAAGGAAAGTTGGTTATTCCTACTATCATCTTACCAGGCAGTTTTCGGCGCTGCTGGGTGAAAGCATCGGAAGCTATATCAAAAAGCGGCGTTTGGCGGACGGAGCGAAAAAGCTGCTATACACCGACAAGCGGATTATCGATATAGCGCTGGAAAACGGGTTTCACTCCAACGAGGCGTTCAGCCGGGCCTTCAAAACGGTATATAAGATGAGTCCCCATGCCTATCGCAAAAAACGGCTGAATTTGCTGATCGCGGCAAAAGATAGGCTGGAGCCGGAAGCGATCCGCCATCGGCTTAACAACATAACCGTTCACCCGCGAATCGTAGATGTGCCGGGGATCTTGATAGCCGGAATACGCGGCCGGACGACGCTGCGGGACAATGTTTTGCCCGAATTGTGGAGGAAGTTTCATGCCAAATCGCATTTGATTCCCGGCGTCAAACCGAACGGACGGGCTTTCGGCATTTGTGAAGCCTGTCAGGGGGATAACGCGCTGTACACAATGGGCGATGACATGCTTTTTTCCGAGGTGGTTGGCCTGGAGGTGGATGACGTTGAAGGTCTGCCCGAAGCTTTTGTCGTCAAGAGGCTGAAGGGAGGACGTTACGCCGTTTTCACCCATACGGGCACGCTGGAGCTGCTGCCGCAAACGTTTCGTTATATCTGGGGGACCTGGTTTTTTTCAACCAAAGAGGAGGTGGACGACCGGGAGGACTTTGAGCTGTATGATGAACGCTTTAAGGGCTACGATCATCCCCATTCGCAAATAGATATATATATTCCGTTAAAGTAGGCTAAAACAGTAGTGAAAAAATTAGACCCGCTTGTGAGTACGCATCATGCCAAAGGTTCGTTAAAGATCCTAAAGTACGAGCGCAACTCGGATAGGCGGGTCATTTTTATGTTTGAAGCTACCGTCCGCTCACCCCTCGGTCAGATGGCGCTGGAGCTTGGCGATCGCTTCGTATTCTTCTTCCAGCTTGCGCGAAATGCGGATGTAGATCGGCAGTATCTGTTTATAAACCGCGGTATGCTTGGCGTTTGGCGAATGCATGTACGTTCCCCCGACCATACTTTTGACAATATCGAAGGAATCGATTTCGCCCAGCGCATACAAGCCGAGGACGGCCGCGCCGAGACAAGAGCTTTCGATGCTTTCCGGGATTACGACCTGCTGGTCGAAAATATCGGCCAGCATCTGCCGCCACAGCGGGGAGCGGGCGAAGCCGCCGGTCGCCTGGATTTTGCGGGGCCGTCCGATCTGCTCTTCCATCGCCAGCAGCACCGTGTACAGGTTGTAAATAACACCCTCCAACACGGCGCGGATCATATGCTCTTTCTGATGATGCAGCGTCAGCCCGAAAAAAGAACCGCGCGCGTTCGGATTCCACAGAGGCGCCCGTTCGCCGGCCAGATAAGGGTGGAAAATAAGGCCGTCGGAGCCGGGGTTTACACGCTCGCCGATTTTGGTCAGTACATCGTAAGGGCTGATCCCGAGCCGTTTCGCGGTTTCGACCTCGGAAGCGGCGAATTCGTCGCGGACCCAGCGGAAAATCACCCCGCCGTTGTTGACCGGCCCGCCGATCACCCAGTGTTTGTCCGTAAGCGCGTAGCAGAAAATCCGCCCCTTCGGATCGGTTTTCGGCCGGTCGACCACCGTACGGATCGCGCCGCTGGTGCCGATCGTGACGGCGACGACCCCGGGATCGATCGCGTCCACCCCGAGATTGGACAGCACGCCGTCGCTCGCTCCGATCACAAATGGGGTCGAGGTCGACAAGCCCATATCGTCGGCGTATTTTTGCGAAAGCCCCTGCATAATATGCGTCGTCGGCACGAGCTTCGACAAATGCTCCGGCGTAATGCCGGCCACGCGCAGCGCTTCCTCGTCCCAATCCAGCTTCTCCAAATTCAGCAGCCCCGTGCAGGAGGCGATCGAATAATCGATCACGTATTCCCCGAACAGCTGGAGAAAAACGTATTCTTTAATAGAAATAAACTTCCGCGTTTTCTGAAAAATGTCCGGTTGCTCTTGGCGCAGCCACATCAGCTTGGTCAGCGGCGACATCGGATGGATCGGCGTTCCGGTGCGCAGATAGATCTCATGGCCGCCCAGCTCGTTTTTGAGCCGCTCCGCATAGTCCACGCTCCGGTTATCGGCCCAGGTAATGCAGCGCATCAGCGGTTTGCCGTCTTTATCGACCGGGATGACGCTGTGCATCGCCGTGCTGAACGACACGAAGCCGATTTGCTCCGGAGCCAGCCCGCTTTTTTTCATAATTTGGCGAACCACCGCCACGACGGCGGAGAAAATTTCATCCGGATCCTGCTCGGCGATGGAAGCGGAAGGGGTGTATAGCGGATATTCTTCGTTGGCGGAGGCGACCACCTTGCCGCTCCGTTCGAACAGGACCGCTTTGGTGCTGGTCGTTCCAATATCCAGGCCGATCATATAGGTCAGGGAATTCATTTCAAAACCTTCTCTCTACGTTTATATCTGTATAAGTTGAACAAATGATTGAACGAATTGAGGCTACCCTCTTGCCTTTATCATTCCTAATAGTTCAGCATATCCGGTTAACTCATTGTAAACATGACGTTTTTAAAAAATAAAGCTCAGAATCAAGATCAATACCAGTCCGACGACGGAAAGAATCGTTTCCATGGCCGTCCAGGACTTCAAGGTCTGCGGGACGGACATATTGAAAAACTCCTTCACCATCCAGAAGCCGGCGTCGTTGACGTGGGACAGCACGATCGAACCGGCACCGGTGGCCAGTACGGCCAGTTCCACATTCGCTCCCGGCGTCAGGGCGAGCACGGGCGCGACGATGCCCGCGGCCGTCGTCATGGCGACGGTGGCCGAGCCGGTGGCTACACGGATCAACGCGGCCACCAACCAGGAGAAGAAAATAATGTTGATATTCGCTCCGGTGGCCATTTCGGCAATTGCCTGGCCAACGCCGCTATTGATCAGCACCTGCTTAAACGCGCCGCCGGCGCCGATGATCAGCACGATCGATGCGATCGGCGCCAGACATTCGCTCGTAAATTTGGAAATGTCGTGCTTCGAAAATCCGCGGCTGTATCCCAGCGAAAAGAAGGAAAACACGACGGCGATCAAGAGCGCCATGATTTCATGGCCGATAAATTCGCAAAACAGCGTGATTGGGCTCGTTGCCTTGGGATCAATGATGCTTGCGAGCGAACCGATCAGCATCAGGATCACGGGCAGCAAAATCGTAAACAGCGTCATGCCGAAGCTCGGCAGCTTGCGGCCCTCTTTGACGGCAAATTGTTCGGCCAGCTCGGCCGGCGGCTGCAGGGCGATGCGTTTGCCGATATATTTGCCGAACAAGGGGCCGGCGATGATCGCGACCGGCAGCCCGACGAGGAGCGAATAAAGAATCGTCCGGCCCAGATCGGCCCCGTAGGCGTCGATTGCAATCATGGGGGCCGGATGCGGCGGGACAAGTCCATGCACGGTGGACAAGCCGGCCAAAATCGGTATGCCGATCTGCAGCAGCGACATGTTCGTCTTTTTGGCTACGGTAAATACGATCGGAATCAGCAAAATGACGCCGACTTCAAAAAAGACGGGGATGCCGACAATAAATCCGACGAGCATCATCGCCCAGTGCACTCTTTGTTCGCCGAAACGGTCGATCAAGGTCGTGGCGATCCGTTCGGCGCCGCCGGATTCGGCCATCATTTTGCCCAGCATCGTGCCGAGCCCGATGACAATGGCGATCGTCCCCAGCGTGCCGCCGAGGCCGCCCGTGATCGAACTAACGACGTCGAGCGGCTTCATGCCGGCCAGCAGCCCGAGCAGCAGGGCGGAGATCAACAGCGTAACAAACGGATTCCATTTATATTTGGAAATCAGCAAGACAAGAAAAACGATCACAATTAAGGTCCATAACAGCAGCGTGGCGTTATGGCTCATTCCGAACAGCGTACCCAAATTGAAGTTCCTCCTTTATAGTTAATGCCCATATTGCAACGCTTTCATTTCAATAGATTGATTGGATTTTAGTATGAGCTAAAATCCAATTCCCATTAATGTATACTTGTCGACAAGATGAACGGCCAAAGGCCGCACAAGGCCAGCCTTAAATCATTTAGGGATACTCTTATGCAGCGTACGGCGGGAATCGGCAAAATACTCTTCAATATTGCGCTGAATGGTCTCGCTGTCCCGCGATTTAAAACTTTCCAACAGCTTGCGGTGCTTGCCTACGACATATTCAATTTTTTCCTCGCCTTGCGATAGGACCTCGCGGGTCGTAATCAGCATGACCGTCATCACTACTTGCCGGATGCTGGTCCATAGCTGCTCGATTCGCGAATGGCGGGCCCCGGTAATGATCGTTTCATGAAAACAGAGGTCCTGATAAGCAAAATCCACCGTATCCCGGTGTTTGCCGGCCAGCTCCATTTTGTCGACGATTTTGTCCAATTGGGACAGCAGCTTCTCCGGATCGGCGGCGAGGCGCTGCCAGGCAAAGCTTTCAATCAAATAGCGGACATCGTAAAGCTCTTCGATATCCTGTAAATTCAGGCCGCGAACGACGGCCCCCATGCGCTGCAAAGTGATCAGGCCTTCGCCGGACAGCGTTTTCAACGCTTCCCGGACCGGAGAGCGGCTTGTTCCGAAATCCGCGGCAATGCGGTTTTCGGACAAGATCTCGCCCGGTTTGATCGCGCCGCTTACCATTTGCAGCCGAAGTTCGGCGGCGATCGACTCGCCTAAAGAGCCGCTTTTTAGCCATGAAGCAGGAAACTGCATGTATCATATCTCCTATTCAGATGAAATTTCCCGTGTGATCCTTTTTACTTGATCACTTCGATCATAGCATGAAAGCGTCCTGGCGGTCAGCCGATATCCGTACGTTTTAAACCGTTTATTTCGCTGATTCTACCGCGTGACCGCCGAATTCGTTGCGCAGCGCGGCGACGACTTTGCCGTGAAATGCGTCGCTATCCAGCGAGCGGTACCGCATAAACAGCGACATGGCGATAACCGGCGCGCTGGCTTGAAGATCGAGCGCCGTTTCGACCGTCCATTTGCCTTCCCCGGACGAATGCATGACCCCGCGGATGCTTTCCAGCTTCGGATCCTTGGAAAAAGCGTTTTGCGCCAGCTCCATCAGCCAGCTGCGGATGACCGAACCGTTGGACCATACGCGCGCCACCTGCTCGAAATCGAATTCAAACGGGCTTTTGTCCAGCACTTCAAAACCTTCGGCAATCGCTTGCATCATGCCGTATTCGATTCCGTTGTGCACCATTTTAAGAAAGTGGCCGCTGCCGGATTTCCCCGCGTACAAGTAGCCGTTTTCAACCGCTAGATCGCGGAAAAGCGGTTCGATATGGCGGAAGGCCGTTTCGTCCCCGCCGATCATGAAGCAGGCGCCATGCTCCGCGCCTTCAACGCCGCCGGAAGTGCCGACATCAAAGAAGTGGATGCCTTTCTCCGACAGCTGTTCGGCCAGGGCCAGCGAATCTTTATAATGCGAATTGCCTCCGTCGATGACGATGTCTCCTTGTTCAAGCAGCGGGGTAAGCGTTGTTACGACCGAATGCAAAGGTCCGCCGGCGGGGACCATCGCCCAGATGACCCGCGGAGGCTCCAAGGAAGCGACCAGCTGTTCCAAGCTGTTGGCGGGAACGGCTCCTTTACCGGCGGCATGGCTGACGGAATCCGGATTCATGTCGAAAGCTACGACCTCATGCTTGTGCTCAAGCAAATTGGAAACCAGGTTCATGCCCATCTTGCCAAGGCCGATCATGCCAATTTTCATGATAATAAAGCACCTCTTTCTTGTATCAGTATACTTGTATACAACTTCTCTTGTTCAATATACTCCTTAGCCCGAAACCTGTAAACCGGGGATGCCGGAAATTTGTGAATTCAACGGCGCAAGTCCCGCAAGCATACTTTTCCACATGTGCATAACTTATATGCTTGGCCGAATATTTTATTTATTTGTGGACAACTTTTTTTGAAACGAAGGATTGTGGATTGTGTATAATTTTTAAGAAAAAGAATGCGCCCGGGAAAAAGGAACGGTCTGTTGACTTTTTACAGGCGGTATGATTAAATGGTAAAAGGCATTTTCTGTGGATATGAAAATGATGAAATCGATAGTGAATCCTGTAAGGGGGTGCGATAGATGAAACCGACTTTCAAACCGAATGTGAGCAAGCGTAAAAAGGTTCATGGTTTCCGTAAAAGAATGAGCACGAAAAACGGCCGCAAGGTTCTCGCTGCTCGTCGTCTCAAAGGCAGAAAAGTATTGAGTGCGTAAAGCGTGCGTTAAAGACCACTGCGGTGGTCTTTTTTTTGTATGCGGCTTTAATTGCGGAAATGTTGGTCTATAATACTTTAGAAGTTACGCCCTTTGAAATGGATCGGGAAGTTTGAACCAAGGAGATAACTCGTGCATAAAAAACTTCGTTTAAGGAACCGGGCCGACTTTAATCGCATTTACCGGTTCGGAAAGTCCTTCGCCAACCGCCAGCTTGTCGTTTATTGGTCCAATAAGCCGGATATCGAACGGTTCCGGTTAGGGGTATCCGCCAGCAAAAAGATCGGCAACGCCGTGGTCCGCAACCGGATGCGCAGGCTGCTCAAAGAAATCGTCCGCCTGCACGAAGCCGAGATCCGCGACCATGTCGATCTCATCTTAATCGTCCGCAGCGGCGCCGTCGGGATGGAATACAAGGAACTGGAGAAAAGCGTGCTCCATGTGCTTCGGAAAGCCTCGTTGCTGCGGGCTTCCGGACGTTAGGCAGGCTTGTTTCTTTGTCCTTTTAAATATGTTATGATTTACGTTGAATGGATAGGTTAAGAGAGGGGTTTTGAAGTGTCGCGATTGATGACGAACAGAAGAAGATGGCTTCTTCTCCTTCTTGCGGTCGGGCTGGTGGCGGTTCTTGCCGGCTGCGCTCCGCAAAATGCTCATTTGGCTACCACGACGGAAAGCATGAAAACAAGCGGATCGTGGTGGACCGCAAACGTCGTTTACTATTTTTCGTTGGCCCTGGATACGTTTGCAAAATGGTTTAACGGTGAATACGGGATCGCGATTTTGATTATGGTGTTAATCGTGCGGACGCTGATTTTGCCGCTTACCCTTAAGCAGGTGAAGAGCTCCAAGGCGATGCAAGCGATCCAGCCGGAACTGCAAAAGATCCGCGAGAAATACAAGGATAACCCCGAGAAGCAGCAGCAGGAGACAATGAAGCTGTTCCAGGAGAACAAGGTGAACCCGATGGCGGGTTGTTTCCCACTGATCATTCAAATGCCGGTGTTTATCGCGTTGTATAACTCCATTTATTACAATTCGGCGATCCGTGAGCATTCCTTCCTGTGGCTGCAGCTCGGAGAACCGGATAAGCTGTTTATATTGCCGGCGATTGCGGCGATCACGACATTTATTCAGACCAAGATGATGTCGAATGTCAATCCGTCGGGCATGCAAGGGCCCATGGCGTTTATGATGTGGGTGTATCCGATTCTGATCTTTGTCATGGCGTACAATTTTGCCGCGGCGCTTCCGCTGTACTGGATTTTCAGCAACCTGTACACGATCGCGCAAAACTTCTTCATCTACCGTAAGAAGGACCCGGTTCCGGCCGTGGCAACCGCCGGCGGCGGCGGGGGAAGTTCTTCCGGCAAGAAGCGGGGCGGCTCGAATTTGAAAGCCGGTCATCCCGGCAAAGGCGCCAAGGAGGCCAAAAAATCGAAATGAATAAAATCGTGACGTCGGGAAAAACCATTGAAGATGCTGTAAGACAAGGACTGGCCAAGCTCGGCACCACCGAGGACAAAGTCGCCGTAAACGTGTTGGAGCAGCCGTCAAAAGGATTCCTGGGATTGATCGGGGTCAAGGAGGCAAAGGTGGAGCTTACTTTGCTTGAAGCCCCTGTTTCAGTACCATCCCCGCAAGGGAGCGCTCCGGAACCCCCGATGCCTGCTTCCGCGGAAGCGGAGGAATTGCATCAGGGGAATGAGGATCCCTATGAGGAGGCGGCGTCATTCGTACGGGACGTCGGCAAAAGCATGGGATTGGATCTCAATGTCGAGACCATCCATGGCAAAGACAGCACCGTGCTAAACATTTCGGGCCATGATTTGGGTCTCTTGATCGGGCGTAGAGGGCAAACCCTCGATGCTCTGCAATATTTGGTGAATATTATCGCCAACCGTTACTCGGATAGTTTTATTCGGATTGTATTGGATGCGGAAAATTTCCGCGAGCGCCGCAAAAAAACGCTGGAGGACCTAGCCGTAAGGCTGGCCGGAAAAGTCGTTCGTACGCGAAAGGAAGTCACGCTTGAACCGATGTCGCCGCAGGAGCGCAAAGTGATTCATTCCAAACTTCAGGATCATCCGGAGGTCAAAACGTACAGTAAAGGCGAGGAGCCGAACCGGCGGGTCGTTATTACACTGAAGCAAAGCAAATGAATGGGACGCAATGACGTTTGCTACGGCGTGAAGCCTGTAGAACGCCATTGCGTTTTTCTGTGTCTCAACCCTCCCAAACCAGGGACTCAACCCTCCCAAACCCTCCCTTACCGTAAGGGAGGGCTCCCAAGGGCTCGCTGCCCTTGGGGATCCCGCAAATTGGAGTAACGTGGGAGGAAAAGAGGTGCTCCTGCTCGCTGTTCCCTGCGGGAATGCGCTTTAGCTGCGTGCTTGGAACGCTTTTCCCCCTTCGGGTACGTCTTACTTTGAGTGCTCCCGGGTAACCTGAAAACATGCTGGATTACATTGCTGCTTTCGAAGCACCCGGGGTTACAGTGGCGAGTGGCTCGCTTGTCGCCCCTTCGGGGCACGCTCTACTTTCGGTGCTCCTGCCTCTATGCGGGAAATCGCAGGGAAGCGGGAGTTTAGAGTTACTGATGCGCGTGGTGGAGCGACTACCTGCAAGAAGGCCGCTGTCCCTCCGGGATGCGCTTAGGATGGAGCAAGGCGTCGCGAGTAATGCTTCGAAGATGTTGGCCGGATCGAGCTTTGCGATGATCCGGGAATATGCCTGGCGAAACATTTTTGTGAGCCGGCGTTTGTGTAGAAAAAATTGAGTGAATGGGGAATAGCGGAGAGGGTCGTTTGAATCTGGAGAAGCGGCAGCGTTCGCCTTTGCAATCGGATTGTCACTGCTTTAGAATTTATCAAATTAATACAATCTGATTGCAGCAGCGATCGGAAGATCAAACGAGCAGCGCAGCGTCACATTCACGAACCTGATTTTATTTACAATAATGCGAGGTGAACAAAAATGCTGAGCGATACGATTGCAGCCATATCCACCGCCGTAGGCGAAAGCGGGATCGCCGTCATCCGCGTCAGCGGACCGGAGTCGATCGCCGAAGTAGGGCGCGTGTTCCGCGCCAAAGTCCCGCTGCCGGAAGCGGAGACCCATACGGTCCATTACGGGTTCATCGTCGACCCGCAGACGGGCGAGAAGCTCGAAGAAGTGCTGGTCAGCGTGTTTCGGGCGCCCCGTTCGTTCACGACGGAGGACGTGGTCGAGATCAGCACGCACGGCGGGATCATCTCCGTCAAACGCGTGATGGACCTGCTGCTGCAGCAGCCCGGCATTCGCCTTGCGGAGCCGGGGGAATTTACGAAGCGCGCGTTCTTGAACGGGCGGATCGACCTGTCGCAGGCGGAAGCGGTGATCGACCTGATCCGCTCCAAGTCGGACCGGGCTTTTTCGGTGGCGCTGAAGCAGGTGGAAGGCGATTTGTCGCGGAAAATCAAAACGTTGCGTCAAACGCTAGTGGAGACGCTGGCGCATATCGAGGTCAACATCGATTACCCGGAGCATGATGTGGAGTCGATGACGATGGCGTTTATCAAGCAAAAATGCGCGGAAGTGTCGGAAGGCATTGACACGCTGCTGAAAACGGCCAGTCAGGGGAAGATTTTGCGCGAAGGCATCACGACAGCGATCGTGGGACGGCCCAATGTGGGCAAGTCCTCGCTGATGAACGCCCTGGCCCGGGAAAACAAAGCGATCGTGACGGACATTCCCGGAACGACGCGGGATGTGATTGAAGAGTATGTGACGATCAACAACATCCCGCTGAAATTGCTCGATACGGCGGGGATCCGCGAAACGATGGACGTCGTCGAGCAAATCGGCGTGGAGCGCTCGAAAGCGGCGGTGAACGAGGCCGATTTAATCCTGCTCGTGCTTAATAGCGCGGAAGCGCTGCATGAGGACGAAGTTGCTTTGATGGAGCAGTTGGCCAGCCGTTCCGCCATCGTGCTGCTCAACAAAATCGATTTGCCGCAGCAGCTCAATCGGGAGGTCGTGCGGCGTTATTTTAAAGAGGAATCGATTGTGGAGTTGTCGGTGAAAACGGAGGAAGGGCTGGATCATCTGGAAGAGGCGATCGCTCGCCTGTTCTTTGGAGGTCAGCTGGAGTCCAACGATTTGACCTATGTCAGCAACGTCCGGCATATCGCTTTGCTGAAGAAAGCGAAGCAGTCGCTGACCGATGCGTACGAAGCGGCGGACAGCGGGATACCGATCGACATTTTGCAGATCGACGTTCGGCTCGCCTGGGAGCAGCTTGGCGAAGTGATCGGCGACTCGGCGCCGGATGCGCTGATCGATCAGATTTTCTCGCAATTTTGCCTGGGGAAATAAAGATTTCGAACGTATCAGCCGAGTCCGTTCATGGTATGATGATACAGAAGATTTTAATGATTTATTTTTTAAAAATAAGCGGATAGAGGGTTCTCTTTCTGTGGGATATAAGGAGGTTGTTTGTGATGGGGTATGCTGCCGGAAGCTATGACGTCGTCGTCGTCGGCGCGGGACATGCGGGCTGTGAGGCGGCTTTGGCCGCGGCGCGGATGGGTTGCCGTACGCTGATGGTGACGATCAATTTGGATATGATCGCTTTTATGCCGTGCAATCCTTCGATCGGAGGTCCGGCGAAAGGCCATGTGGTCCGTGAGGTGGACGCGCTGGGCGGTGAAATGGGCCGCAATATCGATAAGACGTTCATTCAAATGCGGATGCTGAACACAGGGAAGGGGCCGGCCGTGCACGCGCTGCGGGCGCAGGCGGACAAGTTCCTGTACCAGCACACGATGAAAGAGACGATGGAGAAGGAACCGAACCTGACGATGCTGCAGGGGATGGTGGAGGAGCTGATCGTGGAAGACGGCCAATGTGTCGGCGTCATCACGAAAACCGGCGCGGAATACCGGGCCAAAGCGGTTGTGCTGACCACCGGCACCTATTTGCGCGGCAAAATCATCATGGGCGAGCTGATGTACGAGAGCGGGCCCAACAATCAGCAGCCGTCCGTCAAGCTGTCGGAAAATTTGCGGGACCTGGGCTTTGAACTAATCCGCTTCAAAACCGGCACGCCGCCGCGGGTGCACAAGGATACGATCGATTTTTCGCAAACGGAAATTCAGCCGGGCGACGCAAAACCGAAGTTTTTCTCTTATGAGACGAAAAGCTCCGACAACGAGCAGCTGCCTTGCTGGCTGACCTATACTTCGGAAGAAACGCACAAAATTATTCAGGATAACCTGCACCGCGCCCCGATGTTTTCCGGTGTCATTGAAGGAACCGGACCCAGATACTGCCCGTCCATCGAGGATAAAATTGTGCGCTTCAGCGACAAGCCGAAGCATCAGATTTTTTTGGAGCCGGAAGGCAAAAATACGTCCGAGTATTACGTGCAAGGCTTCTCCACGAGCATGCCGGAGGAGGTGCAGCTGAAAATGCTGCGGACGCTGCCGGGCCTGCAAAACGTGCAGATGATGCGGACCGGCTATGCGATCGAATACGACGCCATCGTGCCGACGCAGCTGTGGCCGTCGCTGGAGACGAAGCGGCTGCCGGGATTGTTTACGGCGGGGCAAATCAACGGCACATCCGGTTATGAGGAAGCGGCCGGTCAAGGGATCATGGCCGGGATCAACGCGGCGCGCAAGGTGCAGGGTAAAGAACCGGTCATTTTGGACCGTTCGCAAGGGTATATCGGCGTGTTGATCGACGATTTGGTCACCAAAGGGACGAACGAGCCTTACCGTTTGTTGACGTCCCGGGCGGAATACCGTTTGCTGCTCCGCCATGACAATGCCGACCTGCGGTTGACGCCGATCGGTTATGAGATCGGTTTGATCACCCAGGAGCGGTACGACCGTTTTCTCGATAAAAAACAGAAAGTCGAGCAGGAAATCGAACGCCTCAAAGCAACGAAGGTCCGTCCTTCGGAAATCAATCCGCTGCTCGAGTCGGTCGGTTCGGCCCCGATCCAGGACGGCAGCAATTTGCTGACCATTTTGCGCCGGCCGGAAGTGACGTATGCCCATATCGGCTCGCTTTCTCCTTCCGATTTGGACTTGGATGAAGAAATGCAGGAGCAGGTGGAAATTCAGATCAAATACGCGGGATACATTGAAAAGCAGCTGATTCACGTTGAGAAGTTACAGAAAATGGAAAAGAAAAAAATCCCGGAAAATATCAACTATGAAGATGTTCAAGGGCTTGCGACGGAAGCGCGCCAGAAGCTGGCCAAAATCCGCCCGATTTCGATCGGCCAAGCGTCGCGGATATCCGGAGTAACGCCTGCGGATATTTCCATTTTGCTGGTGTATCTGGAACACTATAATCGTGTGACCGCAGCGGGAGGTTGAGGTTACTCTTGGATTCGATACAATCGGAATTCCTTACACTGCTCAAAGATCATGACATCGAGCTATCGGAAAACCAGCTAAGCCAGTTTGAGACTTATTTTAAGGAACTTGTTTCCTGGAATGAAAAAATGAACTTAACCGGGATTACAGAGCGGCACCAAGTGTACATCAAGCACTTTTACGACTCCGTCACTCTAGCTTTCCACATACCTATGGGGGAGATTGTTACGATGGCGGATATCGGGTCCGGCGCCGGTTTTCCCGGAATCCCTTTAAAAATTTGTTTTCCTCATTTGCAGCTGACGATCATCGATTCGTTGAATAAGCGCATCCAATTTTTGCAGCATGTTGTTGATCAGCTCGGGCTGCAGGACGTTCAGCTGCTGCATGGCAGGGCGGAGGATTTGGGCCGCCGGGAAGGGTTAAGGGACTCCTTTGATTTGGTGACCGCGAGAGCGGTCGCACGAATGGCTGTTTTGAATGAATTTTGTTTGCCTTTTGCCAAAGCGGGTGGTGTTTTTGTAGCGATGAAGGGCAGCGATCCGGAGGAAGAGGTCAAAGAGGCGGCGTACAGTCTGTCACAGCTTAAGGGCCAATGGGTAAACACCGTACCGTTTACGTTGCCGATGGAAAACTCCGATCGTCATCTTGTTATTATTCGCAAAACAGGCCCAACGCCTAAAAAATACCCACGCAAAGCAGGAACTCCGGTCAAGTCTCCGCTTGTATAAATTGTTTCACCCTCTTAGCAAAATGTTCCACGTGAAACATCTCGTTAAGAGGGGTTCTTTTCTGTAATATTCTTTAAGTTCTAAAAAGAAGAGAATAGGATTATAGAGGAAAAAGTGGTAGAATAGATATATCGGGTTTGCGTTGAGATCATTCTACATAGATTAGCGCCTATTTCGCCATTCAGGCTTTATTTGGGCGTTTTGTGGTTCGTGATGATCTTAACCTTTAAGTATATGTTCAAAAAGTCAGGATTTCAGTACGGAGATTATGCTTATGATGTTTGTTTCTTCAAAACGTTCTTTCTTACATCTTCAAAAGAAGGCTTTTTGAACAACCTCTTAAAAAGCGATTGATTGTAGATTGTACTGCTTTTCCATCCCCATAACGGGATGCTACCCGTAAGGCTTGGCCTTATGTCACTATGAAACTAGGTGGTAATTGACGGAATGAAAGAACAATTTTCTAAATTGTTTGGTTTAACCGAACGGAGCAGCGGTGATGAAGTAAAGCAAATCCCGGTGGGGGAAATTGTCGGCAGTCCTTATCAGCCCCGGACCATTTTTGACGATGAGAAGATCGATGAATTATGCCAAACGATTAAGACTCACGGCGTCATTCAGCCGATTGTCGTTCGCCAGCGGGATGACAAG
Source organism: Paenibacillus macerans (assembly GCF_900454495.1). NCBI lineage: Bacteria > Bacillati > Bacillota > Bacilli > Caryophanales > Paenibacillaceae > Paenibacillus > Paenibacillus macerans. Next base: position 45,949 of record NZ_UGSI01000002.1, read on the forward strand.
TATGAAATCATTGCCGGGGAACGGCGCTGGCGCGCGGTCAAAAAATTAGGGTTGGAGACGATTCCGGCCATTTTGCGCGATTTCAACGATTCCCAGGCCGCTTCGATTGCGTTGATCGAGAATCTGCAGCGGGAAGGTCTAACTTCGATTGAAGAAGCTATGGCATACCAAAATTTGATCGATCTTCATCAATTGACACAGGAAAGCCTGGCGCAAAGATTAGGGAAAAGCCAGTCGACCATCGCAAATAAAATTCGTTTGCTTCAGCTTCCGGAAGAAGTGAAAACGGCGCTCATGGAACGGAAAATTACGGAACGTCATGCGCGCGCTTTACTGTCCTTGGACTCCGAGGAACTGCAACTGAAAGTCCTGGCTGAAATAATCAGCAAGGAATTGAATGTGAAACAAACCGAAGCCAGAATTGCCTTTTATAAGGAAGTTTCGAAAAACAAAAAATCGGCTTCCAGGCGGATTTCATTTACGAAGGACGTCAGACTGGCGCTGAATACGATTCGCCAATCGATCGATATGGTTACCGGTTCAGGATTGCAAATTAAAACGGAAGAAAAAGATCACGAAGATCATTATGAAATTGTCATTCAAATTCCTAAGCGTTCCTAGAATGCTTGCTGACCCTTACCGCGAGGTTTGATGGTCAGCTTCTTTTTCGCAAATTCAGCCACATGCTCATGGAATGGAACGCACTTCCTCGCCAATTCATTCGATTGGATCAATCTGTTTCTGTTCCATAAACCAGCTCACGGTTTTAGGAAATCAACACTCGGGTTAGAAATACTTCCGAGGGGCTTTTTGGTCTTTTTGTAGCTGCAACTTGGCGAATTCAAACATCTATATGAACTACAAGAAGATTCTTCTATTATATTGAGGTGAACTGGATTGTCTAAAATCATTGCCATAGCGAACCAAAAGGGAGGCGTCGGAAAAACGACGACTTCTGTTAATTTGGGAGCTGGACTTGCTGCGATTGGAAAAAAGGTGCTGCTGATCGATATTGATCCGCAGGGGAATACGACCAGCGGCGTTGGCATCAATAAAGCGGACGTAGCCAACTGTATCTACGACGTCCTTATTAATGAAGTACATCCTAAAGAAGCGATTGCGCATACCGAAATCGAAAATTTGGATATTATCCCTGCGACGATTCAGTTGGCCGGCGCAGAGATTGAGCTTGTGCCTACGATTTCCCGCGAAGTCCGTTTGAAGAAATCGCTTCAGCCGGTTCGCAGCTTGTACGATTACATTCTCATCGATTGCCCGCCGTCTCTCGGCATTTTGACGATTAATTCGTTAACGGCCGCCGACTCCGTGCTTATCCCGATTCAGTGCGAATATTATGCTTTGGAAGGGCTAAGCCAGCTTTTGAACACGGTTCGTCTGGTACAAAAACATTTGAATACATCACTGCAAATCGAAGGCGTGTTGTTGACCATGTTCGATGCGCGCACCAACCTTGGCATTCAGGTGATTGAAGAGGTTAAGAAATATTTTCAGCAAAAGGTATACAAAACGGTTATTCCGCGCAATGTCCGGTTGAGTGAGGCGCCTTCTCATGGACAATCGATTATTACGTATGATCCACGCTCTAAGGGTGCGGAAGTATATTTAGAGTTGGCAAAGGAAGTGGTCTCTTATGAGTAGCAAACGATTGGGGAAAGGATTGGACGCTCTCATACCGTCGCTTTCTATTCAAGACGATGACAAAGTCATTGAGATTCCTCTCAACCAGCTTCGTGCCAATCCGTATCAACCACGCAAATCTTTCGACGAAGAAGCAATTCGGGAACTGGCTGAATCCATTCGCCAGCACGGCGTGATTCAGCCGATTATCGTGCGCAGTGTACTGAAAGGTTATGAAATCATTGCCGGCGAACGGCGGTTCCGGGCTTCGCAATTCTGCGGGAATACGACGATTCCAGCGGTAGTAAGAACTTTTTCCGACCAGCAGGTTATGGAAATCGCGCTCATTGAAAACTTGCAGCGGGAAAACCTGAATGCGATGGAAATCGCGGTAGCTTATCAGGGGTTGATGGATCAGTTCCAGTTGACCCAAGAGGAGTTGTCCCTGAAGGTAGGAAAATCCCGCTCCCATATCGCCAACTTTTTACGGCTGCTGACCTTGCCGGATGAAGTCAAAGATTATGTTTCACGTGGAACATTGTCGATGGGACATGCGCGTGCATTAGTTGGATTAAAGGACCCGGCAACGATCAAACAGTTGGCCAAACAATGTATTGATCATGAGTGGAGTGTTCGTGACCTGGAGGAAGCTGTTCAGCAGCTAGATCGCAAAAAACAGGAAAAACCAAAAAGCACCAACAAAAAGCGGGATCCTTATATCGAAGAAGTAGAGGAAACTTTGCGTGAACGGTATAAGACGACCGTTAAAATCAAAGCGAACAAGGAAAAAGGAAAAATCGAGATCAATTATTATAGCTTGCAGGACTTGCAAAGAATCCTTGATATGTTGAGTTAACCGGGCGATGACATATTCATCTTTTCTGTGAAGCGGCTTGCTTTGAAGGGAAGAGGGGTATGTCATTCTTGGTCTGACGGAAAAGACTTGGGGAGGATGTAGGAGACGGATGAGAGACAAGCCGTTGGTATACCTGGATCATGCAGCCACATCTTGGCCAAAACCTCCTGGGGTAGGAGAAGCCGTGTTGGAAATACTAACTGGACCAGCTGCCAATGCGGGGCGCGGAAACCATAGTATGGCGCTGCAAGCGGGGCGGGTAATTTACAAAACACGAGCTCAGCTTGCAACTTTGTTTCATATCTCAAATCCAAATGATATTGCATTCACCTCCAATGCAACCTCGGCCTTGAACATGGCGATCAAAGGATGGGTCAAACCGGGGGATCATGTCGTCGCCACGACGGTTGAACATAACTCGGTGAGAAGGCCGCTTGAATATTTACGGCGAACTCAAGGCGTGGCTGTAGACTATGCGAAAGTAAATTTCCGGGGCGAAATCGACCTTGATCAAGTCCGGTCCATGTTTCGTCCCAATACAAGACTGGTCGTGTGTACGCATAGTTCAAACCTGCTAGGATGCATTTTGCCCGTAAAGGAGTTGAGCGCCATAGCTCATGAACAAGGAGCGATACTGCTGCTTGACGCTTCGCAAACGGCCGGATCCTATCCGATCGACGTCCAGGATTTGGGGATCGATATGCTGGCGTTTCCCGGACATAAGGGGCTTTTGGGACCGCAAGGGACCGGGGGGCTATACATCGATCCGGGTGTTGACTTGGAACCTCTGCTGCACGGCGGCACAGGGAGTCAATCGGAGGAGCCCGAGCAGCCGGCGGTTCGGCCGGACCGGTATGAGGCCGGAACGGGCAACGCGCCGGGGATTGCCGGTCTTGGAGCTGGAGTTGGTTATGTGCTTAAAGAAGGAGTCCAAAATCTATTCCGCAGGGAATGGGCTTTAACGCAAAAATTAATGGAGCAACTGCTCGCCGTAAAAGGCATATCCTTATTGGGCCCGGAGCTGGGGAAGCCGCGTACGGGGATCGTGGCGTTTACGATTGCTGGACATGAAGCCTCCGAGCTGGCTTTTACACTGGACCGGGAATTCGGTATCGCCGTGCGGGCCGGTTATCATTGTACGCCGCTTGGACATGAGACGGCTGGAACATTGGAAGGCGGAGCGGTTCGGGTCAGCGTGGGGTACAATACGACAAATGCCGATGTCGAGGCGCTCATTGCGGCGTTGACATCGATCACAAAGTCATCATAGGCATAGGGGAGTAGACATTAGCATGCGGGATTGGAATGATCTCATCTTCGACCAGTTGTTTTTGGTCGTTGGCGTATTTATCATTTTGTTGGTTTGGTTGTTCGTTTGGAACTTGATACAAGGCAGTAAGCTGCGGAAAATGAGAAAAAAATACGATTTGATGATGAAGGGAACCGGCGTTGAAGATCTGGAGAGCCTGCTAATTGATTTGAAAATGCAGCAGGACAAAATCGAAGATGTTCAGGAAACTCAGGCTCGGCAGCTTGACGAATTACAGCGGCTGATGCCGAAGCAAAAAGCGAAAATCGGAATTAAACGCTACAATGCATTCGGTGAACGCGGAAACGACCTGAGCTTCTCGATTGCGTTTATTAACGAGGAACAGGACGGAGTTGTTCTTACCGGGCTTTACAACCGCGACGGCTCCTATGTATATGCCAAATCTTTGTCGAAGGGCGAATCAACGCATGCGTTATCCACGGAAGAACGGGAAGCTATTGCTCTCGCCGCGATAAAGGAGTAAGGTTCCGGTTCCATTCTTTGATTGCGGTGTAAACGCAATTGGCAATGATGTCCGCTAGCCGCATCACAAGACTAAGCCGTGTGTTTTGCAATACAAAATACTCCATGAAGCCGCCGACATTGACGATGCCCGTGAGATGGATATCGCCGACCGGCGGCAGTTCTTTATTTACCCCCGCGCCGGGGCGGAGCGGCCCTTGCACGACCTGGATCGATCCGACGCTCGACGTTTGGCCAAGGCAGGCGTCAATGCCGATAATAAACGGGTCGGCGAAAGTCCGGTCGATGAGTTCGAGCGTGTCTTTGAGATTCATGGCATGAACGGGTTCATCGAGCGTCCCGAATAGATGGAATTCCGGGCTATTATATTTTGCGAGAGAAGTGCCTACCAGGGGGCCAAGGCAGTCTCCGGTCGAACGGTCTGTCCCAATGCAGATGATGACGATCTCCTGTCCGGGAGTGATTTCGGCAAAATGCAGAAGCAGACGATGAATGATGGCGGAATGAATCCCTGGTTCCGTATGGGCGATTTTTAAATACGGCATTGGTTGGCCTGAGATTGACGGTTGTAGCTGTGACATGGAATCTCCCTTTCCTCGAGTAAAATAACGTCAAAGACAGCTCGTAGATTTAGTAGATAGTATATGGAAGAAACGGGGATTATATACTCGGACTAAAGTCATGATTCAAAAAAGGGGGGACGACGGTGGGGGAAGCGTGGCTGGTGATGGCTTTTGATTCAACCCAGCAGGCGTTGCGAGCCGAAATGCTGTTGGAATATGCCGAGGTAGACATCGACCTGTGTCCGACGCCCAAGGAGATAACCGCAGGCTGCGCCTTATCGATTCGATTTCCGTCAGAGGCTTTGGAAAAAGTGAAGAGGATCATTCGCAGCGAAACGGTGGAAATTCGGGGCATTTACTCGCCGCGGCCGATGGGCTATGATAGCATAGAGCTATAATCCGTCAGGGATTGTGCGAAAGGATGATAGATGCAATGTGGTTGGAGATGGCAACGGATGAAATGCTGAATGCCGCCGTTACCTGGAAGGATAAGGTTTGGAACTGGTTTGCGGATATGGATATGTGGCAAGGCGTGCTGATTTCCGCATTAAAAATACTGCTTATTTTTATCTTAACCCGCTTATTTGTAAAAGTGATCTACCGTTTGATCGACCGCTCCTTGGAGCGAAGGGAAAAGAACCGGCTGCAAATGAACCCCCGCAGACTGGTGACCGTAGGGGAGTTAATGAAAAATGTAACGTCCATTACGGCGAATTTTATTTTGTTGATGCTGGTGCTGGGGGAAATCGGTTTTGAATTGGGACCGTTATTGGCCGGCGCCGGTGTATTGGGATTGGCGATCGGGTTTGGCGCACAGGCTTTGGTTAAAGATGTGATCTCTGGCTTTTTCATTATATTGGAGGATCAATTCGCGGTGGGAGACGTCATTCAGACCGGCAGCTATAAAGGAACGGTGGAGATGATCGGCCTGCGTTCAACGCGGCTGGTCAGTTGGACCGGCGAGGTGCACATTATTCCGAACGGTTCGATCATCAATGTGACGAACTATTCGATCGGAAACGCGTTGGCCGTTGTCGATTTGACGTTTAGCCAAACCCGCCGGCTGGAGGAGAGCATGGAACTGCTGAAAGCCGGGATGGAGAAGCTGAAGCAGAGCCATCCGGAGTTTTCCCAGGCGCCAAACGTGCTTGGCATCCAATCCATGTCCTCCAGTGAATATGTCATTCGGATCGCCGCGGAATGTTCGCCGTCGGAACGTACGGAGGTGGAACGGCTAATTCAAACCTTCGCCAAGGAAGCTATGGAGGATGCGGAGATGGGGAGAGGGACTGCAGTAAGCCGATAAGTTGGCAGAGTTAAGGCAAGGAACTAATGCATGCAGAAAGGAGCAGGGCCATGGAGCGAAAATCTTTTCAATTGGGCGATATTGTACAAATGAAAAAAAATCATCCGTGCGGGAGCAACGAAATGGAAATCATCCGCATGGGGATGGATATCCGCATTAAATGTGTAGGCTGCAAGCATAGCGTGCTGGTGCCGCGCGCCAAGTTCGAAAAAAACCTGCGCAAGGTGCTGCGTTCCGCGGCGGCAGAGCAGGAGACGGGGCAGCAGCCATCACGGGAGGAGTAGGGTGTAAAATGATTCTGAGCAGCGGATTTCCGGCTTGTTTGAAGGATTTGGTTCAATCCTGAAAATCTGGCGCGGGCAGCGATCGTAAGAACATTTCATCCGGCGGCCCATATCCGTACAATTATTAGTTCAACTTATATAGTTCTCGACAGAGGTGGTTCGACGTATATGGTGCCGAATGCGCCTCTTTTTTACATCATTTGAACAAAAGGCACGCATTTTCTTAATATATCGGCAGTATGCTAAGTTCAGAACAGCGGAAGAGGTGAGGAGCATGAGCAGCTATCCGATTATCGCTTCCATTACTCAAGACATCATGATCTCTGCTGCTGTCGACGGCAAAGTCGAGCGCGTTATCTTGATGGCGGGCAATATTATGTCGCTGGATGAGATCGTCAAGCAATTGCGCAAAAAGAACAAGCAGATTTATGTTCATGTTGAAATGGTGGGCGGGATCGGCCGGGACGCCTCGGTAATTGAGTATTTGGCGGAAATGTTCGACATCGACGGCATTGTCACGACGAAAAGCAATATGGTCGTCGCGGCCAAGCAGGTTGGCATCAAGTCGATACAACGGGTATTCGCGATCGATTCGGCGGCGGTGGAAACGGCGATTCGCATGATCCAGCATTGCGAGCCGGATGAGGTGGAACTCATGCCCGGACTTATGCCGCGTATTATCCGCGAGTTCAAGCAGAGGATCGGCCAGCCGTTGATAGCGGGAGGGCTAATCCGCAATCAGGAGGAGATCGACACGGCCTTCCGAAGCGGAGCCAGTTATGTGTCGATTGGAAACCCCGATTTCTGGAACGACTTCGTCACCGTCAGCATGCCTAAGCAGCCTTCGTCCCAAAAGTGAATGATGCCTAAGGGTGGAGACGCTGAGAAAACCCAAAAGCAGCCTTCCTTGCTTGAATTGCACGGTGCAGGTTGTTTTTTCTTTTTCCGCGTAATTGCTTGCAGTCTGGGGAGGATGGGATTTACATAATTTGGTTGTTTTTTTATTCTGCATTATTCTATTGCTTTGGTACATGATCCATGGTATAATAAAATTCGCTGTGGAGAGGTACCCAAGAGGCCCAAGGGGGTTGACTCGAAATCAACTAGGCGTCGCAAGGCGTGCGTGGGTTCGAATCCCACCCTCTCCGCCATTATACACTAACCGCATCAATATGATTTGTACATACCTGAATGATTCCGAGCCTTCTACGTTATAATCGCGTAGAAGGCTTTTATTATGGATAAACGAATCAGAAAATCAATTTATTTCAGATATAAATGAAGAATTATTCTAAGCTCAACCTAATAATCAGCGCTTGACAGTCAAGCCGGTAACCGATCGTGGCAAGAAATATCGGAAGGGCGATGAAAGCTTGAGGACAGGGAAGGCCGGTGGGTTAGTCGGCAGATCAACACCCACTGTCCGGACGCTTTGCATGATTATCCCGTTTGATCCGGAAGCACAGAGGAAGATAAATTCAGGGGAAGAATAATGTGTTTGGGAGAAGCAGACATACTCGGATCGTTAGACAGGTTTGTGAGAAGGAGGTTTAGGAGAAGTGAAGCAGACCTGACGGGAGGAACGGGGCAAGACACCGAAAAAAATGAAAGGACCGTGATTAACCCCCACCCTCTACCCCATGAACTAAAGGGATAATCGTGCAAAGCAGCATGCAGGATACCAAGACACGAACGCTATAGACAGCCACCTCAGAGCCAAAGTCATAATTTATTTTGTCATTGTCAAGCACTGATCTCGGTTTTGAGCCAGGTTCTAAGTTACTTCAAGGGATTTAGCAAAATTTTACCGTAAATTCCACGGAAAGCGCACTATAAAAAGCCGCGAACTCAACAGTCGACGGCCGGTATGTACATTTTGCATATTAATAGGTTTGTTTTTTTACTGACAAGTGAAAAAGGCCTACTCCTTTTCTAATACGATCAGTTCTGATATGTCGTCGATTTCGAGCGCGTCAGCGATCTTCGCCAAGTGCTCCTTATTGATTACTGTTCGCGAATCTCTGACTATTTCGCTTATCGTGCTTGGACGGAGCTCCGCTTTTTCCGCGAGTTGTAATTGTGTCATTCCTTAGGTGTTCTACATAACGAGGATTTAATGATATTTCGAAACGGTAATCTAAAGTTATAAAAATAAAGTAAGAAGAGCCTGTTCCTTCCGGGAACAGGCTCTTCTTACTTTAGGATAATACCTGCCGAGCACCAGATTCGTTTTCAGCCGTTGGAATCCAGTAAAAGTCATCAGCAAGGAACTGTGTCATTCCGATATCAAACAGGGTTGGCTTTTTTGTAAAAATAAGGCCCAAATTAAAGAAGGACCCTTGCGGGCCCTTCCTGGTTGACGGCGAACTGATTTTTGGAAATCTTTTCACACAAGCTAGAGAACCATTCGATACTGCCTTAGCATACGCGGATTGGAGAAGAGGGGTCTTACCCAACCCGCGCTCTTACGCTTCTACAAGCAGTGACAAGATACTCCTGATGGTTTGTTTCCTGCGGATTGATCCAACGGAACCACACCTCTCTTGCTCGCCGTCTGAGTATATTATGTGCGGGTGGCCGGTTTTTATACGGAGAAAAAAGTTGGAAATTCGCGATTAATGAACGCGTGCTTTTTCTTCCTTTTTCCACTTCCGGTTTTTGTTCGTGGTTTCCGGGAATTTGTCGCCCTTTTCAAGCGTTATCCGCTTGGGGTTTTCAATTTGCGTATGGAAGCTGCGCGCTTCGCCGACCTCAACGTATACGCCGGGGTTCGGAGCCCGTTGCCCTTCTTCAAATTCGGTTTGTTCACCCATTGCCGCTTGCCGCCTCCTTTAAGTTCCTTTGAGGAATTTTATAAAACGTTCTTAGGTTATGTGGCGGAATTCTAATTTAAACCCAAAGTCTGATTTACAAATTATAGAAAAAGTAGTACTATAAGCAAGGAAACTAGAAAATTAAATTGAGTTTCCGTGTGGGTAGAAATTAGTTGGAGAATGGAGGGAGGCAGGCTGCGGGAACGGATAATCGAAACAGCTTCTCAGCTTATTGGCCGGCATGGTCTGCGGAGGTTTACGCTTGACGATTTGGCCGCACAGCTTGGCATCAGCAAGAAAACCATATACAAGTACTTTTCGGGCAAGGACGATATTATTTCCGTTTTTTTCGATGAGGTGTTGGGGAGCGATCGAACCAGTACGCTTCAGGAAATGGATAAAGCCAAGGAATGGCGGGATCGGTTCCGGGCTGCCGTATTTTCCTACCATAAATATAAGTTGCCTTTGCCCGTTATCGAAGAAGCCCGCCAGGTCTATCCCCGGGAATGGGAAAAGGTCGAGGCCTACCGCCGCTTTAAAGTGCGGCTGCTTACCGATTTATTGAACGGGGCAGTGCGGCAAGGATTGCTGAGACCGACGATTCGTCCGGAAATTCTCATTTTTATGATCGAGAAGACGAGTTCCATCATCTATGAGCACCAGTTTCTCCATGATCATGGTCTGACCTTGAAACAAGCTTGGGAAGAAGTGTATCAGGTTCTGATGAAAGGAATTTGCGAATAAAGGGATGGTACAAAGATGATTACGAAACAGCGCTTGACGGGGCAATTGTATGAAGATTTCAACGCTTTTCGTGAGTCACTTGCCGACATTGAAATAACACAACAAAATTTACTGATGTCCATCATCCGTAAAAATGAATCGACTGAAGTAGGGCGGAGATACGGGTTTGCCCAAATGCGCGAGGCCGATCAGTATCGCCGGGCCGTACCGGTCAGAAGTTATAACGAATACGCCCCCGATTTGGAAGAGGCGCAGCGGAAGCCGGGGGTGTTAACCCGCGATCCAATCTTTTATTGGGCCAAAACCAGCGGTTCGTCCGGCACGGCCAAGCTGATACCGCATACCCGTGAAAGCCTTGATCAGTGGTCTCGCGCCGCCAAGCGGAATTTAATCGGGTATATGGAGTCCGGCGGCGGCTTATTATTGCCGCCCGACGGAAAGGTTTTATCGACGGCGGGGCCGCGGAAGGTCGGGGAAATCAACGGGGTACCGGTCGGCTATATTTCCGGCATCATGAGTTCCTACAACTCAAGGCTGAGGGATATTAATCCGGTCCCCGATTCGGTGATGGAGCTTGAAGATTACGACCGCAGAATGTTTGAAACGGCCAAATACGCGCTAAAGCACAATATTGTCGGCATTGGCGGGATTACCAGCTTCTCGCTGAACTTATTGAATTATATTAAATACCGGAGCGGCAGCTTATTTTCCCGCTTGCCCGAATACCGTGAGACGGTGCGGGCGGCGATGGGAGACGACGGCAGTATCGATTTGCTGAAGCTATGGCCCAACTTCCGGGTGATGTTGTCTACCGGTGTGCTTTACGATACGTTTATTCCGCAAATCCGGCAAGTGCTGGGCGACGGTGTATGGGTCAGCGACTTTTATTCCGGCACCGAAGGGGCGTATGGTTGCGTTTATTCCGAGCAGGACCCGGGGCTTACGCTGAACGCGGATTTGTATTACTTTGAATTTCGCGATCCGGAAAGCGGCAGCGTGTGTCCTTTGGCGGACGTGAGGCAGGATGTACCGTACGAAATGATCATTACGGGCTCTAATGGGCTGTACCGCTATACGACTGGTGATGTGGTAAGATTCGTGTCGGCTGATCCGCCGCAGATCAAAGTTGTCGGACGGACGGTGTCCATGGTCAACTTAACGGGGGAGAAGCTGAACGAAGCGGAGATTGCCCAGGCCGTTAATCAGGCTGCCGCCGGGCTCAAGCTGAAGGCGGGGCCTCATCTGTTTTTCGGCTGGATGGACCGGGATTGTTTTGTCCACCATTGTCTGGGGATTGAAATGAAAGAGGTTCTATCGCCGGAGACCATGAACGAATTCATGGACGCCTTTGCGGCGGCATTGAAAGAGATCCGCATCGCCTACCGCAATTATTCGCGAACGATCATTAAGCCGCCCCATTATGTACAATTCCGGCCGGGGACGTTCGCCGAGTTGGAGCGGCAAAGAAGCGAACAAACGGGAATCACGGGCCATATTAAAGTAAAAGCGGTAGTTACGCCGCAATTTTTCCGCGAGCATATCGATAAATCCTGGATCATCCATCAAAATATGCCGCAAGATTGGGAGCAGACGATGCAATGAACGGCACCGGCAAATACAAGACAGAAGGTTTCACAAGAGCAGGGCTTGGCTTTTTGCTAATCCTTAGTACCGCGGTCAGCATCCGGCAGGTTGCGATGACGATGGTGATGCCGTTTATATCGGTGTATTCCAAATCGCTGAGCGGATATACGCCGACGCTCGCCGGGGTGGCGCTGGGCGTGTTTGGTCTGGCGCAGGCCGTGTTTCAGATTCCGTTCGGATTATGGAGCGATAAAATCGGAAATAAAAAAGTCATATTGATCGGATTTGCCCAGGTCATCGTCGGGCTTGTCCTCGCTTATTACGCCACCAGCATCTACTGGCTGATTGCAGCCCGCGCCCTTCAGGGGAGCGGCGCGGTCATAGCCGTGGTATTTTCCTGGATATCCGCAGGATTGGACGAACGGCTGCGTCTGAGAGCGATGAGCATCGCGAGCGCCAGCATCGGCTTTGCCGCTGCGGCTTCGTTTGCCTTCGGGCCGATGGTGCACCGGATATTGACCGTCAACGAAATGTTTCTGGCGTGCGCCTTCATTATTACTGTAAGCTGGCTGCTCATTTTGTTCTTTTTAAAGGAGCCTGAGAGGGAGCCAGGGGGGGCGGCGGCAGGCCGGCCCGCGGGGGAAGACGTTCCGTCCGGTTTAAAACCGCTGATGAAGAGTTTGCTGAAAAATAAGGCCTACTTAAAATTAAACGCGGCTGCTTTCATCAACAATTATGTTATGGTGGCCGTGTTTTACATCGTTCCGATGGATCTGCAGACCATCACGGGAACGGACGGAATGTGGAAGGTGTTTATGCCTGCGGTGGCCGTAGCGATTATTGCTTTGAAATTTTCCGGCCGAATCGCGGCCAAAGGGTACCGCTTTATTTTGCTGCAAGCCGCTTTTTTGCTCTGCGCCGTCGGTATCGCCTTGTTCTACAAGCTGAGCTACGGGTTTATTTTGGCGGGCAGCGTATTGTTTATGGTTTGTTACATTTGCGTGTCCACGATCGCCCAAAGCTGCGTCAACGATATGGCCGGCGCCGGCTATCGGGGGACGACCAACGGAATATTCAACAGCATCCAGTATCTGGGGTCATTTATCGGCTCGCTCGTTACGGGGGCCGCTTGGGAAATCGGGTCCCGTCTCGCGCTGGCCATTACGCTGGCGGTCGCCGTCTTGGGGATTGCCGTGATGCAGGGGACTTACGGCACGAAGTCCAGTAAATTCAAAGATTTGACGGCTGCGGGGAAAACGGAAAACCAGGGCGGCCGTTAAACCGCCGCGATCTATATCCCGGGGCCGTTTGGGCTCTCTTTAGGCTTGCACTTGCAGTGGCCCGGGCAATTTGGTATATTAATATGGTGCGAGTTTACGCTCGCTCCTTGCTCCTAAGCGCAGCAATTTAGGGGCCATAGTCCAAGAGGAGGTGAATCAGATGCGCAAATATGAAGTGATGTACATTATTCGTCCTGACGTTGAACAAGAAGCTGTTCAAGCTACAGTCGAAAAATTCCAAGGTATCATCCAAAACGGCGGTGAAATTACCAAACACGACGTGTTGGGCAAACGCCGGCTTGCGTATGAGATTAACAAGGTTCGCGACGGAATTTACGTGCTCGTAAATTTCACGGCTGCCCCTGAAGTGGTTGCCGAGCTTGAGCGGATTTTGAAGATTTCCGACGAGGTTATCCGTTATCTCATCACGAAAGACGTAGCCTAATTGTTCAAGTTTGAGTAAACACTTCCCGAAGGAGGGGATTTGATTGTTGAACCGTGTCATTCTAATCGGACGTCTTACCCGGGATCCCGAGCTTCGCTATACGCCTTCCGGCGTGGCGGTGACTCAGTTTACGATTGCGGTGGACAGACCGTTCACCTCGCAGGGTGGAGAACGGGAAGCGGATTTCATTCCGGTGGTCACCTGGAGGCAGCTCGCTGAGACTTGCGCGAACTATTTGCGGAAAGGACGGCTTACCGCGGTGGAAGGACGTATTCAAGTACGGAATTACGAAAATAACGAAGGCCGGCGTGTGTACGTCACCGAAGTTATTGCCGACAATGTCCGTTTCTTGGAATCGAACCGCGAAGGCGGCTCAGGTGGCGGAGGCGGCATGCGGGAGGAGTCTCCATTCGGAGGCGGTGGCAGCGGCAACGGTGGCAACAACCGTGGCAGCGGCGGATTCTCGCGCAGCAATCAAGATGATCCTTTCTCCGATGACGGGAAACCGATCGACATTTCGGATGACGATTTGCCATTTTAATTACGGAAGGGACTGAAAAGCATGAGCTTCAAACAAAGAGAAGGCGGAGACGACAAGAGACCGGCTCGCCGCGGCGGCCGCAACAAACGTCGTAAAGTGTGCTACTTCACTGTGAATAAAATTACTCACATTGATTATAAAGACACCGAGTTGCTGAAGAAATTCATCAGCGAACGCGGCAAAATTTTGCCTCGTCGTGTAACGGGCACCAGCGCGAAATACCAACGCCTTTTGACGGTTGCCATCAAGCGCTCTCGTCAAATCGCATTGCTTCCTTACACTACGGAGTAATCGGCAAGCTGAAAACGGCAGCCGGAACCTACATGGTTCCGGCTGCTTTTTTTGTGAATATACATTTTCCGGCGGAGTAGAGGGCGATGCGCAGGGACTTTGGCTCATGAAAGAAGGGGAAGAGTTCTCGTAGTAGAACCGAAGAAAGAATAGGTATTTGTACAAAATATGTTACTTATTTACTATTTACATAAATTCCCACCAGAGTTATCCTTTGTACAGTAAATGATTGGCTTTCAGAAAGGAGCAAAATGGTTTCGAACAGTTGAAGGAGGGATGAAAGAACAATAAAGCCTACAAATATATGTTTTCCTTGTCGGTTCAGACTCAGGTGTGAAGATTTAAAATTAGAGGAGGTAAAATTGTGAAAGCAATAAAAAAAATATTTGCTGGATTGATGATGTTTACTCTGATTTTTGGTGTATCTTTTGCTGGATCGGCATTTGCGAGCGGTGATGAGGTCAAGCTTATTGACTCGGATGTCAGCGTTATATATAAACCTGGATATGTCGGATTCAGCGGCAATATTGAAGTGGTTAATCTGGGACCCGTGAAGAATGTGACTGTCCATTACACGACAGATAACACAAATTGGTATGATACGAGTGCGTATTATGTAGGTCCGACAGATGTAAACCATGAGAAATGGCGTTTTAGCATTTCCACAAATGGTTCCACAACAGAACATTCTGAGTTGAAGAATCTGAGATTCATAAAATTCTCAATCAAATACGAAGTGAATAACCAGAGCTATTGGGATAACAACGGGTCAGCGAATTATTACAATGAAGTGAATAGTACAGTTCCACTTAGATCCGTGATTTTGGGATCACCAAATGTGCTTAACGCCAATAGTACTCTGAGCAATGGTGAATTTAGCGGAAATATTTATGTGAAAAACCTGGATCCTACGAAAATCGTGAAGATACGGTACACAACGGATGATTGGGCAACGACTCAAGAGGGCTACGCCACTTATAATGGCTCCTTGAATAATTTCAATAGTGTTGAAAATTGGAACTACAGTTTCAATGTTCCGGGTGCTACCAATGTTAAATATGCGATTTCGTATACAACCGGTGGGCAAACGTATTGGGATAATAACTATGGTCATAATTACGAGGTATTCTAATTCATTCTAATATACAACAAAAGCAGGATCACAGGCGGATTATTGTTCCGCTCCGTGATCCTTTCTTTTCTCTATGCCCCAGAAGGGCGGGGGAAATTGGCCAGGTTTTCTAACATACTAACCCTGAGATTGAACGATATCAATCGATGCGATACGACAAAATGTGATTATTTTATAGACAAGCCTAGTCGTATCTTGTCATATTTATGTAATATGTGTCAAAAACAAGCTATCATTAATGTTAGTTATATGTAATAAAACATAACTTATTAAACGTTGTAAGCGTTTTACACAAACTTTTAATTTATATTTTTTGAAAAATATGATAATTCAGGAACCAACAGTTTGCTAAAAAAGATATTGACGTAAGATATTTTCACATGTATTATGATCAATAATTCAACTGTGATTTTTTCCCATAAGAGGATCGGTTTCAATTACATAATTCAAAAGGAGGAGTCATTGCATCATGGGCAGAAGGAGCAAATTGTGGTCGGTTTTACTTATTTTATCGCTGGTCGGAATCTTGTTTACGGGCTGCAGCACGGACAACACGGCTTCCAAAACACCTGCGCCAGAAAACAAGACGCCAACCGAAAATTCGTCCGAGCCGGGAACGGATAAGGCGGCCAATGAACCGGTGGACGGCGGAACGCTTACGCTCAGTTCGTTTTCCGATATCGTCAATGTAAATCCGATTTTAATAAATGACACGTCTTCGGGGGATGTGGAGCAGTTTATTTTTGCCAAGTTGTATGATTTGGACCGGGAAGGAAATGTCGCCGCCGAACCGTGGTCATTGGCCGCGGAACTTCCGCAAATTTCCGAGGACAGCAAAACGTACACCGTGAAGCTGAAGGATACGGCGAAGTGGAGCGACGGACAGCCGGTGACCGCAGACGATATCATTTATACGTTCGACACGATTCGCAACCCGGATACCGGGGCTCCCGGAATAGGTTTATATGACAAAATCGACAAAATGAAAAAGGTCGATGACCATACCGTTAATATTACGCTGAAGCAGGTTTATGCTCCGTTCCAGTATTCACTGGTCCAAGAATTGGCTCCGGCCCATATCTTGAAGGACGTTCCGGTGAAGGAACTGCAGAAGAACGCCTTCGGCACCGATCCGGCCAAGACGGTCACGAGCGGACCGTGGAAGTGGACGGCGTGGAAACAGGGCGAAAGCCATACGCTGGATGCGGACCCTAACTATTGGGGGGCGGTGAAACCGCATATCTCCCAAGTCATTTACAAAATTTACGCCGATCAAAACACCGAAGTACAGGCGCTTCTGAAAGGCGATACGGACCATATCAGCGCGATACCTGTGACTCAGGTGGAAGCTGTAAAAGCGAACAAGGATATCGCGATCATCCAAAAGCCGGGGGCTCAGTACGAATACGTCAACTTTAATTTTGACCCGAAAAACTTCAAGGACAATTACGGATTGTTTGCAGGGCAAAAGACGAGACAGGCGATCGCTTATGCCCTTAACCGTCAAGGCATGGTCGACAATGTGCTGAAAGGCGTCGGCGCGCTGATGAATGCGCCGTTCCTGCCGGATACGTGGGCGGACCCGAAAGACGCGGCCGTAAATTATCCCTATGATCCGGAAAAGGCGAAACAGCTGCTGGCCGAAGACGGCTGGGTGGCCGGCAAGGACGGCATTCTCGAGAAGGACGGACACCGCTTCTCCTTTGAACTGCAGTACAACGCCGGAAACAGCCGCCGCGAGCAGATCGCTGCGATCGTTCAGCAAAATCTGAAGGATGTCGGGATCGAGGTGACCCCGAAAGCGATCGATTTCGCGGCATGGATCGACCAGAACGTAACGCCGGGCAAATACCAAGCGATCCTGCTCGGCTGGTCGCTGAATACGCCGGATCCCGATTCGGAAAACGTATTCTCCTCTAAATATTTCCCGCCGGCGGGCCAAAACAGCGGCTGGTACAAAAACGAGAAGCTGGATCAGCTATGGGTGGACGGATACTCGACGGTCGATCAGGCGGAACGGCAGGCGATTTATAAAGAAGTGGCCAAGGAGATCTCCACCGATTTGCCTTACGTGTTCCTGTATCAATACGGGCAGGCGATCGGAACGGGACCTCGGGTGCATTGGGCGGAAGAAGACCGTCCGGAACCGTCGCTTGGATACGGTCAATACTTCCATGTCATCAAATGGTGGGTAACCGACTAGAAAAGGCGTACGGGAAATAGAATCGCCGGAGGGGAAAGGGAGCACTCTCTTTCTCCTTCTCTTTCATGGAAAGGGTCCGGTGGTTCTATCGCCTGCTGCCTCGGGAGGGTAAACAATGACAGAATATCTGATCCGTCGTTTGCTGCAATCGGTGCTGGTCATATTTTTGATTACGGTCGTCACCTTTCTGCTCATCCACGCTGCTCCGGGCGGTCCCACCCAGATGATGCTGGCTCCGGGCTTATCGCCGGAAACGTTCGAACAGCAGAAGCGTAATCTTGGACTCGATCAGCCGATCCCCGTCCAGTACGTCCGCTGGGTGGGGGACCTGCTGCGGGGCGACCTCGGTTATACGTTTAAAAATCATCTTCCGGTGGGGGATCTGCTGTGGCCGCGGATCGCCAACACGCTGATTTTGATGGGGGCGGCCTGGCTGGTGACGCTGGTTATTGCGCTTCCCTGGGGGATTTACAACAGTACGAAGGAGTACGGCTTGTCCGACCAGACCGCGTCTTTTATCTCTTATTTGGGGTTTGCCATGCCGACGTTCTGGTTCGGCATTTTGCTGCAGCAGTGGCTTTCCCTGGGACTCGACTGGTTTCCGCTTTCGGACATGCACAGCCGCGGCAAGGAAGGCAGCATCGCCGATTTGTTTATGCATCTGGTGCTGCCGGTCTCGGTGCTGTCTTTGGGGTTCTTGGCTTCTTATATGAAATACGCGCGCGCGAGCATGCTTGAGGTGCTGGAGCAGGATTACATCCGCACCGCACGGGCCAAAGGCGTCAAGGAACGCAAGGTGGTGTTCCGGCATGCGCTGCGCAACGCGCTCATTCCGATCATCACGATCATCGGCCTTGATTTGCCGCTGCTGGTCGGGGGAGCCGCTTTGACGGAAAACGTGTTTAACTGGCCGGGCATGGGCCGATTATATGTTGAGATGGCCACGGCGCGTGAATATTCCGTACTGATGGCAATTACCATCGTTACCGCTGTCGTGGTAGTTATCGGCAGCCTCCTGGCGGACATTTTGTACGCGATCGTGGATCCGCGGGTCAAATTGGGGCAGAAGGGGGGAACGGCGGCGTGAGCGAGCTGAAAGTTCCGTATCCGTCCGGCCCTTCTCCGGAGCCGCCCGTTCCGAAGCCGGCGGAATCTTCCGTAACCGGCGGCAAAGCCGAGCCGGCGCTTTCGTCCAAAAAGCCGCCCGGCCCATGGAGAATGCTCTGGAGCAAATTTTCGCATAATCCGTACGCCATGACGGGTCTGGGCGTGCTGTTGTTTTTCATTATCGCCGCTGTATTGGCACCGCTGATTTCAAGGCATGATCCGGCGAAAATCGATCTGTTGTACGCCAACCTTCCGGCCGGTTCGCCAGGGCATCTGCTCGGCACCGATGAGCTGGGGCGGGATATTTTTACCCGGCTGCTGTACAGCGCCCGCATTTCCTTGCTGATCGGCTTTTCCGTGGCTTTGGCGTCGGTTGTGATCGGATCGGTCGTCGGGGCGTTGTCCGGGTACTTCGGCGGCTGGGTCGACACGGTATGCATGCGCATCGTTGATGTGATGAATTCGGTGCCCACCTTGTTTCTCAATATCCTTGTGCTTGCCATCTTCGGGTCCGAAATCCGGTACATGATCATGATTTTGGCCTTGACGAGCTGGATGAGCATCGCCCGTCTGGTCCGGGGCAACTTTCTGCAGCTGCGGGAAATGCAGTATGTGGAAGCGGCAAGGGCGATCGGGGTATCGGATATGGGGATCATTTTCCGCCATCTGCTGCGCAATTCCAGCTTTCCGATTATCGTCAATGCGACGTTAATGGTAGGCACGGCCATTTTGAGCGAATCGGCTTTGTCCTACCTGGGGCTCGGCATCCAGGCGCCGGCGACGAGTTGGGGGCTTATGCTCAGCAATGCGCAGGAATTTATGCTGATCGATAAAATGCAAGCCGTTTATCCCGGGCTGTGCATCCTGATCGTTGTGCTGGCGGTGAACTTTATCGGCGACGGCATTCGCGACGCCCTGGATCCCAGACAGAACATCAGCAAATCGCGGAGGAGGCTGACAAAGTGGCGGAAAAATTACTCGAAATCCGCAAATTGACGGCAGGGTTTCTTGCGGAGCAGGGCGTCGTCAAGGCAACCGACCGCATCTCGCTTAGCCTGGACAAAGGGCAAACGCTGTGCCTGGTCGGCGAGTCGGGCAGCGGAAAAAGCGTCACCTCGCTGGCCATTATGCGGCTGCTTGATTATGCCGGGGGGATGATTTTGGAGGGAGATATCAGGTTCCGCGGGCAGAATCTGTCGCAGATGAGCCAGGAGGAAATGCGCCAAATCCGCGGAAATCGGATTGCCATGATATTCCAGGATCCGATGTCGGCGCTAAACCCGGTATTTACGGCCGGGGAGCAAATTGCCGAAAGCTTAAAGCTGCACCAGAACAAAAACGGGGAGGAAGCCTGGAGCATGGCGGTCGATTTGCTGCGTCTGGTCGGGATTCCGGCTCCGGAGATCCGCGCCAAGCAATATCCGCACGAGCTGTCGGGGGGCATGTGCCAGCGCGTCGTGATCGCCATTGCCCTAGCTTGCAATCCGGAGTTGCTGATCGCCGATGAACCGACGACGGCGCTGGACGTGACGGTGCAGGCGCAAATTCTCGATCTGCTGCGGAAGCTGCAGGCCGAGCTGGGGATGTCGATTTTACTGATTACGCACGACATGGGCGTGGCCGCGGAAATGGCCGACCGGGTCGCCGTCATGTACGCTGGAGCGATCGTGGAGGAAGGGCCGGTGGAGGAAATCTTCGCCCATCCGAGCCATCCATATACAGTGGGGCTGCTGCAATCGATTCCGGGCTTTGAAGGGGAGCGCGGAGGCGAGCTGTATACGATCCAGGGAACGATTCCGCCGATCGGACAGCTGCCCTCGGGGTGCCGGTTTCATCCCCGCTGTCCGTATGCTAAGGACATTTGCCGGCAGAAGGAGCCCGGCGAATTTCTGGTTGGGAACGATCATCGCGCGGCGTGCTGGTTGTATGAGGATAAGCCGGTGTTCGCGGCGGGGGAGCCCAGCGGAAGAAGCGGGGTGAAACCGGCATGATCATCAACACGGCGCCTTTGCAGTCAGCACCGAAGGCGGAGAGCCAAGATTCCGGGGAGATTTTGGTGGATATCCGCAACGTAAAGAAATATTTTCCGATTCAAAAAGGATTGTTAAGCCGGGTCGTTGGGCACGTGAAAGCCGTTGACGACGTTTCATTGGCCATTCGCCAAGGAGAGACCTTCGGGCTCGTCGGTGAATCGGGCTGCGGCAAATCGACGTTGGGACGCGTTATATTACGGCTTCAGGGCGCGACGGACGGGGAGGTCGTGTTCCGGGGGCGGGATATTCACAAGTTAAAGGGCCAGGAGCTGCGAAAATTGCGCGAGGAAATGCAGATCATTTTTCAAGATCCGTTTGGCTCGCTGAATCCGCGTTTTCTGGTTAGGGATATCATCGGCGAACCGCTGCGCGTTCACCGCAGCATGTCGGCCAAACAGATCGACGAGCGCGTTGTTGAGCTGATGGAGCTGGTCGGGCTGGATGCCAGCCGGCGCAACCGGTACCCGCACGAATTTTCCGGGGGACAGCGGCAGCGGATCGGTATTGCCCGGGCAATTGCCCTGAACCCGAAATTTATCGTCGCGGATGAGGCTGTTTCGGCGCTGGACGTCTCCGTGCAATCGCAGGTCATCAATTTGCTGATGAAGCTGCAGCGTGAATTGGGGTTGACGTTTTTGTTCATTGCCCACGGTTTGAATGTCGTCCGTCACATATCGGACCGGGTAGGGGTGATGTACCTCGGCAAACTGGTGGAGGTGGGGGAAACCGAAACGTTGTTTGCCGCGCCGCTTCATCCTTATACGGCCGCCTTGCTGTCGGCGATTCCCAAGCCTGCGCCGGGACGCCGCAAGGAGCGCGTCGTGCTGCAGGGGGATGTGCCGTCGCCGGCAAATCCGCCATCGGGCTGCCGGTTCCACACCCGCTGCCCGTTTGCCGGGGACAAATGCGCCAAGGTGGAGCCGAAGCTGACGGAAGCCGGGCCCGGCCGCCAAGTGGCTTGCCACTTTCCGCTCGGCGCGGATAGCGGTTTGGTATAAGGCTGGAAATCGGTAGCAATGGAATAATAGAAAGAACAGGGGGCTGCTCTCATATGAGGAACAGGCCTCTGTTTTTTTGGATTCGGAGCCTCGGTTTCCTGATACTTCAAGGAAAACTACCGCTAAACGCGGTCTGGCTTCTTTATGGAATTTTCGGCAGGGTTAGGGAGGTTGCGCAGCTAGAGAAGGGAGGAGAAGGGGAATCTGGGGCTAAGGGACACCAGAGCCGTTATTTTCGGAAAAACGGACGTATGCAAAATGTACGGACACAGATGACCTTATTTACCTCAAATCGGCTTGGGTGAACGGGTTTAGAGCGAAATAGGGTCATGTGGGCCCGTTAGGGCACTGGCGTTGCATTAACGCTTATACAAAATCTCAGGTACACCTTGCCCGCTATTCCATTTGAGATCACGTCAGAAATCTAACGGTTGTATTATTCGCTATTTTGCATAAAAAGACCCTTTCTAAATTTTAACGGTTGTGAGCGCGGTTATCTGCTCAAATCTGAGCCCAAATCGCCGGGTTTTAGCTAAATAAGCGCTACGGCAACACTAGCGTTGCATAAAACCTAACGCGAATAATCAAATATTAGTTAAATATGGGTAATTATGATCATTTTTCATGGAAAAAGCATAAAAAATCTCCTATTGTAAAGAGGTAGGTACGTTGTCCATAACTCTCTACAAAAGGAGACCAACCATGGATAACGTTAAAGCTAAAACGGTCATTTGTCAACTGATTTCCTTACTGCCCATCGATGTGCATCAACGTTTACTCTTCGACCATTACACCAAGAAACTTACCACGATGAAAGCGATCATGCTCTTCATCAATGCTCAGTTGAAACAATGGTCATCTTACGGTGAAATGGAAATTGCACTTCGTGCTGAGCCGAAACTTCAGCAGCTTCTACAGTTGGAGAGTATCAGCGGCTCGCAATTATCCCGAAAACTCGATCAGATCCCAACGGAGCTGTTGGAGTGGATGTTTCAGCATCTGGCATCACAAACACAGCAACGTGCTTGCCACCAGGGCCAGAGCGGGAAATTGCACATCATTGATTCTTCCAGCATTCGACTGCCGCTTCAACTTGGAAGTTGGGCCAAGATGTCAAATAAGAGTAGCGGCGTCAAGATGCATCTGCGCCTCGTTGTTACAGCTCCCGACAAGCTATTTCCTGATGCCATGATCCCCAGTTCGCTCAATGTAGGGGATCGTGCGGGGGCCGTTGAACTGGTCGTCCCCTCGGATGCGATTTATGTGATGGATCGCGGTTATGATGATTATGCCCGGATGGATCAATGGGTCCAGGACAACATCCAGTTTGTGATCCGTATGCGAGATCGCGCGCTTGCCACCGTCATTGAGGAGTATCCTGTTCCGGAAGGCTCGAACATCACGCGGGACGCCAAGGTTTGCGTGGGCAGTTCCTTCCGATCCATGGAACATTCCGTTCGTTTGGTGGAGTTTTATGACGAGCAGGAACGGACTTATCGTATTTTTACATCGGTATGGGATAAGACCGCTGAAGAAATCGCGCAGATCTACAAAAATCGCTGGCTCATCGAGTTGTATTTTAAATGGCTGAAGCAACATTTGCGATTGAAGAAGCTGCACAGTCATAAACCACAGGCTATTTGGAACCAGTTATTCTTGGCTTTAATTACTGCCTTGCTCGTGGAGCACATCCGGCACAGCACCCAAACGGCAAAAACAAACTGGCAAGTGCTCCGGATTCTCCGCGAGTATTTGTACCGTTCATGGCGATCCTTTCGAACCGAACTGGATCGGAAACCCAGTCGAAGTAGTCCGGGGAGACGTCCGGGGTCAGGTCCCAAAGCGTTATCGGTGCGCACAATGGTTGGGATAATTAAGCCAAGCAAGTTCAAGGAATAATATCCATTATATACATTTAATGGGACATCGCGACCTACGCATTAGGTAACCTTGGCTTTTTGGTCTTAAGCTTAAAAAATGACTGTAAAAAAATCCATTTATAGTTTCAATAATCCAAATGTGGGTTTTGCTGAAAATTGATGTTAGTGTTCTTGCAACGCTAGTGCTACGGCAACCGTTAGAATATGAAAACGGCGATATTGGAGCAAATAGCGGCTGTGGCAACCGTTAGAATATGGTGACAGAATGTGGTGACGAGAAAATGTATCTTGTCGGATTAATCTCTTGCGCTGGGAGATGTTTTACCAGATACCTAAGCGGCCTGTCCGGCGGGAGGTATGTCGGTTATTGTTGTACCGTAATTCCTCAATGTGTTATAGTACGAAACGATAGAGATATTTTTGTCGGCAAGTTGGGAATGGTATTTTTACTATATAATGGAAATTTAAATCTATGAATTAAAAACGGAGGCATCATATGATAGAAAGGCAGAAACGCAGCTCGAAGCGTAAAAAGAAGAAGCTAGGTAAAAAGTCGTGGATTGCAATCATCGCCATCGTGCTGATCATCGGGGCGGGAGCCTACATGTTCCGCAAGCCGCTGGCCATCATGGCGTTTGACTTGTTCCTCTCCGGACAGGTGGAGAAGCAATTGCAGGAATCCTATGCTCCGCTGGGGGGCGAAACGGAGCCGCAGCAGGTTGCTCAGGAGCAGGGACAGGAGCCGTTCACCATACTGCTGCTTGGTGTCGATCAACGGGATAATGAACCGGCCCGATCCGATACGATGATTTATGCGGTGGTGCGCCCGGAAGAGGAAAAAGTGCTGCTCATTTCCATTCCCCGCGATACGTATACGGAAATTGTGGGTAAAGGCAGTATGGATAAGATTAACCACGCGTATGCTTTTGGCGGCGAGAAAATGGCGAAGGACACCGTGGAGAACTTACTCGGTTATCCGGCCGATTATTATGCGGCGATCAACTTTCATGGGCTGAGGGAAATTGTAGACGCCCTGGGCGGCATTGAGCTGCCGATCACCAAGGATATCGTCAATAAGGAGAAATACCACGAGAAATTTACGATTAAGGCCGGCAAACCGCTGTATAGCGGGGAAGAAGCGCTTAATTACGTCAGATACCGGGAGGACAGCGACTTTGAACGGACGAAACGCCATCAGATCTTTTTGAATGCGATGGTAAACCGGATGCTGAAGCTGGACCAGGTGACGAAAATTCCCGAATTGATGGACATGATGGGGGAAAACTTCAAAACCGATCTTGCGCCAAGCAAAATCATCGACCTGTCGAAGCAGGTGCTGCTCGGGAAGCAGCAGCCACAGATCAGCGGGTTCACCATTATGGGCGAAGGGATGCGCATCAAAGGGATTTATTATGATAAAGCCAACGAAGAGGATGTCGCCTTCGCCAAAGAGATGATCGGGAGCTGGATCGATCCGGAAACGGAGCCGGATAAATTGATTACACCGGAATCGCGCGACGCGGAAAAGGCCGAGACTGAAGCCGGGGCTTCAAACGGAAGCGATTCGGGAACGTCCGCGGCGCAATAGCGGGAGAGCGATAGGAGCATAGCCGTAGAATCCCGTCATATTTTAAAATATAGTGAAAAAATTCGGCAGTCCGGTTTCCGGCTGCCGATTTCTCGCGGGATGGGCGGAACAACTCCCGTTTTGAAACGTAACAAATAGGGGAGCCTGAAGAAAGGTGAGGAGGATTTCGATCCGATGAATATTGCATTTTTTTTATTGCCCAAAAACGATGTCGTCACCGTCACGCTGGATTCCACACTGCGGCAGACGCTGGAGCGGATGGAGTTTCACCGTTATACGGCGGTGCCGATTATCAGCCAGGACGGGGCCTATGTCGGAACGGTGACCGAAGGCGATTTGCTGTGGCATATGAAAAACTCCGGCGGCAAAATAAACTTTGAGACCGCTTCAAAATTTTTGCTGAAGGATGTTCCGCTCAAGATGGATATCAAGCCGGTGCGCATCGATGCGGATATGGAGGATTTGATCAATTTGGCAAAGGTGCAGAACTTCGTGCCGGTAGTGGACGACCGGGGGCGGTTTATCGGTATCGTCCGCCGCAGCCAAATTATCGAATATTGCGAAAAGTTCGTCACCAGAAACGTGCTGGAATCCAATAAATAGAAGGCGTTTGCGTCCCTTGGCGCATTTGCTATATGCTATAATGAAGAATAAGTTTTTTTCGGGGAGGGTGGAAGCTGTCCGCCATGCAAAGGGAAATGGATGTGGCCAAACGCGCCAAGGTGATTGAATGGCTTAAAACCGAAGTTGTCGATCACGTATCCCGTTTGTTTAAGGCACTTTGGGAAGGCAGCACGACACGGGTAACGGACAGTCTTGCCAGTCTGATCGTCAGCAGCTATATTTTGGGGCGCAGACTTGGTGTTTCCTATCGGGATATGGATGACAGTATTCTGGAAAAACTAAGGAAGCATCAGCAGGAGGGTCACCAGTTGGAGGATTGGTATCAGGATATATCTGCACTTGAAGAACATATGCGTAAGAGGTGAACCCATTTGAAGTTGCGCTGGACATCGGTGGCCTGGAGCGCCGTTTATTTGCTGCTTCTGCTGTCACTCGCTACTCCGCTGACCGTTGTTACGATTTTTTTTCTAATGGTACCGGGCGTCTTGCTCTACACGACGTTGTCCACCAGAGCGTTTATCGCGCATACGGCGGCCGTTTGGCTGATTGCGGCGCTTGTTTTCGGGCCGTTCCTATTGCTGGAGGCTGTGTTTTTCATCATCCCCGCGATCGTGATGGGTTATTTATATAAAAAAAGAAGCCCGGCCTTTCGGATCGTGATGTCCGGGACCGGGACGCTCCTGCTGGAATTTATTCTGGTGCTGCTGATCAGCACGGTGTTCTTCAACTTCAATCTGGCCACGGCCATTGAAGATATGATCAATGCGGCGGTTGCG
Source organism: Paenibacillus macerans (assembly GCF_900454495.1). Taxonomy (NCBI): domain Bacteria; kingdom Bacillati; phylum Bacillota; class Bacilli; order Caryophanales; family Paenibacillaceae; genus Paenibacillus; species Paenibacillus macerans. The sequence goes on from NZ_UGSI01000002.1 coordinate 72,427, forward strand.
CCTTTGCAGGACGTGGCCGACAGCTCCATGTCGGGCGGGTTGGTCTGGTCGCCAGAGTTGAGCCAGCAGTTTTCCAGCCTGACCGTACGGATGGTGCCGTTCACGATGATCGTCTGCTCGCTGCTGATGGCCGCCGTGGCCCATGCCGTCTCCCGGCCGACGCTGGCCAGTCTGGGGCATGCCGTTCCGAAGCTGGCGCCGATCCGGGACTGGAAGCTTCCGCGCTCGCTAATCTGGTACTATTTGATCGGGCTGCTGATCCAATTGTTTGCCGGCGGAGTCATACAAAATGGGTTCCTCGGCACGATCGTGCTCAATCTGATGCCGCTGCTGCAGTTTTTGTTTATGGTACAAACGGCAAGCTTCTTCTTCTTTGTGGCTTATCATCGCAGGTGGAACCCGGCCATACCGGTGCTGCTCGTGGTGGCGCTCTTGTTCATTCCGCCTTTGCGTATCGTGGGGATTCTGGACATCGCTTTTCCGCTGCGGGATATGATTACTAGACCAAGACGATAGGGTGAGAAGGCATGCCAAATCTTTTGCAAAAACGTTGGTACGGTTATCAAACCGTGTGGATGTTCATGCTTCAGCTGCTGCTCGTCATCTTCGTCTCCTATTACAACTGGATTCTGGGACTCGTCAGCCTTTGCCTGGTCGGGGTGCTGACCTATAACATGCTGCAGGCGGAACGCCGGTTCCGCAAGGAACTGGTCCGTTACGTCACGGATCTGAACTATCGCGTCAAACGGGTGGAAGGCCAAGTGGTCGGCAGTCTTCCGTTTGGGCTAATGCTCTACAGTGAGGACCGGACCGTGGAATGGCACAACCGGTTCGTCGGCGGGATGTACGGCAGGGATTCGGTCGTCGGTCAGCCGCTCGCCGAGCTGCTGCCGCAGCTGCAGCTGCCGCAGCCGGGGGGACGGGACAAGAAGGAAGGACACGGCGGAAAAACGAAAGCGGAAGCGATGGTGGATGATCGTTATTACGAGCTTACCGTTGATCAGGCGGAGCGGCTCATTTACATCCACGATATGACGGAACTGGCCGTGCTGCGCGAGCGCTACGAAGACGAACGCGCCGCGCTGGGCATCGTTCTGCTGGACAATCTCGACGAGGCGACGCAGGGGATGGACGACCAGCAGCGGACGGCGTTGATCGCCCGGGTCGCGACAGCGATCACGGAATGGGCCAAACAGTACCGCGTTTATCTGCGTCGGCTGTCTTCCGAACGGTATCTGATGATCCTGAATCAGAGATCGCTGAACGAACTGGAGCAAAGCCGGTTCGTCATCCTCGACGAGGTCCGCGAGATGACCGCGGACCTGAAGGTGCCGATTACGCTCAGCATCGGCCTCGCTTTCGGCACCGAGCGCTTCAGCGAGCTGGGCGAACTCGCCCAGTCCAGCCTCGATATGGCGCTCGGGCGGGGGGGCGACCAGGCCGCGGTGAAGGCCGGTCAGAGGTTGTCTTTCTATGGCGGCAAATCGGGCGCCATAGAGAAGCGGACGCGCGTTCGCGCCCGCGTCATCGCGCACGCTCTGCGCGACCTGATGCAGGAGAGCGACCGCGTCATCATCATGGGCCATCGCGTCCCGGACTTCGACGTGATCGGCGCCTCCATCGGCGTGCTGAAAGCCGCCGATATGTACAAGGTCGAAGCCCACATCGTCCTGGATGGCCCGAACCCGGGCATCGGCAGCCTGATGGAGCATATCGGCAAGGACGACGCCTTGATGCGGCGGTTCATTACGCCCGAGCAGGCGCTCGGTATGATGACGCAGCATACGCTGCTCGTGCTCGTGGACACGCATAAGGCGTCGATCACGATGGAGCCGCGGCTGGTGGAGGAGGCGAGCCGGGTAGTCGTCGTGGACCACCATCGGCGGGGCGAGGAATTCGTGAGCGACGCGGTGCTCGTCTATCTGGAACCGTACGCCTCCTCCGCCTGCGAGCTCGTAACCGAGCTGTTGCAGTACATTCACGAGAAGGTGGAGATCAGCCCGCTGGAGGCGACGACGCTGCTGGCGGGGATGACGGTCGATACGAAGCATTTTGCGCTGCATACCGGGTCGCGCACGTTCGAGGCGGCGGCGTTCCTGCGGCGGAACGGGGCCGACACGGTGCTGGTGCAGCGGCTGCTGAAGGAAGACCTGAAAGAGTATATCGCCAAGGCCGATATCATCAAGCATGCGCGGATGATTCACGGGCATATTGCCGTAGCCGCGGCGGAGCCGGGCCGCAAAGTCCCGCAGCTGCTGATCGCCCAGGTGGCCGATACGCTGCTGAACATGACGGGCGTGCAGGCTTCGTTTGTGATCTGCGAGCGGCCGGACGGCCTGATCGGCATCAGCGCCCGTTCGCTCGGCAGCATGAACGTGCAGGTTGTAATGGAACGGCTGGGCGGCGGGGGGCATTTGACCAATGCCGCCGTGCAGCTGGAAGGAACCCAGGCGGAAGCGGAGAAGAAGCTGCTCGCCGTGCTGGATGAAATGGAGAAGGAAGAGGGGTTGTTCGAATGAAAGTAATCTTTTTGCAGGATGTCAAAGGTCAAGGCAAAAAAGGGGAAATCAAAAACGTATCGGAAGGCTACGCGCAAAATTTCCTGATCCCGCGCGGATTGGTCCGTCCGGCGACGGAAGGCAACGTGAAAACGCTGGAGCAGCAAACGGCGGCGGAGCTAAAACGAAAGGCACAGGAGAAGGAAGACGCGATCCAGCTGGGCAAGAAGCTCGAAGAGATCACCGTTGAACTGAAAGCGAAAGCCGGTGAAGGCGGACGCCTGTTCGGCGCGATCACCAGCAAGCAGGTGGCGGACGCGCTGGAGAAATCCGGCGTGAAGCTGGATAAACGGAAAATCGAAATGCCCGAACCGATTCGCTCGCTTGGCGTGACCCAGGTTTCGGTGAAGCTGCATCCGGAAGTAAAATCGACGCTGAAGGTTCACGTGGCGGAGGAGTAAATGAGCGGCGATCTGTTTTTCGATCGGATCCCCCCGCAAAATCTGGAAGCGGAGCAGGCGGTGCTTGGGGCGATCCTGCTTCAGTCGGAGGCCCTCATCACCGCGATGGAGCGGGTGCGGACCGAAGATTTCTATGACAAGCCCCATCAGTTGATATTTGAAGCGATGGTTCAGCTTGGCGAGGAGAGCAAGCCGATCGACCTTGTCACGCTGACGGCCAAATTGAAGGACCGCGGCGAATTGGAAGATATCGGCGGGGTCAGCTATTTGGCCAAGCTCGCGCATGCCGTGCCGACGGCCGCGAACGTGGATTATTACGCGCGGATCATCGAGGAAAAGTCGATGCTGCGGCGGTTGATCCGCACGGCGACGCAGATCGTCAGCGACGGTTATGCCGGCGGCGAGGACGTCTCCGGCATGCTCAGCGACGCCGAGCGGAGCATCCTGGAGATTTCCAACCGCAGCTCGGGCAGCGGGTTCGTGGCGATCCGCGACGTGGTGATGGAGGTGTTCGACCGCGTCGAGCAGCTCCATCAGAACCGCGGAACGACGACCGGCATTCCTTCCGGCTTCGTCGATTTGGACCGAATGACGGCGGGGTTCCAGCGCAGCGATTTGATTATCGTGGCGGCCCGGCCGTCGGTAGGCAAAACGGCGTTTGCGCTGAATATCGCCCAGAACGTGGCGGTGCGCGCCAAAGAGACGGTCGCCATCTTCAGTCTGGAAATGTCCGCGGCGCAGCTGGTGCAGCGGATGATCTGCGCCGAGGCCAACCTCGACGCGGGGATCATGCGGACCGGCGATTTCAAAAACGACGACGATTGGGCGAAGCTGACGATGGGCATCGCCGCCTTGTCGGAAGCGGAGATTTACATCGACGATACGCCGGGCGTGACGGTCGCGGATATCCGGGCGAAATGCCGCCGCTTAAAGAAGGAAAAGGGCCTCGGCATGATTCTGATCGATTACCTGCAGCTGATCCACGGCCGGGGCAAACCGGGCGAAAACCGGCAGCAGGAAGTATCCGAGATTTCGCGGACGCTCAAGCAGATTGCGCGGGAGCTGGAAGTGCCGGTCATCGCCTTGTCCCAGCTTAGCCGGGGCGTCGAGCAGCGGCAGGACAAGCGGCCGATGATGTCCGACTTGCGGGAATCCGGTTCGATCGAGCAGGACGCTGACATCGTGGCGTTTCTGTACCGGGACGATTACTATAATCAAGAGACCGAAAAGAAGAACATCATCGAAATCATCATTGCCAAGCAGCGGAACGGGCCGGTCGGGACGGTCGAGCTGGTGTTCCTGAAGAACTTCAACAAATTCGCCAACTACGAACGGGCGCATACCGACGCGTTTGCCGGGTAAAAATTATAAAGACACTGCAAAACACGCAGGAAGGAACTAATTGTCCATATTATTTAGCTGCTGATTGAAGTATATGGTACGAGCAAGATACAAGAGCTGACGTTTATCGTCGGCTCTTTTTTTGTTTAAGTTAAAGCGGGCAACGGGAACGAACGGCCGAAAGTCTAGCGGTTGCAGCAGCGGCTATTTGCCGAAAAAAGACCTTTTTTAAATTCTAACGGTTGCGATCGCCGTTATTTGCCTGAATCCAAGCAAAAATTACCGGTTTTCAACGAAATAAGCACCATGGCAACCGTTACAATTTGAAATCAACGTTATTTGAACAAATAGCGCTTGTGGCAACCGTTAGCATTTAAAATTGGCGTTATTGAAGCAAATAGCGCCTGCGGCAACCGTAAGTTTGGGGTTGGCAGCAAACCGTCGAGCAATTTAGCAGGCATTTAACTTGAAGAAAATCAAAACCTGCCATTTCATAAAACGCTGGTGCATGCGACGGAACGGATGGCCACGGGCGATTTGTCCGAGGAAGTCCGGGTTAGAAACGTGGACGAAGTCGGCCGGCTGGCGGACGCCTTCCGCGCGATGAGTGACAGCATGAAGCGGCTGATCGGCCATATTTCGACCTCATCGAAAGAGGTATCGGGCACTAGTTCCCAACTGATGCACGTAACCAAGGAGTCCAGCGAAAGCGCCCAGCAGGTAGCGGTATCGATGAACAACATGAGCGAGGGGATCAACGAGGTGGTGGAATCGATCGCGCATAGCTCCGCGTCGGTCATGGAAATCGAGCGGCAGCTGTCCGGGGTCGTGGCGGATGTGAACGAGATGCAGTCCATCGCCGGGAAGGTCAGCCAGCAGTCGGCGGAAGGGCGGAACATGGTCGATCATACTTTGAGTCAAATGAATACGATTGAAAAGGTAATGCGCCATTCGGTGACGACGGCCGGGCAATTGGAAGAACGGTCTAAGGAAATCGGCGACGTCATCGGCATGATCACCGATATTGCCCAGCAGACCAACTTGCTGGCGCTGAACGCTTCCATCGAAGCGGCGAGGGTCGGCGAAGCGGGCCGGGGCTTTGCCGTGGTCGCAGGCGAGGTGCGCAAGCTTGCCGAGCAGTCGGCCGCCGCCGCGGCGTCGATTACGGAGCTGGTAGCGGGAACGCAGGAGAACAGCCGCTTGGTGATTGAGAGCATCGGTGAAGGCAACCGGGCGATTGAAGAGGGGCAAAAATGGATGGGGCAGACGTACCAGAACTTTCAGGATATTTTCCAGGGCATCGGCGATTTCTCCGCCCGCACCGATCAGCTGCTGAAATCCTTGGTTCTGGTAGAAAATTCCTATCAGAGCATCTCGGCCTCGGTGCAGCAAATCTCCGGCGTGACGCAGGAGCAGGCGGCTTCTTCCGAAGAAGTGGCGGCGAGCGAGCAGCAAAGCGCGGCGATGGGGGAAATCGCTGCGGCGATCCGCCAGCTGTCGGCGTTGTCTGAAGACCTGCAAAAGGCGGTGGCGATCTTTAAACTGCAAGCAGGGTCAAGGTTCAGGAGGGGGATGTCCGCGTGAGTCTATTATTGACATCGGCGGCGGACATCCCTTTTTTGCCGAAAACTTTCGGTTTCGGAGTGCGGCAATCACATTATTTCCGAACAATCATAAAAAGCAGTATGAAAATCGTTCGTTTTTTAATTTGACTTTGAAAATAGAGACTGTTAAACTGGAATTGCTGCGTTAAAGCGGCAGATGAGCTGCGGTCCCGTAGGCGTGTGAGCGCGTTCAAACGGCGGAAGCGGCAGTCAAGTTGGTCAGGTTGTTACAGTCATCGGCCTACGATTTGGGGAAAGTGAATCGAGGCTGCATTTTGGAGTGCTTAAATACAGGTGCCGGACGCACCGGGCGGGGGAATGTACATGTCAACGGTAGTCGTTGTGGGAACGCAATGGGGAGACGAAGGTAAAGGTAAAATCACGGATTTTCTGGCGGAGAGCGCAGATGTGGTGGCCCGTTATCAAGGCGGCAACAACGCCGGTCACACCATACTTATCGACGGCAAGAAGTACAAACTCACCTTGATTCCGTCAGGCATCTTCAATCAAGATAAATTGTGCGTCATCGGGAACGGCGTGGTCATCAATCCGGCCGCTCTGATCGAAGAAATCCAGTACGTGGAAGAGAACGGATTCAGCGCGAAAAACTTGGTCATCAGCGACCGGGCCCACGTTATTTTGCCTTATCACTTGGTGCTGGACGCTTTGGAGGAAGATCGCAAGGGGGAGAACAAGATCGGAACGACCCGGAAGGGAATCGGACCGGCTTATATGGATAAAGCGGCGCGCAGCGGGATTCGGATTGCCGATCTGATGGACCCGGAAGAGTTTGAAGCCAAGCTGCGCCATATCATGAAAGAGAAGAACCAGGTGATTCAGAACGTATACGGAGGGCAGCCGCTCGATGTGGAAGAGGTACTGAAGCAGTACCTGGAGTACGCGGAAATCATTCGTCCTTATGTTGCCGATACGTCGGTTATTTTGAATGATGCGATCGATGCGGGCCGGAAGGTGTTGTTTGAAGGCGCCCAGGGGGTTATGCTCGATATCGATCAGGGCACCTATCCGTTCGTAACGTCTTCGAATCCTTCGGCGGGCGGCGTCTGCAACGGCTCCGGCGTAGGACCGACGAAGATTCATCAGGTTATCGGCGTGGCCAAAGCGTATACAACCCGCGTTGGCGACGGCCCGTTTCCGACGGAGCTGAACGATGAAATCGGCGATTTCATCCGCGAAACCGGGCACGAATACGGCACCGTCACCGGCCGTCCGCGCCGCGTCGGCTGGTTCGACAGTGTGGTGGTTCGCCATACGCGCCGCGTGAGCGGACTCACCGGCTTATCGCTCAACTCGCTGGATGTGCTGACCGGTCTGAAAACGGTGAAGATCTGCACCGGCTACAAATACCGCGGCGAAGTGATCACCCACTATCCGGCCAGCCTCAAGATGCTCGCTGAATGCGAGGCGGTATATGAAGAGATGCCGGGCTGGTCGGAGGATATTTCGGGTGCCAAAACGCTGGAGGATTTGCCGGAAGCGACCCGCAATTACGTGCGTCGCGTCTCCGAGCTGACCGGCGTGCCGATCGCGATTTTCTCGGTGGGCCGCAACCGCAGCCAAACGAACCAGGTGCTGCCGATATACGAATAAGCTGCAAATGTTATCAAGGCCCTGGTAATACAGAATACGCTAAGGTTATGAGCGTTTGAAAAAAAGCGCGAGTGCAGGAGTTGTAAAGCCCTGTTGCTTGCGCTTTTTTTGTTTAGCTTACACTTCTAGCAAAGGATAGACGATAGGGGGCGGGGTGTCTCTCCAAACCACTTTGCATGATCATCCCTTTGCTTCAGGAGGCCAATTCACCTGTTCAAACGGGATAATCGTGCAAAGCCTCCAGATATAGCGAGTCTCGCCCCAGGCCCCGATCTGTTGCTGACTTGACTGTCAAGCACTTAGGTTGAACCTTCAATATACCATCTCAATTCTTTTCGAAAGAAAGGAACCCCTTCAGTATTTTCGTAATCATAAACCATTAAATAGAGTTTGCTAACTTGATTTGCTAACTGAAGTACGAGCTGATCATTTTCTATTTCTTCCATTTTTAAACCACTAACATCGAGATATGCAGGATAAACAGCCGTGGACAAAGCTGAACTTTTGATCAAATAAGTAAAAAACTCGTTTTCAATAACCTCTCTGCCATCACCTTCTATTTCAAAACATCCTAACTGGCGATAATCATTCTGAAATTTTCTGCCTAGAATAAAGTGGCCAATTTCATTGTTAACCAGTTTTTCTTTAATCATTCTTTCAAAAACCTTATAAGCTATATCTTTGGCGTTATTAACTTGGAGACCGCATGGTTGCCCGTATCGGGTCTTTGTTACAGTAACGGAATCAAAAATCATGCTAAACATTAAAGCTTCATCATCCACTTTATTAGTGATAAAGAAGGAGCAATCTTCTATATTGGAGCTTCCTAGCTCTCTTTGATAAAAATAATGCCTAGCCAAGATCCCTTGAATGTTGATCATGTTGATCAGGATTTCTTTTATTTGCTCTTCGTCAGTCGTTGAAATAACAGGCAGTTTACGAACAACGAGCTGACTTGGAGAAAAAAAGGAAGTGTGGTTATCCTTCATTTCGTTAAAGCTGATCTTTTTCATACCCTCACCATTTTCTTAAAAAGTGGAAATAGGTGAACTAACTACTTGGTAGTTAATTCACCTAAATCCTCTCTCTTTTACTTGTGCTTCCTTTACATTAACACGTTATAGGGAGCCATTCAAAAAGTGATGGGATTGAAACCGGAATGGGCTACGACTCAGTTAGGCAAATCAACTGCAAAAGTGCATCTGTTTTGGGGCTATCGGCTAAAAAAGAATCTTTTGAGCGGAAATGAACTGCACTTTTGCATTTCGCCTGGGATTTTGCATTAACTCACTGTCCCTACCCGATATTTACACAAAACTATTCTAAGTCGATGCAGATTGAATCTTTCTTCTGCTGTCCATACTAGAGCTAGATGAGTTGCAAGGATAGAAGGAGGAAATCATTCATGAAATGGATCGGCTGGCTGCTGAAATTATGCGCGACGATCGTGGCGGTAAGCCTGATCAGTGTGGTGACAACGGGCTATGTGGTAAATATGTATATCGGATCACTGCTAAGCAGTTTCAATCTTCCTATGGTGGGTCAGGCGCCAAGTGTGGGCAGTATCGTGAAGGGGATGCTAAGTTTGGGCGGAGGCAACAGCAAGACCGGAGAGAATAATCAAACCGCGGATGCGGATGGGAGTACTGTAGGGGGAGGGCACAGCAGCAGCGGTGGCATTGCGGGCGGCGGAACCGACGGAACCGACGGAACCAATGGAAGCGCCGGGCAAAGCGGGAGCGCCTCCACAGGCGGCAACAGCCCCTCGACAGCCGGCACGTCCACAGGCGGCTCTGGTGACGCGGCCACGGGCGCTAACGGCTCCTCCGGCCAGGCCGGCTCCGGTTCCCCAGGCACGGGGCAGGGAACCGGCGACAACGCCCCGGAAGACGCGCTGCCGGTCATGGGCGGGATGTCCTCCAGCGAGGCCGGACAGGGGGCATCGGATCAGGGCCAGCAGGTCGTGGTGACGCCGGATGATCTGATAGCGAAAAAGGACGAATTGCCGGACAAAGACAAGGAAGAGGTGTTCAAAATCCTCATGTCCAAGCTGCCGCAGGAGGATATGCAGTCGTTGACAGCAGCGCTGGAGGGCGGGTTGACGGAGGAGGAGTTGATCAACATCGAGCAGATTTTATCGAAACATCTGGATAAAACGGAATATGCCAAAGTGATGGAAATCCTCAAAAAATAGAAGTTTAACCTGCGCTGGGCCGGACACGCCAGTGCTTCCGTGCACGCGGGTTGTAACCAAACGAAGGGTAAAAACGTTATTGATATATGGGCCAAGCCCGCGCGCTGCGCGGGTTTTTTGCATGTTGACCCAAAGTTGAAATTCTTTGTCGGACTGTGTTAAAGTAATCATTGGCGGTAAAAAGGTTAAAATTTTGAAACCATTTTTGGTCGAAATGAGTCGATGGAAAAAAGGAGATCAGTATGAGAGGTTTCACGGGGAAACTTTGGCAGCTATGGCGCGGGGAGAAGTCCCGGACGCAGGAAAGTGACGGCCGCCCGGAAAATGATCTGGAGATATCCGAACAGACTGGAGAGGCGGAAGCCACCAAGGCCTTGTCCAATATGCTTAAATCCCGCAAAACCGCTATAACGGCGGCAGCGGTCGTACTGGTTGCCGGATCGATTTACTTGGCGGTCCAGCAATACGTCAAAGCCAATACGGTGTCCTATTACAGGGTTTATATAGGCGGCAAGGAGATTGGCACCATCGCCAGCAAAGCGGAATATGAATCCGTTATCGAACGCAAAAAACAGGAATATAGACAAAAGTATCCCCATGCGGAAATGGCCGTACATACCGAAGGCATTACTTTGAAGCCGGAACAAGCTTATAAAGCGAAGGTGACTTCCGGCGAAACGCTGGACGAGCTGTACAGTATGCTGACCGGATACGCCAAAAGCGTCGAGCTGAAAGTGGACGGAAAAGTCATTGCCATCGTGAAGGATGAGGCGGCGGCGCAGGCGGTCCTGGAACGGGTTAAAGAAAAATACGTTCCGCAAACCGACCGGAAAACGCTGGCTTCCAAAGTGAAGTTGACCGGCGGGGCCAAATCCAAAACTTCCAAAACTTCGCAAGTGAAATCCAAGGGCGCCAGCGTCACGCTGGAGTCGGCCAAAATCACCGAGGAAGTGGCGCGGGGGGCCGTAGAAGCGGACCCGAACAAGGTGCTTACCGTTGACGAGGCGGTGCAAAAAATCGTGCAGGGCAACGAAGAGGCGATTGAGTACGAGGTGCGGGAAGGAGATACGATATCCTCCATCGCCGCCCGGTTTGACGTGAGCCAGGCCGAATTGTTCGCCAATAACCCCGACGTCGAGGAGCGGACGATGCAAATCGGCACGGTGCTGAACGTAAAAGCGCTGCAGCCGGCTTTAACCGTCAGAACGGTGGAGAAGGTGACGGAAGAAATCGTGACCGAACCGCAGCTGATCATCCGCAAAAGCGATAACCTGAAGGCCGGCGAATCCAAGGTCGTCGCGAAAGGGTCGAACGGCCTGAAAACGATGGAATACCGCATCACCAAGGAAAACGGGATCGTCATTGCCGAGCAATGGCTCGGTCAGGACGTGACGAAAAAGGCGACGCCGCGGATCGTGCTGAAGGGAACGAAGGTGGTTGGCGAAGGAACCGGGCAGTTTGCCTTGCCGGTTTCGGGGGCAAACATTTCAAGCAGTTACGGCTCTCGCTGGGGGCGTATGCATAAAGGGGTCGATCTCGTATCCTCGGACCGCGACATCCTTGCGGCGGACGAGGGTGTGGTTTCTTTCACCGGGACGAAAACCGGATACGGCAACGTCATTATTATCGATCATAAAAACGGCTACGAAACGTTATACGGACATCTGAGCAAGATCAGCGTCAAGGAAGGCGAGATCGTGGAGAAAGGCGCGAAGATCGGGGTTATGGGCAGCACGGGCCGTTCCACCGGCACTCATCTGCATTTTGAAATCCATAAAAACGGGGGCGTCCAAAACCCGATGAAATACCTATAACAGAGATCAATAAAAAATCGGTTTAACCGTTCATGCTATCGAACGAAGTGCGAACTTGCTCTCAAAGTAACCGGACCGCGTTTAAGCATGTGCTATCTGCACCATCGATTTAGAAAGGCTGCCTTTCCCAATTAATTTCCGGAAAGGCAGCCTTTCTCACGTGGCAGGCATTAAAGTTTCCCGGATGGCTGATGCCGCCGAGGATATGGTAAGATAGAGGGAGATGGAAGCCATGACCGAGAGTTTGGGGGTGAACCTGTGTCATGCAAGGCAAAATTTTGGTAGTGGACGATGAGAAACCGATTGCGGATATTTTAAAATTCAATTTAGAAAAAGAGGGCTACGAGGTCATTCTCGCTTTCGACGGCATCGAGGCGGTGGAACTGGCGTTTTCCGAGCAGCCGGACCTCATTTTGCTCGATTTGATGCTGCCCGGCAAAGACGGCATGGACGTGTGCCGAGAAGTACGGGCGAAGCTGGAAACGCCGATCATCATGCTGACCGCCAAGGACGGGGAGATCGACAAAGTGCTGGGGCTCGAGCTTGGGGCGGACGACTATGTGACCAAGCCGTTCAGCACGCGTGAGCTGCTGGCCCGGGTCAAGGCGCAGATGCGCAGACGGCAGAAGCCGGCGGTGCAGGACGGGGCCGAAGATACGAAGCAGGGCATCAGCCTGTTCGAACTGTTCATCGACACGGACATGTATACGGTGCATAAGAACGGCGAGCCGCTGGATTTAACCCACCGGGAATTCGAACTGGTGCATTACCTGGTCAAAAACGCCGGCAAAGTCATGACCCGCGAGCATTTGCTGCAGGCGGTGTGGGGGTTCGAATATTTCGGCGACGTGCGCACGGTCGACGTGACGATCCGGCGGCTGCGCGAGAAGATCGAGAAAGACCCGAGCAAGCCGGAGTATATTTTGACGCGGCGCGGGCTCGGTTACATGATGCGGAGCTCTAAGGCGGGTGGATTCTAAGCGATGAATCTGCCCTCCTTTTTTCGCACGATCCAGGCCAAGCTCATCATTATTTACGTACTGCTGATCCTGATCGCGATGCAACTGATCGGGGTCTATTTCGTGAGCGCGATGAAAACCTCGCTGACCAGCAATTTCAGCAAAGATCTGAATGAGCGGGCGGAGCTGATCTCCGTGCTGGCGGCGCAAAACCTGGGCGTGTCCGGGGAGTCGGCGGAGGAATCGCTGGAGAATCTCCGCGTGCTCGTCAACAATCTTTTCAGCATTAACGGGGCGGAGATTCAAGTACTTGACGCCAGCGGCAAGGTGCTCACGACGTCCAAACCATCGCACGCCGATTACGTCGGCACGAAAAACACGCAAACCGTGGTCAGCCGGGCGCTGCAAGGTATCCGGGACAACGAGGAATACATCATCGACGACGACAACGTCCGCAAGAAAGTGGTCGCCAAACCCGTCGTCAGCGGCGGGAAAATCGTCGGCGCGATCTATATCGCGGCTTCCATGACCGAGCTGTACAGCACGATGGAGCGGATTAATAACATCTTTATTTCCGGGATTTTGCTGGCGCTGGGCCTGACGGTGGTATTGTGCGTCATCCTGGCGCATACGATCACGTCGCCGATCAAGGAGCTGACGCGGCGGGCCACGGCGGTGGCGGAAGGGGAGTTCCACCAGAAAATGGCCGTGCTCGGCAACGATGAAATCGGCCAGCTCAGCAAGGCGTTTAACTATATGACGAGCCGGCTGCGCGACGCGCTGGCGCAAAACGAAGAGGAGAAGGAGAAGCTCGCTTCGATTCTGACCAACATGAGCGACGGGGTGATCGCGACCGACGAGACCGGCCGGGTCATTCTGATGAACCGGCGGGCCGGCGAGATGCTGCAGGTCGAAGACGGCCTGGCCCTTGGGACGGACATCATGTCGCTGCTCCATTTGCCGCCGGAGGAGCAGGGCGTACTGGAGCAGGGGGCGATGCATTCGACGATTCTGGAGAACGGCGGACCGGACGGCAACGTGTACCTGATCCGGGTGACGTTTACGCCGATTCACCGGCGGGAGTTCGGGATCATCGGCACGATCGCCGTGCTGCAGGATGTCACGGAGCAGGAGAAGCTGGAGGCCTCCCGGCGGGAATTCGTGGCCAACGTGTCGCACGAGCTGCGCACGCCGCTGACGACGATCAAAAGCTACACGGAGGCCTTGGAGGACGGGGCCCTGCAGGACCCGGAGCTGGGTCCGCGGTTTACCGCCGTCATCCAGAACCAGACGGAGCGGATGATCCGCCTCGTCACCGACCTGCTGCACTTGTCGCGGCTCGATTCCAAGGAAGCGCAGCTGCGCAAGCAGCCGACCAGCGTGATGGAGATGCTGGAGGAGGTGGCCGACCGGTTTTCTTTTCAAATGCAGGAGAAAGAGATCAAGCCGACGCTGTTTATCGCCAGCGATGTGGACACGGCTTGGCTGGATCGGGACCAAATCGACCAGGTGCTGGACAACCTTATTTCGAACGCGATGAAATATACGCCGGAAGGCGGAACGATCGCGCTGGAGGCCCGCAAGAACGAAGACGGGCAGCTCGCCGTCTCGGTGCAGGATAACGGGATCGGCATCCCGAAAAAGGACCTGGACCGGATTTTCGAGCGGTTTTACCGCGTAGATAAGGCGCGTTCGCGGAATATGGGCGGTACGGGCCTCGGCCTGTCGATTGCCCGGGAAATTGTGAAGGCGCACGGAGGGACGATCTCCCTGCAGTCGGAATTCGGCAAAGGCACGAAAGTGACCTTTACGCTGCCGATGGAACCCCAAGGAGGCGAAGCGAGATGAAAGAGAAGGTCAAATCGCTGACCTTGGCCTTGCTGGTGGCGTGCAGCCTGATCCAAAGCTATTTTCTGATTTACCAGCTGCCGGGGAGCAATCCGGTCGTCAAGTCGGGGAGCGACTATATCCGCACGGAAAACATGGGAACCGCCCTGAAAAGCGAGGATATGCTGTATCCGGCGCAGATTGCGGTGCATTTGGGCAAGGAGCGGCATACCGTTTTTTATCCCGATTCGACGTTTTACAACTTGATTTATTCGCGGCTGAAGGTCCGGCAATTTGACGGTTTCCAGCGCCACGCGGTGCAAAACTTCGATTGGCCGGCGATCCGCGGCAAACATGTCGGCATCGAGCTGGAGTTTGGGGACGGCATCCCGGTCGAACTGCTGCAGAAGGTGATGCAGATCGCTCCCGATCCGCTGTTCGATGCGGAAACGGTCAGCCGGCTGCTCATTTACAACACGGGAACCGAGGACCAGGTGCGGGTGTTTTTCTTCAGCTCGCAGGGGGATGTCGTTTATGAGGCGACCAAAGCCGACCTGACGGTGCAGGACGTGCAGCAGCAGGCCGATTTCGGCAAAAATTGGGTGCCGTACTCGCTGACGGCGGACGGCTACTACCTTCCCGAGGAGCCGGTCGAGCTGGTGGAAACGGGCCTGAACATCGGGGTGTATTCGACGGAACAGATGCAGCGCAGCCTCTTTTTCGACCCGAGCATTACCCGGTACATCCGCGAAAAGGACGGTTCGGAAATTTATACGGACAGCAAGCGCAGTCTGCAGGTCAAACAGGACCGGAACTGGATCAACTACACCGATCCGGCGGCCCCTTCGGGAGGCGAAAACAGCCCGAGCAAAAACGTGCTGTCGGCGGTGGATTTCGTCAACCAGCACGGCGGCTGGAACGGCAAATACCGGCTGGAGCAAGCCGACGGGCTGAATGAAGACGAGCCTCGGGTTGTTTTTCAGCAGTATTACGGAGTCGGACAATACGGCGCTTTTCCGATCCTCGACCTGCCTTCGTTCCATTATGGAGCGATTTCCCTGATCATGCGCCAGGGGACGATCACCGCCTACGAACGGTCGCTGATCTACAGCGCGGGCGGCAACTGGGAGAAGAAGGTCGTCGCACTGCCCGGCGGCAAAACGCTGCGGGAGCAGATCGCCAAGCTGCAGACGGGGGCGGACATCGCCCGCCTGTACCCGGCCTATCTGCCGTCCTTGTCCGAGGACGGGCTGCTGCTTGCGCCGACCTGGGTGGCCGAGCTGAGCAACGGGGCGATCCGGATGCTGAGGTAGAGGCGGGGACGCAAATATAGATTTACGACTTTATCGAAGGGGGGATGAATCATGGATTGGGGCCGGGCGAAAAATGTGCTGATTTACGCGTTTTTGCTGCTGAATCTGGTGCTTGGCTATCAGCTGTGGAACGGTGTGCGGGAGCAAAGGGACTCCAATCTGGATATCACCTCCCTGGATAACAACACGCAAAGGATCATGGATGAGAAGCAGGTCCGCGTGCTGGCCAAAATTCCGACGGAGACGCCGGAGCTGGCTAAAATCGCTTACCGCTTCGTGGATGGCGAACAGCAGGGAAAAACCGTGGATTTGCCGGCGCCGGTGGACAGCAAGCTGATTTTTTCGCCGCGCGAGCTGGCCTTGGCGTTAAAAAACACGCTGCCGGATATCGATCAATACCGGTATGACGAGGTGGCGAGCAGCGCGGACGTGTTTGTTCTGCATCCGCTCGTCGACGGCAAGTGGCCGCTGTTTAAAATCGAGATGAAGCTGTTGGGCAGCAATCAGAAGATTGTTTCGTACCAGCGCCAGGCGATCGAAATCAGCCACCCCGGGGAAGAGAAGCCGCAGCGGGTGCTGTCGGCGTCGAAGGCGCTGGGCAATCTGATCGAGAACTTCCTGCCGGAAGGATCGGTTGTGACGGAAATCGAATTGGGTTACTATGGCGAAGTGTTCGATTCCGACGCGCACCTGCCGGCCGCGCCGGCCTGGCGGTTTATGCTGGAGAGCGGCAAAGAGTACTACGTGCAGGGCATCAGCGGGGACGTTATCAGTCCGAACACAGAGAAGACAAAGGAGTAATGGGAGATCATGGGGATACGTTTTTCGGTGCTGTCGAGCGGTTCGACAGGCAATGCAACGCTGGTCGCGAATGGGGAAGTCACGCTGATGATCGACGCGGGCTTCAGCGCGAAGCGGATCGACGAGCTGATGATGGAGCGGGGAGTGACCGGGCAAGAGCTGTCCGGCATTTTGGTTACGCATGAGCATTCCGACCATATCAAAGGCTTGGGCGCGGTAGCCCGGAAGTACAATCTCCCGGTATACGCCAACGAAAAGACGTGGGCCGCCATGGACAAAGCGATCGGGGCGATCCCGGACGATCAGCGCTGTGTGCTGGGCACGGGGGAAACACGCGACTTCGGCTCGCTGCGGGTGGAGTCGTTTGCGATTTCGCATGACGCCGCCGAACCGGTGGGCTACAACTTTTACGACGGCAAAGAGAAGCTGAGCGTGTGCACCGATCTCGGGTATGCCAGCGACAAGGTGAAGGAAGCGATCTGCGACGCCGACGTGCTGGTGCTCGAAGCGAACCACGATATCGAGATGCTGCGCATGGGACGTTACCCGTGGAACATTAAGCGGCGCATCCTTGGCGATCTGGGGCATTTGTCCAACGAAGCGACCGGCGAGCTGATGAGCGAAATTCTGAACGGCCGTCTGAAGCGGGTGTACTTGGCGCATTTGAGCCGCGAGCACAACATGCTCGACCTGGCCAAAATGTCCGTGCGCAGCGCCATGGAGGACCGTGGCTGCTTCTACAAGGACAGCGAGTTCAAGCTGTGCGACACGTATTACGACCGCCCGACGCCCTGGGATGTGCTGAAGGAGCGGTGATTGTTGGCAGTGAAACCGGGCATGATGGTTATTATCTACATTACCTATACGTCATGGCGATCCATTTAATTTATATTGAGAGGGGATTGTGTCGTGGATAGGATGAATGTATTCAGTTCAGGCAAGGACAAGGCTCGTGAACGGGTATTGTTTAAGTTTCGTTTGTTTTATAACGCAGTTGAAACGCTGGAAGACGCCTGTGCGCAACCTTACAATGTGTATATTCGGGATTCGGTTATAAAAAGGTTCGAATATACATATGAAATGGCAAAGGGGCTTCTTCATTCAATTTTTCAAGAACGATTGGCCAATATTCCGCCTTACCCTAAAGATATTTTTCGTGAAGCTCTGTCTAGAGGCTGGATCGAAGATGCCGTTCTATGGGAAGATATAGTATATGATTGTAATACCACTACGCATCAATATTTTGCAGCAAAAGCCGATTCCGTGTATGAACGCATCACCAAAATATATCTGGAGGAATTTAAAAAATTGCGGCAAGTTCTGAAGGAGTATGTGGAAAATGCCCTTTGATATCCCTGATCGGATTCATCGCAGGTTGTTGGAAGTTTGTAAGTCTAGCGGATTATCGAACGTTTATATTTTCGGTTCCAGGGCCAGAGGCGATAGTACAGCAAGTTCGGACATCGATTTGGCGGTAGAACAAGAGCTTCCTCCCCATGTTAAAAGCGCTCTTGATGATGCGGCAGGTTTTCTCAAAATAGATATCGTCGAATTGCCTTTCGTCGACAATGAGTATTTATTGGAGAGTATTAGCAAGGACAAGGTGTTATTTTATCCGGAAAAATAGAAAAACACGGCCTCCCGTACGTCATTGCAAATGACAGGGGGGCCTTTTTAGCTTCTGCGCTAACGGTTAGTAGTGATAACGCTTATTGGGCCTCTATGACGGTGTTTCTTTTTCTACCTGTTGGAAAATTCCAAATTTAGTATTGACTTGTCCTCATCGCGGATGGTATTTTTAGGAAAGAAACCGGTTTCCTTGAATTGTGTAAGCGTTTTATTGTTGCGTCTGCCATTCTGACTCCGGCGGTTGCGCACCCGCCTTATGCAGGTTTAGGCAGGCTCGACTCCCAAAGATCGGCAGAACATTTGAGAGGAGAGGTAGGACAATGAAATCGCGGTACAAACGTTTGACCTCCCTGGCGCTTTCGCTGAGTATGGCGTTGGGGATTTCACTGCCCGCATGGGCATCACCCGATACGAGCGTGGACAACAAGGTCAATTTCAGTACGGACGTCATCTATCAGATTGTGACCGACCGCTTCGCGGACGGGGACAGGACGAACAATCCGGCGGGGGATGCGTTCAGCGGCGACCGATCCAATTTGAAGCTCTATTTCGGGGGAGACTGGCAGGGGATTATCGACAAGATTAACGACGGTTATTTGACCGGCATGGGCGTCACCGCCCTCTGGATATCCCAGCCTGTGGAAAATATCACCTCCGTCATCAAGTATTCCGGCGTTAACAATACGTCTTATCACGGTTACTGGGCGAGGGATTTTAAGCAAACCAACGACGCTTTCGGGGATTTTGCCGATTTTCAAAATCTGATTGATACGGCTCACGCTCATAACATCAAGGTCGTGATCGACTTCGCCCCCAACCACACGTCTCCGGCCGACAGGGACAACCCCGGCTTCGCCGAGAACGGTGCGCTGTATGATAACGGTTCGCTGCTCGGCGCCTACAGCAATGATACGGCCGGCCTTTTCCATCATAACGGGGGGACCGATTTTTCCACGATTGAAGACGGTATTTACAAGAACCTCTACGACCTGGCGGACATCAACCATAACAACAACGCTATGGACGCTTATTTTAAAAGCGCTATCGACCTTTGGCTCGGCATGGGTGTGGACGGGATTCGTTTTGACGCGGTGAAGCATATGCCTTTCGGCTGGCAAAAAAGCTTCGTTTCCTCGATTTACGGCGGCGATCATCCGGTATTTACGTTCGGGGAATGGTATCTTGGCGCGGATCAAACCGACGGAGACAACATTAAATTCGCCAACGAAAGCGGGATGAACCTGCTGGACTTTGAATACGCGCAGGAAGTGCGCGAAGTGTTCCGGGACAAAACGGAAACGATGAAGGATCTCTATGAGGTGCTGGCCAGCACGGAGTCGCAATACGACTACATCAACAATATGGTGACCTTCATCGACAACCATGATATGGACCGGTTCCAGGTTGCCGGTTCCGGTACGCGGGCGACCGAGCAAGCGTTGGCGCTGACGCTGACTTCCCGCGGCGTGCCAGCCATCTACTACGGCACGGAGCAGTACATGACCGGCGATGGCGACCCCAACAACCGGGCGATGATGACCTCGTTTAATACCGGGACGACGGCTTATAAAGTGATTCAGGCATTGGCGCCGCTGCGTAAATCCAATCCGGCCATCGCTTATGGGACGACGACAGAGCGCTGGGTTAACAACGATGTGTTGATTATTGAACGCAAATTCGGCAGCAGCGCCGCTTTGGTGGCGATTAATCGAAACTCGTCCGCCGCTTATCCGATTTCGGGTCTGTTGAGTTCGCTGCCGGCGGGCACTTATTCGGATGTATTGAACGGACTCTTAAACGGCAACTCCATTACCGTGGGCAGCGGCGGCGCCGTCACCAACTTTACGCTGGCGGCCGGCGGCACGGCGGTATGGCAGTACACAGCGCCGGAAACGTCGCCGGCGATCGGCAATGTGGGTCCCACCATGGGCCAGCCGGGGAATATAGTGACGATTGACGGCCGCGGCTTTGGCGGCACGGCGGGCACGGTTTATTTCGGGACGACGGCGGTGACCGGCTCCGGCATCGTAAGCTGGGAGGACACGCAGATTAAGGCGGTCATACCGAAGGTCGCGGCGGGCAAAACGGGCGTATCGGTCAAAACGTCGTCCGGCACCGCCAGCAATACATTCAAAAGCTTCAATGTACTGACGGGGGATCAGGTCACGGTGCGTTTCCTGGTCAATCAAGCCAATACCAATTACGGAACAAATGTTTATCTTGTCGGCAACGCCGCCGAGCTCGGCTCCTGGGACCCGAACAAAGCGATTGGGCCGATGTACAATCAGGTGATCGCCAAGTACCCGTCCTGGTATTACGATGTCAGCGTGCCGGCGGGGACAAAGCTGGATTTTAAATTTATTAAAAAGGGCGGCGGTACGGTGACTTGGGAAGGCGGGGGCAACCATACGTACACGACGCCGGCCAGCGGCGTAGGGACGGTGACGGTGGACTGGCAAAATTAAGCGGCTAAGCGGCCGGCCTGAACGAGAGGCATCCGGCAAAAAACTGCGGCGGCCGGCAGTTAAAGTCGACGTGCAAACGTGCCGGGGAGGATTGTGAAATACAGGTGCGGGATCTCTGCTGCCGGAGGGCAAGCGGAGATCCCGCGTTTTCTTTGTATGCGCTTAAATTTCCAGCTTTTGTGAAGGACGAAAAACCGATATAATTGTTGATGGGGTTATAAATGATTGTCTATTTTGAAGAGGGTCCAATACGATGAAGGTGACGATTAACGACATTGCCAAGGCTGCGAATGTAGCCAAATCAACGGTGTCGAAAGTGCTGAACGACGCGCCGAGCATTTCGGAAGCGACCAAGGCCAAGGTTAGGGCCGTCATGCGCGAGATGAATTATGAACCAAGCAGTTTGGCCACGCGATTAGCGAAACAAAAAGGCTATAATGTCGGACTGGTTATCGATCTGTCGCGCAAAAGCGATTTTTTGAACGCTTCTTTCTACGATATTATCGGAGGCGTGGAGAGCGTCATTGGGCCGCTTGACTACGAACTGACGATCGGCAATATCGAACATGTCGGAAGAGAGCGGTTTGTCAGCCGTTTTGTGCTGGGGCGCAAAGTGGACGGGCTGATTATGGACAATTCCATCCTGACTCCGGAACTGGCCCGGGAACTGAACGAGTTGAACTTTCCTTATATTTCGATCGGCGAAATCCCCGGGGTGGCCCCGCTGTGCTGGGTCGATATCAATAACCGTCGCGGGGCCGCAATGCTGGCCAGCCATTTGTTTACCCGGGGATACCGCAATCCCGCCTTTATTGGCGGGGAGCGGGGCGATCCGATGTTTGAAGCGAGGGTGGCGGGGTTCCGCGACGCGCTTGCCGCGGTGGAGAGCGCAAGAGACAGGGCGAACAAACCTGGATTCAAGCCGCGAGAACGGGCGGCCGCAGCAGGAGCCCTGCGGGAAGAAGAGATCAAAGCGGCGGCCCGGCAAAAGGAAAAGGCGGCGGAAGCAGGCCCTTTCATGGCGTCCGGCACTGTGCTGCCCGGCTATGCCAACGAAGCCAACGGGCGCAGGCTGGTGCGCGAACTGCTTGCCCTGCCAAGCGTTCCCGACGCGATCATCTGCATGAGCAATTTGGTCGCTTTCGGGGCCTTGGAGGAGCTGCGCGAGCAAGGGGTGTCCATCCCGGACGAGATGGGCGTCGCCACTTTTGACAACAGGCCGCTCGCCCCCTTCACCACTCCGCCGCTTACCTGCCTGGACATGGACACTTTTGCGCTGGGAGCCGCGGCCGGCGAAATGCTGATGGCGCAGATCAACGGGTTGGAGACGGCGCCGTCCGGCAGGCGCCGATGGGTGGAACCCGAGCTTGTAGTGCGGCGCTCCACGGAAAAGAAAGCGACTTGATCTGTACGCAGGTTGACAGCATGTAATTAGGCGGATTATAATTTTTAATTAATCTCAAAACGGACTATTCCGATATACTATTTGAAACCAGTTTGGCAAGAGTGAGGCAGATCGCAGGTAGTGGGGTGGACAAAAGAGTCGCTCTTTGGGCTGGTTCTTTTGTGTTTTAGCGCGGCAATGTGGTAGGTGCAAGGACGTTAGCGTCTCATGATTGAAGGGGTCACGCCCGGCTATACTATTCGGAAGGCGAGCCGCGGCGGCCGGGAGGGACAATCCCGGCCCATTATTCATTTTGGGCGGCTTTTGCTCTTCCGGCCGAAAGCTTCCGGCTGGCCCATTGTTATTAATTGCAAAAGGAGATGTGCATATGACTACGATATCGAACTTCTTCAACGAAGAAGCTGCATCGCTTCAGCCGAAGCTTGTCGAAATGCGTCGGGAGCTGCACCGGCATCCCGAGCTTTCTAATGAAGAATACGAGACGACGAAGCGGATTCGCTCCTGGCTTACGGAACTGGGCATTCATCAGCTCGATTTGAAGTTGCCGACCGGCGTGCTGGCCGAGGTGAAGGGGGCGCATCCGGGACCGACGATTATGCTGCGGGCCGATATCGACGCGCTGCCGGTCAAGGAGGAAACGGGACTGCCGTTCGCTTCGACCGTTACCGGGAAAATGCACGCCTGCGGCCACGATTTTCATACGGCTTCGATGATCGGAGCGGCGGCGCTGCTTAAGGAACGGGCCGGCGAGCTGCATGGCACGGTGCGCATTTTGTTCCAGCCGGCGGAAGAACTGGCGGTCGGCGCCCGCGCGGTAATCGAAGCGGGAGCTTTGGAGGGCGTGACGGCGATTTTCGGCATGCACAACAAGCCTGACCTGCCCGTCGGCACGGTTGGCATTCGGACCGGCCCGTTGATGGCGTCGGTGGATCGCTTCGAAATCGAAGTCAAAGGCAAGGGAGGCCATGCGGGGATGCCGGAAGCGGCGATCGATCCGGTGGTGGTCAGCAGCGCCATTGTGGGCGCGCTTCAAACCTTGGTGAGCCGCAATGCCTCTCCGAAGCATTCCGCCGTGGTCAGCGTATGCAAGCTGCAAGCCGGATCGACCTGGAACGTGATCCCGGACACGGGAGTACTTGAAGGTACGGTGAGAACGTTTGAGCCGGAAGCGCGTATAAGAATTCCCGACCAGATGAAACGGGTTGTCGAAGGCGTGGCCGCCGGATACGGGGCCGAGGCGGTATTGAACTGGATGGGAATGCTGCCCGCGGTAAATAATGAGGCTAACATGGCGGAAATCATGCATGCGGCGGCGGAAGCGCAGGGGCTCCAAGTGGTGGAAGCGGAGCCGACGATGGGCGGCGAGGATTTCGCCCTGTACCAGGAGCATGTGCCGGGTTGTTTTATATGGATGGGGACCGGCGGGACGGAACAATGGCACCATCCGAAGTTTACTTTGAAGGAAGAAGCGCTGGGGATTAGCGCGGCCTTGTTCGCGGAAACGGCCGTACAGGCGCTGAAGGCGCTTGGATGAGTACGGGGAGGACGCTTACCCGGCAGCTAGCGGAGCGGATCGCCGGCTCCGAACCGCTGAAGGATACGCGGGCCGTGGAGGCCGCCCGCGCCGGAGTGCTGGACTGGCTGGCGTCGACGCTGGCCGCTAGGGACGATGCGGGAGCGGCTGGCATCATCGCGGCGCTTGGGATTGGTGCGGGCGGGACAGGCAACGGCCGCTCGTCCGTGCCGGGAAGGCCGGAACGGCTTGCGGCGCTTGATGCCGCGCTGGTTAATGGCTATTTAAGCCATGCGCTCGATTACGACGATGTCCACGAAAGCGTCCGGGGCCACCCGAGCGCCGTGATTTTGTCCGCGCTGCTGGCGGAAGCGGAAGAGCGGGACGCGGCCGGCTCCGAATTCCTGGCGGCCTATATCGTTGGCGTTGAGGCGATGTGCAGGCTCGGGCTGGCGCTTGGTCCCAAGCCCTACGAGGCCGGCTGGCACAGCACCGCCATTCTCGGCGCGCTGGGGGCCGCCGCTGCGTGCGCCCGGCTTATAGGGCTTGACGCCGCCACGACGGCCCAAGCGCTTGGACTTGCGGCCACGCAAGCCGGCGGGCTAAGAGTGCATTTCGGCACGCAGGTTAAGCCGCTGCACGCGGGTCTGGCCGCCCGCTCGGGCTTGCTGGCGGCGCGGCTTGCGGAGGCGGGAATCGCCGGGGCGGAGGAGCCGCTGGAGGGGCCGCTCGGCTTCTTTGCGGCCCTCGGCGGGGGCGCGGCGAAGCCGGAGAAGATGACGGAAGGCTGGGGCGAGCCGTGGCAAATCGCCGAACCCGGTCTATGGTTCAAACGGTATCCGTGCTGCTCGGCGTCTCATCATGCCGCGGATGCCGCGCTGGCGATCCGTGCCGCCCGCAGGGCGGCGGACATCACGGCCATCGACCGGGTGACCGTCACTTTTCCGCCCGGGGGAGATGCGGCCCTCATCGTCCGCGAACCGAAAACGGGCGTGGAGGGGCGCTTCAGCGTCGAATACGTGATTGCGGCGGCGCTGGCGGACGGGGAGCTTGGCATCGGCACGTTTGCCGACGAGCCGATCCGCCCCGATTTGCTGGCGCTGGCCGCCAAGGTAGAGCGGCGTTACGACGCCGCTGTTGTTCCTGCGCCAAACGCGATGCCCAAGGAGCGGTTTACGATCGTCAGCGTCGCGTACGCCGATGGATCGACGCATACGGAGCGGGTGGATTGCCCGCGTGGTGCGCCCGGGCGGCCGCTGACTGCGGAGGAGCGAATGGACAAGTATGTGGACGCCGCGCGCGGCCTTTCCGCCGCTTGGCAGGAGCTGCCCGGCAAGGTCGGGCGGCTGGAGCAGCTAACCGATATGCACGTATTGATTCCCAATACCTAGTAGACGATTCTGGAAATAACGTTAGCATAATGGTAAATGAAGACTTGAGAAAACGGCAAAATGAGTCTATTGAAGATCTCGGGTGACAACATAAAGGAAAAAAAGGGCGCTATTTCAGCGCTATCCCCCATGTTGAGTGAAATAGAAGAATTTTATGGCGCTATTTTCACGATTTAGTGGCGAAAGGCCGCCTTTCGACCTGTTCATCGAAAAATAAGACCCTAAAGTTCCCCTATGGTGATGAATAGGCTCAAATTCGAAAAATAATACCCTAAAGTTCCTCTATTTTTATGGGGGACGATACTGAGCATAAGACTAATATAGAACAAAGTGGTTCATGGTCCCTGTCCGCAGATAAACCATATTATTTCCGGATCATTCTACTAGATGTAGTTCAAAAAGCCATTGAAAAAACGCACTTCGAAAGCATACGCTTCGGTGCTGAAAAGCCGACTTTTTGAATTCGCATTTTGAGCACACACTTTTGAACTCGCTTTTTGAACTTGCACACATAGGAGGTACACATCATGCCGTCACATGTTATCGATATGATTATGCTGCAAAACAATTTTGGAACCGCGGAAATGCGCCAGGTCTGGTCGGACGAGAACCGGCTGCAGAAGCACCTGGACGTGGAAGCGGCTCTGGCGCTTGCGGAAGCGGAACTTGCGCTCATCCCGGCCGAATCGGCGGCCGTCATTGCCGACAAGGCGAAGGTAGAGCTTATGAATATAGAGGAAATCGCGCAGGAAGTGCTGAAGGTTAAGCATTCTCTGATGCCGACGCTGAAGGCGCTGCAAAACCTGTGCGGCCCGGAGCACGGGGAATGGATTCACTATGGCGCGACCACGCAGGACATTGTCGACACCGGGATGATGCTGCAGCTTAAGGAAGCTCACCGGATTATCGTTCGCGATCTGCGCGCGGTCGCCCGCGAGCTGGCGCGGCTGGCGCGCAAGCATCGGGAAACTCCGATGGCAGGGCGTTCCCACGGCATGCAGGGCCTGCCGACCACGTTCGGCTTTAAAATCGCCGTGCTGCTGGACGAGACGGTCCGCCATCTGGACCGGCTTCGCGAAGCGGAAGCCCGGGTATTCACCGGCGTGATGGGCGGCGGTGTTGGCACTTACGCCTCCTTCGGTCCGCACGGGCCGGAGGTGGAGCGGCTGACAATGGAGCGGCTTGGCCTGCAAGCGCCGAATATTAGCTGGCACTCGTCCCGGGACCGTTCGGCGGAATACGCCGGCCTGCTCGGCATGATCAGCGGAACGCTCGGCAAAATGGGCAACGAATTTTACAATTTGATGCGCACCGAGATAGACGAGGTGGAAGAACCGTTTACATCCGGCAAAATCGGCTCCTCGACGATGCCGCATAAACGGAACCCGGCGGCGCTGGAAGGGATCGCCAGCCTCACCAAGCCGATCCGTTACAATGCCGCGCTCGTGCAGGAGTCGATGATCGTCGAGCACGAGCGGGACGCAATGTCCTGGCGCGGGGAATGGATCGCGCTGCCGGAAAGCTGCATTTATTTAGCGGCCCAGCTGGCGTCCACGAAAGCGGTTCTGGCCGGACTGGTCGTCAAGCCCGACCATATGCTGCGCAATTTGAACAAACTCGGTGGACTGTTGCTTTCCGAGCGCGTTATGTTTGCGCTGGCGAAGCCGATGGGCAAGCAGACCGCGCATGAGGTCGTTTATGAGCTGTGTATGAAGAGCGTCGAGGAGGAGATTCCTTTCCGCGATATTTTGATGGCTGACACTCGCATCCGGCAAGCGGTCGCCGTGGAAGAGCTGGAGCGGTTGATGGACCCATCGACGTATTTGGGTTCGGCTCCGCAAACGGTAGACCGGGTGCTGGCCGCCGCCGAGGCGAGCGGGTGGCTGCGGGAAGAACAAGCGTAAATACGGGGACAGCGGCACAGAACATCTACATTAACGTTCCCCGATAGAACCCGTTAGCCTGGCACCTGTGGCCGGGCGGCGTTCATCGGCATTGAACGGCAGGAGGACGGAAAACGACATGACTAATTTTCGTATGGCAACCTTGAACGACGCGCCTGATTTGCTCGATTTATCACTGCGCGCTTATGAACCGATCCGCCAGCTCGGCATTAACTTTGCCGCCGCCACGGCCGACCTCGCCCTGGTGGAAAAAAATATCCGGGAAAACCTCTGTTTCGTGATGGAGGAGGACGGAAAAATCGTGTCCACGATTTCGGCCAGAATGCCGTGGGGACCGTCGCCGGGACCGTTCGGGGTGCCGCACCTGTGGTGGTTTGCCAGCGAACCGGATGCAGGACGGAAAGGGATTGGCCGGGAAATGATCTCCTGGTGCGAGGAAACGATCGTTCGCGATACCTTGAAATCTCCGGCCGTTTCGCTGGGAACAGCAGACAAGCATCCTTGGCTTATCGACATGTACAAGCGGCGCGGGTACGAAATTGAAGGCTCCGCGGATCTGGGAAAAGGCCATATTACGATTTACATGAAAAAAATCCTCATTTCGGGTATGCTAAAGCAAGACGGCGAAAAACGACATTAAGTTGACTAGTCTGATAGGAATATATATAATGAAACTCATTAAATTGTCGAATTTGTCGATATAAGTGAATAACATCATGAATGAGGGGGAAAACACAAAAATGAAGAAAAGATATCTATTTACCTTAATCTCTATACTTTTAATCGGCTTGCTCGCTACCGCTTGCTCCGGTTCAAATTCCGGGGCGACAGACGGGAAGAAAGTGCTTCGCGTCGGGGCGACAGGACAATCTTTTCCCAACAGCTATAAAGAAGGGGACAAGCTAGTCGGTTTCGACGTGGAAGTCATTGAGAAAGCAGCCGCCGACCTCGGTTACACCGTCGAGTGGACCAATTCGGATTTCAGCGGTTTGTTAGGACAATTGGAGACCGGCAAAATCGATACGATCGCTAATGCGGTTGCGGTGACGGACGAGCGGAAGGCCAAATACGATTTCACGGCTCCGTATTCCTACGCCGGGGTGACGATTGTTACGCATAAAGACAACACGAATATCAACACGTTGGACGACCTGAAAGGCAAAACCGTAGCCGGCGTATTCGGTTCGCAAAACGTGAAAAACCTGGAGAAATTCGATACGAAAGGCGAGATCAAAGTCCGGACGTACGAAACTCGCGACGGCGCGCAAAACGATGTGCTGAACAAGCGTGTGGACGGCTATGTGAATTCTAAGTCGTCCCTGCTGGCCGAAATCAAAAAGCAGGACTTGCCGTTGAAGTTTGTCGGTGAACCGTTCCATTACGAGGATGTTGCGTTCCCGTTTGTCAAGAATGAAAAAAATGCCGCTTTGATCGAGCAAATCAACACCGAGATTCAAAAATTGAGAGACGACGGTACGCTAAAACAGATTTCTGATAAATACTTCGGAGAAGATATTACGGTAAAACCGGAGTAATGGCTCTGGTGACTGGAGAGCAGGCGATTCGATATGAATTTTGATCCTTCTTATATTCTAGTGGCGATGGCGGGTGCGATGAAGTACATCCCGATTGCCTTGCTTATGGCCGTTGTAGCGATGGTTATCGCCGTGGTGGTCGGGCTAGTGCTGGCTTTCCTGCGGAACAGCTCCAACCGGGGGCTAAGGGGGCTGGCCAGCGTATATATTTCGTTTTTTCGCTCCATCCCGATGCTGGTACAGTTGTTCCTGATCTACTACGGATTGCCGCAGTTGTTTCCCTTTTTTACGAAAATGGATGCGGTCACCGCAGCGATTATCGGGCTCGGGATCAAGCAGGCCGCTTTCCTTGCGGAAATCTTTCGCGCCGCGCTTCTGTCGGTGGACAAAGGGCAGATGGAGGCTTGTTTAACCGGAGGAATGACGAAGGCGCAGGCGTACTGGCGCATCATCTTGCCCCAGGCGGCGCGCAATGCCCTTCCGGGTACAGGCAACGTTTTTATCTCGCTGCTCAAAGAAACCTCGCTTGCCTTCACTTTGGGGGTTGTGGAAATCTTTGCGGAAGCGAAAATGCAAGCGGCGGAATCGTTCCGGTTCTTTGAGGCTTACTTGGCCGTGGCCTTGATTTACTGGGCGATGATTATCGTGTACACTTATTTGCAGCAGCTGCTGGAAAAATACTTGGAGCGTCCATACCGGACGTAAAGGTTGAATGGGATATGATTAGAGTCACGAATTTAACCAAAAGCTTTAAAGGCCTGGAGGTCCTTAAAGGCATCGATCTTGAACTCAAAGACGGGGAAGTACTCTCGATTATCGGCCCTTCCGGGTCGGGGAAATCGACGCTGATCCGCTGTTTGAACTTTCTGGAGAAGCCGGACACCGGGATCATTGAAATCGGAAACGCCAAGCTGGACGCGGAAAACTGCACGCGTAAGGAAATTCAGCAGTTGCGTTCGCAAACCGCCATGGTCTTCCAAAACTATAATTTGTACAAAAATAAAACGGCATTGCAAAATGTGACGGAATCTTTGATCGTTGTGAAAAAAATGCCGAAAAAGGATGCGGACGAGCTTGGCATGCAGCTGCTGAAGCAAGTCGGGCTGGACCACAAGAAGGACAACTATCCCGCGACGCTGTCGGGCGGCCAGCAGCAGCGCGTCAGCATCGCTCGTGCGCTGGCCATGCGCCCGCACGCCATTTTGTTCGACGAACCGACCTCATCGCTCGATCCGGAGCTGGTAGCCGAAGTGCTGCAGGTTATCAAATCGATCGCGGAGTTGGATACGACCATGATCATCGTGACGCACGAAATGGCATTTGCCCGCGAGGTATCGGACCAAGTCGTGTTTGTTGCTGACGGCAACATCGTTGAACAGGGCCCGCCCGATCAATTTTTCAACCATCCGCAGAAAGATCGGACGAAGCAGTTTCTTAAAAACTTTTCAAATGGATAGAACAGGTTGATTTAACTGGAGACCGGATCCCGGAGGGGGGCGGTTTCTTTTTTTGACAGAAATCCTTTTCCGTTAGAGGTCGTGCTTCTTTCAACATCTGGCTCGATGTCATATAGGGGGAAATCTCTAAAAAATCCGTCAGACGAGTTTTGGGTTGCGTTAAACGGTGATTTTCTTTTATTGAAAAATATGAGTAAAGTCTTGCTGGTGAGTTTTTTCTGTTGTGAAGCCCACTAACCTATATGGTCAGTGGGCTTAATTGTAAGAAAAAGGAGAGGTATTTTATTAGGGATGTATATTATCTACCAAAGGTAATATTGTAGCCAGCACTAGTAATAGCATATCTATTAATACTGTCGCTACCAAGGGTAAATCCAAAAAACTTAAGATTTACATTAAAGGCCTCTTTGGATGTCGTCTTAAATACTACAGTTCCAGTAGTTGTCATCTTGTTAGTCGGGAATTTATTAGTTGATCCCGTAGGAACAGTAGTGGCGTGTGGAGATTCTAACTCGAAATTCCCGGTTCCTGGAACAGGAGACCAGTAAGTATCCTCTACAGAATTAATTTGTCCAAAAGATCCGTCCTGCCAGCATGTATAAACTGTGTAAAGATTCGCGCCTGCAAAATGTAGCCCATTATAACCTTGATCATAATATGTTCTGTATGTAGTTCTTGTAGTGTATGTGCCGGTTCCAAGGGGAGTTACTTCACCATGTAATTTATTTGGGGCCTCTTTGTATTCAACAATTTCCCCGTAAGCCGAAACAGTTTTTCCCGACGACTTTTCTACAACTGTCACTTTAACACTATTTTCACTTTCTTCCCTCAGAAAATTGTATAAGTCTGGACTGTAGGGAGTTTCAACTGTAAGGCCATCTAATTTTAATTTGTAAACAGATTTTTCTGTCCTTTCAACATCAGTAGCTGAATTGTTAACACTTTGTGCCGATACTCCTGTTAGAGAACTCATAAGAAGAATAACAGCAAAGCTTAGTGAAAAAAATAACTTATGATTCCGCATAAAAACATTCCTTCTATATTTTAGTGTAATTACTATTATAATATAACATATAATCCTTATTATTGTAAATGAGAAACTTTTATGCTATTCTTGTAAACATACAATAAAGAAGAAAAGAGTTGATAAATTGGATAATTCTGAAGGGGATTATAAGCAACAATTAATCAATGTAGCCAATCAAGTAAGTAGTGTCGGTTCATCGGTTAGTAGTGGGTCCTATCAAATATCAAATAGTATTAAAGAATTAGAGTCTAGTCTTGGGGTTACCAACCTTCTATTGTTTATTTTAATAATATCTATTGGGTTGAATACTTTTATGAAATGGAAGAGCACTAAAAAGAATTGAAAATTTGAAATCAGGCTAGCAACGTTAGGCTTAGTTTGTCAAATCCCTCGTAGGTAATGGTATCGGTTGATACGTAAGCGGATAGTAAGCGATTAAACAACTGGTCTTCAAAATATCGGCGATGGATACGAAAGAACAACGCTCGATGTCTTTGACATTCGGGTTACAACGGTTAGCTTGTGGGTAATTGCCGTAGCAGCAGTAAGGCTATACATAACAGGTAACGTTGTTCCGTTTTTTTCTGAATTTCCTTGGATTTTACCTCACGTTAAGAGTACATCTAAGTCGAGGGGAAGAATTCGTCCTTCAAATCGTTTGGTTAAATCCTGATCGACCCAGGCTTGAAGCCGCTCGCTCCAAGCTTTATCGCTTAATTCATTGATTCCTTTTTGTAATTCTCCAAATGCTACTACACTCAAAAATAAACTTTCCTTGTTATGCTCACGAATCAAATGCATTACGTCTATGCTCATGAGTAAATTTAATGAAATTTCATTGAAAGAACACATTGTATGATCTTTCAGGCAAGCCCATATGAGGAAAAATGTACAAGCTGGATAGGCGGAAGAGCGCCCTTATTCTTTGATAATAAGATTGATTATGGAAAAACAACATTTATCCGAATTGTTCAATACAAGTATTGATCATCCCATGACCTCAGAAAGCACTAGAGATATCTTCACTCACTCTGAGCTCATAAAACATTCAATTAGTGGAGGGGAGATAATTGCTGATAAGAAATCAATGGAACAATCCTTTTTGATTAAAATCGGAGGGACTTCGAAGCTAATTCAAGATGAGGACTATTATTTTACTAAGTTAACAGAAGATTCATTTGAATTTATGCTCCAAGTAGATGAAGATGGTTACACAATGGACTTAGTTGAGGGAAATTTGCCTTTTAATTTTGGAGCAATATATGTATTCGCTAACATATTAAACAAGGAGATACGAAATCCCGTTGCGGAATTTTGGCAGTTCTCATAAGGGGGGAGCTGATTTAAAATCAAGCTTTAGAAATAGGTACTCCCCCCCTCATCACAAAAGAGGTCTCGAAGTTTCCATGTAAGATTGTGGGAGTATTATCTTTTATTTAGTTCGTCTTATATAGCTTGCTTGTTTTCTTCAGTTTCGCCACCTGCTCTGCGGACAGCCCCGTAACTTTGGCCACCAGCGATGCCTCTATTCCCTCACGAAGCATATTGAGCGCTGTCTTCTCGATGCCTTGCTCAATCCCTTTTTCCAAGCCTTTCTCCAAACCTTTCTCGTACCCCAAACGACTCCATGCGGGCATCAGTTCCATAAGGGACTCACCTTCCTCCGGGTATTGTTCTTTCAACTCTTCGAGCAACCGCTTGTCCTCTTCGGGATCGGCATTGAAATACTGATCGGCCACCGACATGATCAGGGCCATTCGCGCATCATCCAACTTTCCTTGCAGCCTTAAAATCATCCGTAAATACGCCAGGCGTATTTCTCGCTTTTCTCCCTTAGTATAGCCCATTTTCGCCAGCAGCGCAGCAGCCACCGGATTACCGGAATCGATAAATTGCCGCCAGGGTTGCTTTCGCATCTCCACCTTCATAAATTCAAAGCGCAAAATCGGCTGCTGAGGAGTGCTCATCTCCAGCGTATTTTTCTCTTCCCTGACCTCGTCCGCCGTAAAGACGGCAATGGGAATAATGAGTTTATACTCCTTCCGATGCCGCTCAAACAAACGGCTGAAGTAGATGAACATCCGCTCATGAAAGTCGTTTTCCCGGTAGGATTGCGGTTCGATGTGAATCAGTATGTACGCATCCAACTCCAAATATCTCGTCTCCAGCAGCAGATCCAGCGTCCGCTTCTCCTCGCCAACGATATCCACAAGTAGTTCCTGCATCAAAAAGCGAGTATGCCGATGATCGAGCAGCTTGTCCAGCTCAGGAAAGAACAATTCAATGAACTCCGCAAAAAAGGTCTGCAGCAGTTTCTTGAACGCTTCGTCATGCGGAGTGAATGGCCTGCCTTCCGGCCATTTCGCTTTCTCTTCTTTTACCGCCAGTTCATAAGCACTCATAAATAATCCCTTCCTCTCCCATAATGCGGCAATTTTCAACAAAAAAAGCACACCCGCTACAACGCCCCTTGGGCGCTGGCAAGTGTGCTTCACTTTTCGTTCGTTTTTTATATGTAAACTATATCATCGATCAGCATGGAGAAGCAATGTTATGTTTACTGAAACAATTCCGCGTTTAAAGACGACTGCTCAATGATTCCTAAGATTTTTCGTCTTTGATTGGCTCTAATGCTTTTGAGATTTTTTTTTGTTAGGCTTCTCAGTTAGCCAGGGATTAATAGCAACCCAATCATGCACATTTCTTCCTTATTGCTCCATAATGCAGCTAACCGTATTATAAAATTAGTATATCGATTGTCTCGGTTTATTGAGGAAGGAGGGGCTCGCTTGAAATCTGTGGCTGCGATTCGCACGCAATTGGAGGAATATTTGAAAAGCAACCGGATGACGCTGAATCAGTTTTCCGGAAAAACGCAGATTAACTCCGGAACGTTAAGCGGGATTATCAACGGCCATCGGCCCATTGCCATGCAGCAGTTGGACCGGATCACGGCGGGGATGGGATTGCCCGAAGGTTTTTTCTATGAGGCGTATATTGAGGAATGCTTTTTTCATGCTGCGCCGGATTGGCGCAGGCTGGGCCCCTTTTTAAAGCGGTGCGCCGAGCTGAACAAGCTGGAATGTATTGAGCGAATGGTTCGGTTATTGATGGACAACCTCTCCTATATACCATTGCTTTTTGACTTGGCCGAACAGTTTTTTCATGAAGGCAAGCGGGAGGCGGCCGTACTATTATACGAAGCGGTCGCGGAGGGTGAACGGATGCAGCACTCCGAGCGGCTGGCGCTCTGCCGGTATCGTTTATTTACACTGGGTTTGTCCAAGGACCAAAACAAGAACTTATTGCTGGCCGCCCAATTTGAACCTTATGTGGATCGGCTGGATGAACCTTATCAGTTGGATGGGTTAAATGATTTACTCAATGTGTTTCTTTCATTGCGCAGATGGAATAAGGTCAAAGAACTGGCGGAAAAATTAAAAGTAAGGGCAACTATTTATTATGAGATGAATGGTGGTAAAAAGCCGACGGAAACCAAAAAACAGATTATTTTTTATGTTTTATATGCCTATTTAGAATTAGGTGACGCACTTTTCAATTTAGAAGACTATGAAAATGCGCTGCAATATGTTCCCCTGTATATGGACTGCGATTGGGTAAAAAATCCTAGCGAAGAAGAAATGGTCGTGATTCGTCAGTTTCAGGAATGGGCCGAGGGTAACCGTTACTTGTATCAATTAATGTCGGGGAAAGTTGAGGTTCTGCCGGATTACGAGAAGTATATATCTACCCGGGAAAACGAAGTTTTTACCGCTCTATGCGAAATTGTTATTGCGGCTAACCGGTATGGTTTTAATATCGATTTTATACTTGAGAAGTACAAGTCTTATTTAACTTACCAGGAACAGCGCTACCGCCTCGGGAAGATTTGTGAGCAAAATACTAATGATAAGTACTTGAATTTATTAATTGGTTTGGGAGAGTATTATTTAAGGAAAAGTGACTTAGGGCGGGGATTTAGGTTTGTTTTAGATAGTTTGGCGTACGCTGTTGATACCCGTAGTGGACACGGAATGCTAAAAAGTGTGGAATTGTTTGGACAATATCGAAGTTATGCCTCTGACGAAGTGAACCGGGAGTACAAACGGTTATATGAGAAAATGAATTTTACGGAAATCAGCGTATAAAAGTTAGATTACCTTGATCGGTTCCGCACCGTCGAGGTTTTCTTTTTTTAGAAAAAGTTAATTTTGTAACATTTTTTTCCTTTTCCTTATTGACCGATGTTATATTAGTCTATACTATTAGTCATATATGGTTGTTTATTCCATTATTGTGTAAAAGGAGGTGTTCGCTTGAAAGCGGCAACGACGATTCGCTCCCAGTTGGAGGCTTATTTAAAAAACAAGAGTATCACGCTCAATCAATTCTCCGAACTTACGCAGATCAATTCCGGAACGTTAAGCGGCATTATCAATGGGCATCGGCCCATTGCCATGCAGCAGCTTGACCGGATTACGGCAGGGATGGGACTGCCCGAAGGACATTTTTATGAGTTGTATATTGATGAATGCTTTTTTCAGGCCGCGCCGGACTGGCGCAGGTTGGGACCATTTCTGCAGCGGTGCGCCGAGCTGAATAAGCTCGACTGTATTGAGCAATCGGTTCGGTTAATGATGGATAACCTTGCTTACATACCGTTGTTGTTTAACTTGGCCGAGCAGTTTTTTCACGAGAACAAATGGAAAGCGGCTGCCATACTTTATGAATCAATCGCGGAAAGTGAGCAGAAGCAGCATTCCGAGCGGCTGGCGCTTTGCCAATACCGGTTGTTTACGTTGGGGTTGTCCAAGGATCAGAATCGAAATTTGTTGCTGGCTTTGCAATTTGAACATTTTGTGGATCGGCTCGACGAACCTTATCAACTGGATGCAATTAAAGATTTGATCAATGTGTTTGCCACGGTCAATCGGCGGGATAAGGTTAAAGAATTGGCCGAAAAACTAAAGGTAATGGCAACTATTCACTATGAGTTAAACGGCAACAAAAAGCCGAAGGAAACGAAAAAACCGATTATTTTTTATATCATGTACTCTTATTTGGAATTAGGAGATACATATTTTCATTTAAAAGAATATGAGAATGCCTTATATTATGTCTCCTTGTATACGGATTGTAGTTGGGTGAAGGAACCAAATGAAGACGAACTGGTCGTGATTCACCAGTTTCAGGAATGTGCTGAGGGGAATCGTTACCTGTATCAATTAATGTCCGGCAAAGTAGAAATTCTTCCTGAATATTTAGAGTATATTTCCACAAGAGAAAACGAAGTATTCGTTGCCTTAAGTGAGATCGTAACTGCGGCAAACAAGTTCGACATGAATATTGATTTCGTGCTTGAACAATATGGGTCTCATTTAAAGTATAGCGAACAACATAATCGTCTTGGAAAGATCATGGAGCAAGTTACAGACGATTGCTATCTAAATCTATTAGCAGGTTTAGGCGAGTACTATTTAAAGAAAGGCGATTTTCAACAAGGGTTGGCGTATGTTCTCGATTGTTTTGCATTCGCTATTGAAATTCGCAGCGGTTACGGTATTCTTAAATGTATCGGCTTCTTTGAACAACACCGGAATTTTGCAAATGAAGCAGCGAACCAAAGGTATAAAAATTTAATCGGCGAGGTGCAAAAACTTAATGAGAAGAAAATTGGCTTTATGGGTAGCTTTATGTAGCTTGGTGGCGGTTACAATTCTTCCAGGTTCAAATCTAATTTCTATTGAAAAACAGCCAACTCCTGTATTGACTATAAATGGTCACGGGCACGGAATGTAATTACATAACCTAAAAAGCGTTCCTGGATTATTGATCCAGGGGACGCTTTTTTTAATCCTATGGAAGCTGAACCAATTGTAATCGCAAAAAGAACTCCAACTTGGCTTATTCAACTGCAAAAGTGCATTCCACCTTCTTTAAAAATCGGCTTTTGCATTTCGTGGATTGCTAAAAAATTCCGGATCGATGCTCTCTCACTCCCTCCTCCCTCTGTAAGAAAGTTCCACTGCTGACAAAATAGCCACACCCTGGGTTTAACATCATACATTAGAATGATGGCGGTAGGAGGAAAATCGTTGATGGAAAGCCCCGAAAAATTAAAAATAAGGATTGAATTAGCCCGAAAGAGGCTTGTCCAATTAGAGATGATCTACGGGCTTGGTCACGCTCTGGTCCTGAAACAATCCGTGCGGTTGGACGAGCTCATTAATCAGTACTACAGGTTCAGCATTATGGTTTCCACAAAGAAAAGAGCCGATGTATAAACCAATGGGCTCAGGACGCAGAAAGCAGTAACTTAGGAACGGAATTCAAGCTTTGATGCAAGGTTATCCGTTATGACATGGCCACAGGATGCAGGCTGACCGCATTCCGGCCGTTTCGTTTAGATTCGTAAAGGGCGGTGTCGGCATCCCGGAGCAGCGACTCGAGCGTATCGTGAGCCCCTGCATATTGGGCGGCGCCGAAGCTTGCGGTTATCGGGACTAGCTCGCCTGCAGTATCGAACGGTTTTTCCTCCAAAGCAGTTCGGAGCTGTTCCGCGACTTCCCCGGCTTCCCGGATGGAAGCTGCTGGCAGGCCGATTACAAATTCCTCACCGCCATACCTGGCAAACAAGGCCCCCGACCGAAAAATAGTCCTGTACACTGCGGTGATATACCTTAGGGCTTTGTCCCCGGCTTCATGGCGACAAAGCCTAATATATACGTTGATTGAGGCACCCATTGGTTATTGTTCTCCATAACTCGGGAGCCACGGGCACCCCTATTTTACGATTTATGAGCGATCATCAAGCCTTCATGTACGTTTCCAACAGCCAATCCGGCAAATAAGCCTTGGTGTTGTTCAGCATGGTCACGAAAAGCTCCTCCGCTTGCGCCGGCGTCAGGGCGGAGAGCAGGGGATCGTTCATAAACGCCCGCAGCGCCAGCTCACGGTCTTGGTTCAGCGAGGCTTTGACCAGCGCTTCCTGGTTGTAAACGTGGCGGATGACCAGGTTGTTGATATCGTCCGGCAGGCTGCCGGCCAATACCGGCTGCACGCTGTCCGCGCTGAACACGGCGTTAGTCTCGACGACGGCGCCGATCGGCAGCGAGGCCACCTGGCCGCGATTGGGCAGATTGACGTTGGTGACCATCGGGCCGCCGGCCCCGGTCAAACTGCGCAGCATGGCGATGCCCTCTTCGCCGCTGTTTTTCAGCGTAAACGTTTCTTCGCCGGAGAGGAGGCGACGGCTGCGGTCCATCAGCTTTTTCTGGTTGTCGATCCGCCAGGAGACGGGGGTTAGCCCGAACTTCCAGCTTTTGACGTGTTCGGGATCGCGCAAGTACCAGGTGTTTGGCAGGAATTCGGCGAGATGGCGGTCCCCGGCGGCGGCGATCAGGCCAAACCGCAGGAACAGATCGAAATGGATCCGGTTGGCGGAGGCGAAGCTGTTGTTGATCCAGTGGTCTTTATCGGCGTGGCCGCTGAACCCTTCCTCGGCGTATTTTACAGCAAATTCACGATAAAGCGGGAACAGGTCGGCGCCCCGGTAAAAAGCGCGGTCGAGCCAGGTGAAGTGGTTGATGCCGAGCACGTTCACCTGAATGTCCTGGCGCCGGACATCGGTGATCCCTTGCATATCCTTGAGCATTTCGGCGAGCAGCGACTGCGTGCCGAACACCTCATGACAGCAGCCGAACGCTTTGATGCCCGGGAACACTTCGTACAGCGTACGGGTCAGCACGCTCATCGGGTTGGTGTAGTTGATGACCCAGGCGCGCGGCGCGTGGTCGCGGATGGCGGCGGCGATCTCGGCGTACATCGGGACGCTGCGCAGCGCGCGGATGGCGCCGCCCGGACCGACGGTGTCGCCGACGGACTGATACACGCCATATGCTTCAGGCGCATGAACGTCCGATTGCATCTCGGCGAACGTGCCGGGCAAAATCGAGATGATGACGAAATCGGCTCCTTTCAGCGCCTCCGGCAGCGTCTTCACCGCTTGGTAACGCCAGCGGCCGACGGCCTCGGGATGCTCCTGCAGCCGGTTGCCGATTTGCTCGTTGGCTTTGGCGGCAGCCAAGTTGATATCGTACAAAGCGACGGCCCCCGAAAGCGCCGGCTCTAAAGCCAGGTCGCTCATCAACCCCCAAGCCCAGCCGCGCGAGCCGCCCCCGATATAAGCGATTTTCAAATCCATCGATTTATTCACTCCTTCGTGTCGTGTTACAATTACGATAGAGCAAAATGAGAGCGATTACAGCACGATTATTGCTGAATTGATCGGCGGATTCTACATTTTTTGCTGAAATGGACCAGGGAAGTAAATCCATCTGCGGCAGGGGGGAACCGGGATGAATATGGAAGGGCAGCTCGCGCCCATCGCGCGGCATTTCACGATCGAGGCGGCCAAGCAGCCGGGCCGGTTTACCATGGATGGGGAGCATTTTCACGATGCCTGGGAAATCTACTATTTGGTGTCCGGGGAGCGCTGCTATTTTATCAAAAATCAAACATATCATATCCGCGGCGGCGACGTGGTGCTGATCCCGCTGGATGTGCTGCACAAAACATCGCCTTCCGGCAAGCTGTCGCAGCCCCATGAGCGGATTCTGATCAATTTTCGCACGGAGGCGTTCGCCGGTCATCTGCCGGGCAGGAAAGAGGACTTTGAGCGTTTGTTCAATGACTTTCCGGTGATGCGGTTAAGCGCGGATGAGCAAAACTTTGTGCAGCCTCTGCTCGCCCGGATGCTTGCCGAGCAGAGCGGGAGGGGGACCGGGTACGAGGATTATTGCCGGCTTCTTTTGTCACAACTGCTGCTAACCCTGGTACGCTTGGCGGAGAACCGCCCAGTTGATCATGGGGAAGCGGAGGCGGGGAAGCGGCCTTACCGGGAAGTCACCGAGGTGGCCAAGTACATCACCGCCCATTACGAAGAAAACCTCAGCCTAAGCGGGCTTGCCGGCCGATTCCACCTCAGCGCGTATTACCTCAGCCACATTTTTCCCCGGGTGACAGGAATGACGCTGGTCGCTTACATCAACCGCGTCCGAATCGAGCAGGCCTGCCGGCTGCTGCGGGAGACGGAGCTGCCGGTGACGGAAATCGCCTACCGCATCGGCTACCAAAGCGGAACGCATTTCGGCCGCGTGTTCAAAAAGGCGAAAGGCGTCTCGCCGCAGGGGTATCGAAGGGAGCAGGGGATGTTGGGGGGATAGGGCGGGGGATCACGTGGGAAGGAGCTCCCTTATTTAACTGAGCCATGCAAAAAGCACCCCGAAGCAGGATCCCAACCTAGAAGGCAGCGCTTGATAGTTAAGCCGGTAACCGATCGTGGCAAGAAATACCGGCAGGTCAATATCCACTGTCCGGACGCTTTGCATGATTATCCCGTTTGATCCGGAAGCAGAGAAAAAGATAAATTCAGGAGAAGAAAATAGGTTTGGGAGCAGCAGACATGCTCGAGATCGTTAGACAAGTTTGTGAGAAGGAGGTCTAGGAGAAGTGAAGCAGACCTGACGGGAGGAACGGGGCAAGACACCGGGAAAAACGAAAGTACCGTGATCAACCCCCACCCTCAACCCCCGGAACAAAAGGGATAATCGTGCAAAGCAGTATGCAGGGATACCAAGACACGAACACTATAGACAGCCACCCCAGAGCCAAAGTCATAATTTATTTTGTCAAGCACACTGATCTCGGTGTTGAGCCATTAATTTCCTCTATTTTTCTCAAATGGACGGATATCGTCGGAATAACGCCATTTATTGTCCTTATGTTTTTCGCAGGAGTGGGGCTGATAAGATTAATTGTATTTTTTGCTTGAGTTAAATATTAATACGAGTATCAAGGAATAAAGAAAAGCAATGATTGGCGAAATGGTTACAGCCTGTAAGTAAGTTAAAACATGGAATAATGGGGCTAAAAAGATAACTATAAAGATAACTATAAAGATGATGGTCATTGTTACTCTTATAAACAAATACTTCTTTACGTTATAGACAAAAAAGAACTGAAAAGAAATCACGAAATAGAATAGAGAGATTAAAAAGTAGTTCGTTATTTCGAGCGGACTCATACCGGAAATCATAAAAATAATTAAAAAGGGGATTAAGTAAAAGCAAAAATGGGATATTGAAAATAAAAAGTTATGCATTCCATTTTTACTTTTACTGTAGATGTAATGTAAGGAGAGCCCAGTGATAAGTCCAGGTGTGAGAAATATATAAGATAAATCCGATCTGGTTATAGCGCCAAATTGATGATAATCATATAGGACAGAGAGACCTATTATTAGAGAAGCAATAAAATAGATAATTATTAATTTTAATTGAAGCCGATACATTGGAAGCACTCCCAATAAACATAGTTTTGAGTCTGACTCCCCAAAAACAGGGAAGCCAGACTCATCTTCATGTTATTATTCACTCACCTTGCGGTACTACAGTGATAATTGGCAAATCAGGGTTTTGCCAGTTTTTATTCTGCATTATTATTATTCCATTTCCATTCTTAGCGGCAAGATTAATAACTCGTTCATAGGTAGCAAGACAAATTCTTGTTAGTAGTATATTTGCCTTCTAATACATCTTTATTGATGTCTTTTAAATAGCGGATTAGTTTAGTTAACGTCTTTCGCTGCGGCCGCTTCCTTCGGGAAAAAGCTCGGCAGGAACTCCTTGTTCGCCTCCAGCATTTCATCCAGCATGCGGATGGCCGCCTCGACGGACGGCACCAGCGGGTGATGGGCCAACGCCTGGAGGGCTAGGCTGCGGTCGCCGGTGACGGCGGCGTCGATGGCCAGCTGCTCGTAGGTTTTGACCGCGTGGATCAGCCCTTTGGCCATCGGCGGGATTTTGGTCAGCGGGAGCGGGAGCGGGCCGTTTCGGGTCACGACGCAGTTGACCTCGATGCAGGCGTCGTCCGGCAGAAAGTCCAGGATGCCGCGATTGGCCACGTTGAGCGTTTGGATATCGTTTGTGCCATTGTAGAGCGAGCGCATCAGATTGACCGCCGCCTCCGAGTAGAACGCGCCGCCCCGCTGCTCAAGCTGCTTCGGCTTCTCCTTCAGATCGGGATCGTTGTAGAGCTCGAACAGCTCTTCTTCAACGCGCTTCACAACCTCGGCGCGGTTTTGCCCTTGTTTCAGGGATTCCAGCTGCTCCTCCAGCATCGCGTCGGTCATGTAAAAATATTTCAAATAATAAGAGGGCAGGGCGCGCAGGGATTGCAGAAATTCCGGATTCCATTCCCGGGGCGGCACGTTTTGCGCGCTGTAGCCGCCCGTGTCGGCCAGCATGTCATCCAGCTTGTCTTCGCCGTTCACATCGATCCGCGACACCCAATGCAGGTGGTTCAAGCCGACGAATTCGGCATACACCCGGTCCGCAGCTACGCCGTATTTGGCCGATACCTGCTTGATCAGGCCGATCGGGGCATTGCAGAGACCGATACTCTTCACCTTGGAATACTTGTGAATCGCTTCGGTCACCATGCCTGCCGGGTTGGTGAAGTTGAGCAGCCACGCGTCCGGCGCCAGCTCCTCGATATCCCGGCACACGTCCAGCAGCACCGGAATCGTGCGCAGCGCCTTCATCATGCCGCCGGGACCGGTCGTCTCCTGGCCGATCACGCCGTATTTCGGCGGAATCGATTCATCGCGCGCCCGGGCGTCCAGCATGCCGACGCGCATCTGCGTGCTGACGAAATCGGCGCCTTCGATCGCCGCCCGGCGGTCGGTCGTCAGGTGTACTTCGATCGGCAGTCCCGACTTCTCGACCATTCGTTGGGCCAGATTGCCGACAATGTTCAGCTTGCGCAGGCCGGGCTCGATGTCGACGAGCCACAGCTCGCGTACCGGCAGCCCCCCGTAATGCAGGATGAAGCCTTCGACGAGCTCCGGCGTATACGAAGAGCCGCCGCCGATGACGGCGATTTTCAAGCCTTGCTCCGTTGCCAAGATCCATCACTCCTGTCGATATTATAAGTTCAATTTAATAAAAAGCAGACCCTATCGACCTTATTTGGCCTTTACAGGGATATTAGGGAATATTTAGGCACATTCGGGCATGATTTGGTCGTTATCGGGCAAATAAACACTAGCGTTGCATTAATTCTGACAAGATACA
Organism: Paenibacillus macerans; assembly: GCF_900454495.1. NCBI lineage: Bacteria > Bacillati > Bacillota > Bacilli > Caryophanales > Paenibacillaceae > Paenibacillus > Paenibacillus macerans. The sequence continues at coordinate 115,310 of NZ_UGSI01000002.1, forward strand.
CAAGTTACACAAGGCACACCTCTAACCCCAACTATTCTAACGGTTGCCATAACCGCTATGCGGTCAAAAAACGTTGATTTCAAATTGTAACGGTTGCCATAGCGCTTATTTCACTGAACCCCGGCTATTTTTGTCTAGATTAAGGTAATTAACGGCGTTCACAACCGTTAGAAGCTTGAAAGGGTTTTTTTTCGGAAAATAGCCACTGCTACAATCGTTAGATCTACTGCAAGCTCAATTTTAATTTGAACACCTAAGCCTTTGTGCGGGAAAACTGAAATGTATCAAGGCAACAAGTTGTCTTGTGCATGAGCTTGAGTTTATGCAACGCCAGTGGCAAATAAGGCGCTTCCGGTCCGTTAAGGGCGCTCCTGTCCCCTCAGCCAGCATAATCAGCCAGCACAAGATGAAGTCCCTGTCTCCATGGCCAGCCGACCGTAAAGCACTGTTATTTAAGTTGAGCCATAATAATAGCGGCACTTTAGGCCCTTATTTTCCAAACTTGAGCAGTTGGGCGGTCATTAGCGGATTTTTTTGTGCCTATTTTCCAACCAACGGTGTGAAAAGCAGCCATTTCCCTGCGACTCGAGAAAATAGAGGCATAAAATGTTGCTATTCCACTCCAAAGGGGGCTTGCCGCCGAAATAGGGGCATTTTTTGCCGTTATGCCAAACCAAGCCGAGCCAAGTCGGGCCAAACCAAGCCGAGCCAAGTCGGGCCAAACCAAGTCGAGCTAAGTCGCGCCAAACCAAGTCGAGCTAAGTCGCGCCAAACCAAGTAGAGCCAAACCAAGTCCAAACCAAGCAAGCCAAACCTGCGTAATTTCCAGGGGCTGGAGCCGTCCGCTAATGATTGTTGGAATAAAGTTTGATTTCATCAAATTCGCCGTACCGCGACATTTGGGCGTACACGTCGCCGGCGACGGCGAGGCCGTCGGCCTCCATCGCGAGCCATACCGCCCCGACGACGGGCTCCGTGGCGAGCGTCACAACCGCGGCGTGCGGCGCTGCCGCCCGCACGGCCCGCTCGATCGGACCGCGGATCCAGCCGCGGTCCCCGCGCGTGAGCAGGCTGCCGGCCAGCACGACGTCGAAGACGTCGCGCTCCAACCCCAGCCTGCGGATTACCGCCGCCGCCGACTTGCCCAGCTCGTCGCCCTGGCGGCGCAAAATCTCCAGCGCCACCGCATCGTCCTCCGCGGCGGCGGGAAACAGCAGCCGGGCCGCGTCGACCGGCACGGCTTTGCCGTGATCGAGGAAGTCGTGGAACATGTCTTCCACGTTCGCGTACCCGAGCATCCCCAGCAGCAGCCCGGTCAGCCGCGTCGGCTGCTCCCGGCCGTCCCAGGCGCGGATGACGGAGCGGAACACCTCGATGTTCAGCGCGCCGCCGCCGCCGAAATCGCCGTACATATAATCGAAGCCGCCGCATTGGTAAAACGCGCCTTGCGGATTGCGGCCAGCCGCGTTGGTGCCGGTGCCGCAGATCAAGGCGACGCCGTAAGGGCGATTCGTTCCCGCCCGCAGCCCGATCATCGTGTCGCAGTCGATCGTGTATTTCGTGAACCCCATCCCGCGCACAAGCGGGTGGAGGACACGGTAATCGGCTTCGCGGTCAGCCCCGGCCAGGCCCAGATAGGCGTGACGCAGCTCCTCGATGCGCAGCCCGGCTTCGTCCAAGGCCATCCGCGCTGCTTCCCGGATGCTGCGCTCCGCCCGCTCGGCGCCAAGCTGGTGATTGCCGTTTCCGCTCCGGCCTTTGCCAAGCACATTCCCGTGCTCATCGGTCAACAGAGCGTAGGTTTTGGTGCCTCCCCCGTCGATCCCCAAATAATATCCCAATCGTAAGTCACTCCTTGTTCGCGGTCGTCTCCCGGACGATCAGCTCCGGATCGATCCGCAGGCTGGCGCCGCGCTTCATTTTGCCGTCGATGCGCTTCAGCAGCATGTCCGCGGCGGCCAGCGCGATTTTGTCGGCGGGCTGGCGGACGGTGGTCATGTGAGGCCGGAGCCGGGAAGCGATGAAGTGATCGTCGTAACCGACGACCGCTACCCTCCCGGGCACCTCCACGCCGGCTTCCATCAGGGCGTTCACGACGCCGAGGGCGATGTTGTCGTCGCCGGCAAACACGGCGCCGGGCAGCTTGCCTTCGCGCAGCCAGCGCTTGCATGTCTCGTAGCCGAAGGCGATATCGAAATCGCCGTACACGATCTCAAACGGCTTAAGCCCTTGCTCCTCCAGCGCCTGCATAAAACCGCCGCGCCGCTCCCGCGTGCTGCGGAACACCTCCTGGCCGCACAGATGGGCGATGGAGGTATGTCCCAGCTCCAGCAGATGCCGGGCCGCCGCATACCCGCCTTTCCAATTGTCGACCGTCACGGAGAAGGCGTCGTTCTCCGGCTTCTGGTGATCGATCAGCACATACGGAATGCCGCGCCGCTTGAGCTCCAGAATATAATTGTCTTCATCCATCGGCGAGAGGAGGAGCAGGCCGTCGACCCGGTCCTCCTGAATCAGGTAATGATCGCCGCCTTCGCTGATCCCGGCCGAAACCGAAACGGCCAAATAGTAGCCGTGCAGCGCCAGCACCTCATTAAGCTCTTTGACCACCGCATCGAAAAAAGAGTCGTGCAGCGTTGTAAGGATTACGCCGATGATGCCGGTTTTGCCGCTGGCGAGGCTGCGGGCGGCCGCATTGGGGCGGTAATCCAGCTCCTTCATGGCTTCGAGCACCTTTTGCCGGTTTTTCTCCCGTACGGTTTCCGCCCCGTTCAGCACACGGGATACGGTAACGACCGAAAGCCCCGATTTTTTGGCAACGTCAAAAATACTAACCTTCATTTCGATTTCTCCTTGCGGCAGATTTTCCGTTCCTTGAAACCTTTTTGTTAGCTTTAGTATAACAGGCCCGGCGTATCGTCCGCTAAAACATCAGACTATCGCTTAAGAATTTCGGTGATTTTTTTCTGAATCGCGGGCATCACTTCCTCTACCGTTTTATGGCCGGTTTCGATCGGCTGCATCTCATTGATGAACATGTCGTTGATTTGCGAGTAATGGGTGACCAGGTGATTGTAGGATTCGAACCCGTATTTCGTGGCGCCTTCGTAAACTTTCTTCACATCTTCCGGATTGACGCCTTCAAAAAACTTGTAGTACGTTTCGGCCGCTTTCGCATTGACCGGCGGGTTGCCGCCGCTCAGTTCGATCGACCGTTCCTGCACTTCGTCCGTCAGCAGGTATTTGATCCACTCGAACGCTTCCTTCGGGTGCTTGGAGTCTTTCAGAATCAGCAGCGGATCGACAAACAGCGTGCTGCGCACCTTCTCGTTGCCGCCCCAAGGCACTGCGGCTACGCCCGTCTTGAACGGAAAATCGTTGGCCCCGGCCAGGTTCCAGGAGCCGCCGACGGACATCCCGATCTTCCCGGCGACGAACGGATCGCCGTTTTGGCCGGCCACGCTTTTGCTCCATTCGGACGTGGGGGACACTTTGTCCTTGAAAATCAGCCCAAACAGTTTATTGTAGGCCGCGATCACCTCCGGCGAATCGAAATACGTTTCCGACGGGACGCCGCCGTTGGTCCAGGTGTCCGCGGAGTAAGGCTCCGTGCCGAAGTAAAGCGGGCGCATGTCGCGTTCGGCCCAGGTGAAATCGACGCCGTACTGCGTTTTGGCGATGTCGTCGGAGATGACCGTCAGCTTCTTGGCGTCCTCGACCATTTTGTCGAACGTCCAGCTCTTGTCCTCGAAATCGCTGGGCGGATAAGGGATGCCCGCGGCGTCGAACATATCCTTGTTGTAGAGCATCAGCGTAACGTAGATGTTTACCGGAATGCCGTAGGTGCGGCCCTCGACCTTGTAAATCTCCATCAAATGCTCGGGAATGCTGTAGTCGGCGGCGTTAAAGCCGTCTTCCTGCATCAGATCGGTCAGGTCGAGCAGCATGTTTTTGTTGTAGTATTCGGCGAAACCGCCGTAGCCGTAATGGCTCGTGACATCGGGCGAGTTGCCGCCGGCGATCAGCGTCTGCAGCTTGCTGTCGAACTGCTCGTAGGGCGCTTTTTCCACTTTGACTTTAATATTCGGGTGGGTTTTCTCGAATTCCGGGATCAGCTGCTCGATAAACGTCCGGTCGGGCGAATCGATCGTGTAGTGCGTGATGGTCACCTGCCCGGTGCCGCCGGAGTTGCCGGGGCCGCTCCCAGCGTCCCCGCCGGAACCGCCCGGCCCCGGGCCTGCGCCGAGGTCGCCCGCCGATTTGCCCCCGCTGCAGGCCGACAGGATGGCCGCCAGAAGCAGGATCGCTCCCAATAAGGCGATAAAGCTTGGTTTGGTTGCTGCGCGCTTCTTTTTCATAAAACTCAATTCCTCCTTGGTTTCAGGTAATTCGCTGCCGCACGCTCCCGCGGCCGTTACGACTTGATGCCGGTGAGTACGATGCCTTCGACGAATTGCTTCTGGGCGACGGCGAACAGCGTGACGATCGGAACCATCGCAAGCACGGACGCCACCATCAGCAGATGCCACGGCGGGATGCGGAACCGCGACGAGGTGAGGGAGGCCATCCCGACCGGAAGCGTAAACAGATCGGACGAGCTTAAGTAGAGCACAGGGGTCAGCAGGTCGTTCCAACTGTAAATGAAAGCAAAGATCGCCACGGTCGCCAGGGCTGGCCCGGACAGCGGGAGGGCGATTTTGTACCACATGGCGAGCTCGCTGCAGCCGTCCATGCGTCCGGCGTCGAACAGCTCTTCGGGCAGGGTGGCGAAAAACTGCCGCAGCAAAAAGATGTTGTACGCCGACCCGAAAAACGCCGGAACGATCAGCGGCAGGAACGTATCGATCCATTGCAGCTTGGAAAACAGCACGAACTGCGGAACCATGATCGCCGGATAGGGCAGCATCATCGTGCTGAGCAGCAGCATGAACCAAAACCCGTTGCCGCGGCCCCGGTATCTGGCGAACCCGTAGGCGACGAGCGCCGAGGACAGCAGCGTGCCGAAGACGGTGAGGATGCCGATGGTCAGGCTGTTTTTGTACAAGGTGGCGAACTGCAGGGTGTCGAAGATTTCGGCGTAATTGCCAAAGCTCCAGCTTTCCGGCAGAAAAGTCGGCGGAAATTTCAACATCTCGCGCTGCGATTTCAGCGAGGTCGAAACCATAAAGAACAAGGGCAGCAGCATCAGGAACGTCGCCGCGAGCAAAAGAATAAGACTGGCGATTTTCACCGCGTCCGGTTTTTGGCGGGGTCTGACCGTGGAAGTTGCGGAGCGGGGGGTGGGAGCCGGAAAAGAGCTCATCTATCGTCTCCCTCCTTCGTAATGAACGTAACGGTTGGAAAGCTTCATGATGAGGGCGGTGCAGGCCATGACGGCGATCAGCAGCACCCAGGCGAGCGCCGACGAATATCCGGCCCGGTATTCCTTGAAGGCGCTGGTGTACAGGTTGTAGACGTAAAACCAGGTGGAATAATTGGGGCCGCCCTGCGTCATCACGAACGCCTGCGTGAACACCTGGAACGAATCGATGATCCCCATGATGAGCTGGAACAGCAGCACGGGGGAGATCATCGGCAGCGTAACGTTCGCGAAGATGCGCAAACGTCCCGCTCCGTCGAGCTTGGCGGCTTCGACCAGGCTGGACGGCACGCCCTGCAGGCCCGCCAGGAACAGGATCATTCCCGAGCCGGACGTCCACAGCGTCATGATGATGAGCGCGTACAGCGCGGTGCCCGGGTCCATCAGCCAGGCCGGGCCGGGAATGCCGAACCAGGACAGCATGTAATTGAACAGGCCGATCTGCGGATTGAAAATCCAGTACCAAAGCAGCGACATCGCCACCCCGGAGACCATGCTCGGAAAATACATCGCCGTCCGGAAGAACCCCCGCAGCGGCAGCTTCTGATGCAGCAGCAGCGCAAATCCGAGCGCCAGCAGCAGTTGGACCGGCACGCTGATGAAGGTGTAGCGGAGCGTGACCGCCACGGACTGCCAGAACAGATCGTTGTGGAACATCTCGATGTAGTTGGCGAGACCGACGAATTCGGGCGGGTGGATAATGTCGTAGTCGGTGAAGCTGTAGTACAGCGATGCCAGGATAGGATACAGGGCAAAAACCACGAAGCCGACAAGCCAGGGAGAGATGAACAAATACATGTAGAACGTTTGCCTCTGGCTTTCACGATGAATCACGGAACCACCAGCCTTTCTCGAATAAAGTTAAATCGCTTTAACTTTTGTTAAAAAATATATTATAAAAAGAGGAATAACCGAGGGTTGTTTGCTAATAAAATTAAAGGGCTTTAATTTTTCTTCGATGATTATCCATATCATAGGCGATCGGCGGAAAATAATCAACCCTAAATTTTATTTTGGAATCGCTTTCTGTAAGGATAGCTGACGGGAGTCTTGCGCTTTTGAGGGGAATCCGGCCTGCACCGGTTGAAAATATGAAAAATCCACGCTGGAGATATTGTTTGTGTCAGGTTATATTACACGTTAGTTATAGGCAGGCATTGGCAGAGTTGCGGCGGACAGTCCAAACAGACCGTCTGCATTGCAGAGGCCTGTTTCTAAAGCGCAGAAGCCGCTTCTAAAGTGCAGAAGCCGCTTCTAAAGCGCAAAGGCCAGCTTCCAAAGCATCCGCCGAAAGCGGAAGAACAGGGGCCGAGCCGGGGACCCGGCTAAACGGAAGGATAGGGCGGCGGAGTCATAAAGCCGTCGATTTCCAGCGCCTTTTTCTCGATTTCTTCGCGCGTTACGATCCCCTTCTCCATCAACAGCTCGATCATCGCGCTGAGGGTCAACAGCTGATGGTAATGCTCCTCCTTCATATCGGCCAGCTTGGCCAGAACGTTCACTTCGTTCATGGGCGAAGAATGATAGGATTTCATAGGTACCTCCTTAAAGTTATAAATTAAGGCGAAAATCCGAAAATTACCTGATAGAAAAAGGCTTCAGTACCATCAAAATATGGTAAAATAAATCTATCAATCTATCGCTTTACTATAGTGTAGTCCGAAACGCAGTCAAACATTCCTATTTTTAAGAAAAAAACGCAAAACCCCCATGGTGGCGGCAACCTGTAAGCGCAGCGCGGCGTCAGGAGAATTGATGAGCGCCTGACATATGGCTTTGCCTTATAGGCATAAAGTTGAAGGGGACCTTTGTTTTGCGTGAAGCGTTCTAAAGAAAATGGCGGCCGAGATCAGGGACAGAGTATGGAGGGGGAGAAGACGATGGGATTGTTTGACGATGATTTTTATTCGACGAAAGTGCCGGGGCGGCGACGCTTGCGTATGCCCGAGGACGGCAAACGTCGTTGGCTGGAGGTGCGGCGCGGGCAAGGGCTGTCCACGCTGCAAATCTCATTGATCTCTTCCGTGTTAAGCGCGGTTGTCGCCGTTTTGTTATTCAGTTTTATTGTGGGGCTTCCTTCTACTACCTCCAGGGAAACCGCTTCGGCGGGGGCGGCCCCGAATTCCGCGAATCCGTTCGACCGGATCAGCTGGGCTGCGGCCAAGGCGGCTCCGGCGGTAGTCAGCATCCTGAATCACAGCGAGCTGTCGCACGGGGATCCCGAGCGGGCGGCGCTCGGTTCGGGCGTGATTTTCAAGAAAGCGAAAGGCAAGGCCTACATTATCACCAATACGCATGTCATTAGCGGTTCCGAGGACCTGGAAGTGGTGACGAGCGACGGCGTTTCGCATAAGGCCAAAGTGACCGGCCAGGACTCGATTAACGATATCGCGGTGCTGGAAATCGGCGATAGAGGAATCCATTCGGTGATCGACGTCGGCGATTCCAACAAGCTTCGCGCCGGGGAGACGGTCATCGCGGTCGGCAATCCGCTCGGGCTGAGGGGAACGCTGACGTCCGGCATCGTAAGCAATACGAGCCGGATGATACCGGTCTCGCTGAACCAGGACGGGGTTTACGATTGGGAGCAGGAAGTGATTCAGACCGACGCGGCGATCAATGAGGGCAACAGCGGCGGAGCGCTGGTGGACCTGGACGGGCGGCTGATCGGGATCAATACGATGAAGATCGCCGACACCGGCGTGGAAGGGCTGGGCTTTGCCATTCCGGTGAACGATGTGATGAAGACGGTTGACGATCTGCTGCTGCACGGCAAAGTCGTTCGCCCCTATATAGGCGTGTATACGCTCGATCTGGATAATCCGTATTCGCCGATCACCGACGAACAGCGCCAAGATTTGAAGCTGCCGAGCCACGTTACGGAGGGCGTCATTGTGCTGGAGGCCCACGGTCCGGCGCTGGCGGCGGGGCTGAAACTGAACGACGTGATCATTCAGCTCGACAAGCAGCCGATCAATTCGACGATGGAGCTGCGCCGTTATCTCTATGAAAACAAGAAAATCGGCGAGGATTTGCAGGTTAGCTATTACCGGGACGGTAAGCTGCAGAGCGTCATGATGAAGCTGACCGACAAGCCGTCGGACGAAGAGATCGACGCGGGGCTTGAAGATAAATAATTGACTTGTCCAAGGCTTATGGCCGCAGGAACGATAGAGATTCCGTTACATCAGGAAAGCCGTAGAGCAAGGCGACGAGGGGTGTAGCCGGAATCTTCTTTATTTAGGTGACCGTTCCTTTTAGGAAAAGAACAGAGGGGAGATGCAGGCTTGAAAAAAATATTTTATTTGTGGCTAGTTGCTGTTTTCCTGTTGATTAACGGATGCATGATGGGAAAACAAACTGATGCCCCGCCTGTTCCAGGGGATGTGAATATCGATCAAAAACCGAAAAATTATGCAGGATTAACAATAGCAAAAGATGGTGTACAGTGGGATCCGGGCTCAGAAAATTCCAAATCTTTTGAAGAAATCCTGCTTGAAGTACCTTTTAAGGTTCAACTTCCCTCGCCACCTTTTGGGGTTACCCATCGAGCGGCTGAGATTGTTCCTGCGCCTTTTGATATCATTCGATTAACTTTTGCAAATGTTGATATTGGAGAGCAGCTAATATTATCCATTTCCAATTCAAAGGACAACTCAAAGCCCGAAGGAGAAAAAGGTCCCAAATTAAGCAACGGGAGTCAAACCTGGATTCAAAGTAATCGGGATTTTAGCGGGCTATATTGGCGATATGAAGGTTTAACCTACGCCTTAGCGTCAACCAAGGTGGAGCAGGGGGCCTTTGTTCCTTTGTATGATATTTCTGATTTAGTTGAAATTGCAAATACGATAAAAAATAGTTCACAGTAAAACGGATATGCTATATTGATCCCATACTCGAGGTACGGGTGAGAAAAATAAGTTAACAGGAACAAGGAATTGCCCTTTGCATGCGGCTTGAGCGGTTCCTTTTTTTCGCGGAGTATGGTAGAAAGGATAAAGGACAACCTGTAATTACGTGAAGATCCGCCGGGCAGGCGGTTGGAAGAGAAAGGATGCCTGGAATTTATGTATGTCGTTTGCAAGGATCATGTGGAACTGGCGATTGATATGTTCGTGGACGAATTCGAGGAGGCGCCCGACGTGGTTGATTTGGAGCACACGAAGTTCATCGACTGGGAGCCGCCGGTGAAGTGCCAGGAATGTGAGCAAGAGGCGCGGTTTTTGGTGGTATGAGGAAACGGGGGCGGTTTTCTCCATGGGGGAAAGCGGCCTTTTTCTTTTGGGCAGGTTTGCCGCCTAAATAGGCAGACTCCGGAGCAATCTAACGAGTAAGTAAAAAGATTCCCGGAGGAGTGAGGTCAATGAACCCGAAAAACACGCTGCAAAGGTTGGCGGGGGTGAGTATCCTTTTCGGCGGGCTGCTTATGCTTGCGGCTACGCTGATGCACCCGCCCGCGACGAATCCATGGGCCGGTAACGAGGCGCTGGCCATGGTCGATAAGATGAGGACGTACTGGCAGTGGGATCATGCGCTGATGCTGACGGCAGTGCTGCTGTGGCTGGGCGGATGGTCGGCCGCCGCGGGGATGTATCAGGAGAAGGCAGCCGCGGGGCTTGCTTCCGGTTTGTTTGTATCGGGTTTGACGATCTGGATGCTCATCTTGGCTATGGAAATGACCGTGACACCGGTCTTGTCCGGGCAATGGGCCCGTGTTGCCGGTTCCGGCGCGGATGCGATCGGTGTAGGGTTGTTTGCTTTCGGCATTATGGCGGGGGATTTGGCCATGCTGCTGGCCTGGCTGGGCATTTGCCTGCTCGGCGGGGTTTGGCTAGGGTTGAAGGATCGTGCGCCTATGGGCCAGTTGATGTCTTGGATCGGCATCGCCGCGGGCATTTGGGGGGCGATTGGCATCCCGGCCGCGCTGCTGCTCCCGGATTGGAGTCTGGTTCTTCTTCCGCTGACCGCTGGTCCGGTGTTCGTCTGGACGCTGGTTGCGGGATGGATGATGGCGAGAAAAAATAGAAGCGGGCGCTTCGAACATAAGCGGGAACTCTGATCGGCAGAGGGAAAAATGGCGGCGGATCAGCGCGGTTAGTCGGGCAGGCTGCCTACAGAATTTGCTCTCGGATTGGGCGGCTTTGATCCGCTGATACACTTGTGAAGCTAAGGGGATTGAACATGTACATACAAATCATTGCCGTCGGCAAATTGAAGGAAAAGTATTTGGTGCAGGGGATCGCTGAGTATGCGAAGCGTCTTACGCCCTATGTGAAGTTTCAAATCGTCGAGGTTGCCGACGAGAAAGCGCCGGAGACGATGAGCGAGGCGGAGGTGCTTCAGGTGAAGGAGCGCGAGGGGGAACGGATCCTCGCGCAGATCAAGAGCGACGCGCATGTCATCGCGCTCGCCATCGGCGGCCAGCTCTGGAGTTCGGAGGAACTGGCCGCCGAACTCGACCGGCTCGGCACGTACGGGACGAGCCATGTCGCGTTTGTGATCGGCGGCAGCCACGGGCTCGCCGATAGCGTGCTCAGCCGCGCGCAGCAGCGGCTGTCGTTCGGGCGCATGACGCTGCCCCACCAGCTTATGCGCCTCGTCCTGACCGAGCAGATTTACCGCGCGGTGAAGATTAATCGGGGGGAACCGTACCACAAATAGTGGTAAAGCGGAAAATAAAGTTGAATGACCCATGCGGTTTTTCTATTCGCCGGCTTAAACAAAAATCAAATCTACAAAGGAATGAATCAAACCGGTTGGATCATCCAATCCTTTTTCAGGCTCCAGATGTCCAGCGGAATTCAGATCAATAAGTCCGGCAATAAATGCTGATGCCATTGCCGTCAATTGTTTCGGTGATTTGCTGATGGTGTAATTTCGTTCATGAGCTGTCTCCAAACATTTGTAGATCGCTCCGAATGTTTCAACGGCTGCAATGTGAAGTGTAGGATAGTCCTTCCCCCATTGCTTACGGAACATCAATTGATAATGTTCTTGATTCTTTATCCCAAAATCATAAAAGGTGTACAAAGCTTCATAAACAAGCTTTCGTGGATCGTTAATTTCCTCCATTAATCTCCGAATGCAACTTGTCAGCGTTTCATAATTTTCTGTGATAATGGCTGCAAGTAAATCATCCTTATTTTTGAAATATACATAAACTGCACTCCTGGATAGATTCATTTCCTTTCCAAGGTCGCGCATACTAACGGAATCAACACCACGGGTATCAATCATTTTTCTAGTGACATTTAACAGCCTTTGTTTTGTGTCATTATTGTTTTTCATAGTTCCCTCTTCGGCATATAGGTATAGGATTAACTTTACAATATCAGGTTGACACCGTCAACCTGAAAGAATATGATGAGATTAGGTTGACGGTGTCAAGTATGAGGTGCATGGAACCAATTTTTATAAAAAGGAGTGCTGATATGTTAACAAAAATGAATTCGAGCCCACGAACGTTTATTATAACCGGTGGAAACTCAGGGTTAGGTTATGCATGCGCTAAACACATTGCCAAAGCCGACTCCAATCATCTTGTTATACTGGCTTGCCGCAATGCAGCTAAAGCAAATGAAGCCGTCCAATCGCTCACGAAAGAAACGAACAATAAGAACATAACCTCCTTGGAGCTTGACCTTGCATCCTTGGAATCCGTTAGGAATTTTGTAAGCATGTTTTCAAGTTTGAATTATCCGCCTTTATATGCTCTTGTTTGCAACGCAGGATTAATTATGGTTGATAAAACGCACTATACCCAAGATGGATTTGAAAGCACTTTTGGGATTAATCATCTCGGACATTTTCTGCTGGTCAACATGCTGCTCGAAAAAATGATCGATTCAGGCAGAATCGTTTTTGTCAGCAGCGGGACTCATGACCCGGCGCAGAAGACAATCGTAGCCGCCCCCGTATATGAGAATGCCAGATTGCTGGCCTACCCTACGGAAATGAGTTCTAACGAAAGTATGCTTACCGTTGGCCAACGTCGATACTCGACTTCAAAATTATGTAATATATACTGTGCTTACGAGTTAGCAGAAAGAATAGAACAGCAAACGAAGAAGAAGATTACAGTAAATGCTTTTAATCCGGGGCAAATGGCGGGTACAGGGTTCTCTCGAACCTTTCCTCCTTTGATGAGATTTGTTATGAAACATCTTCTTCCCGCCTTTGCTTTGTTTCGTCCAAATGGAAATGCAGCTAACAAATCAGGCGAAGCATTGGCATCGCTGGTATTGAATCCTGACCTTCATGAAACGACAGGTAAATATTTTGATGGTACACGGGAAATAAAATCTTCGGATCTTTCCTATAATCGGGACAATAGAAAAGACTTGTGGAAGACAAGTGTTGAACTGACAAAACTAAACAAGAGGGAAACTATATTGAGTTTAGACTAGGAAGAGTGAGAGCGGTTAAAGCCCAGTCATCCGTCGGGGAAACCACAATTTCTTTGTACATTTACCATTGGAGCTTATCGAGGTATGGACGCCTTGGAGAGAATACTATGCATCGGTATTTAAACGTGTTGCCTGTGTGCAGCTCCGTAAGGCGCATGATCGAGCCGGAGCCTGTGTTTGGCGATATAAAGAACAACCGGGGCTTTAAAAGGTTCCAGCTTCGAGGCTTACCAAAAGTAAGTCTGGAGGTCGGGTGGCTTTCCCTTGCCCACAATCTACTTAAAAAAGCTGCCGTGGACGCCAAAAACCAAGGAGCTAAGCGAGAACCGACCGCTTAGCCCCTTAATTTCTTTCGAATACCATCCTATTTTACTGGTGAGGGTGTTCCAAAGTTTACTTTTGGGACACCCTCGCATAATTAACTTTATATTATTTCCACTGTCCACTTGACGGGGGCTGTTCACCGAGGCGCTGTTCCCTGTTCTGTTGAAGTAACGGGCAGATTAACGGAGTAAAGGCCAATCGTATAGGGACGATGGTTTGGCTAATAAAGCTTTACTGAAGGTCGCTCACGGACGCGGATGCCGTACTACAGGAGGGATAGATCTATATCACGAAAACAAGAACCTTCAGTCCATTTGGAAGTATCCAAATGCACCTTTTCGGGTGCCTTCTGATTTTGCGAAATAGATGTTACGCTGAACCGTATCATAAATAAGGGCAAGTTTATCGGAGATACCCGAGTTCTTGGAAGGGCACTTTTCCAGGCATGAGTGTGGGTTGAACCTTACTCGGAGGAAAAGTCGGTATAAACGGGCAGCTGCTTGCTTTTGGAGTACAGAACGATGGGGTACCTAGAGGGTACTGTTGCTTGCTGAAGCAAAATCCCCCTCCGTTATTTGGTGGAAGGGGCCGGACTGGTTCACAGACCCCTACTTCCTAAGCCCGGGCAGTAAAAGCCTGCTCACCCTCTTCGGTGCAGAACATATACTTGGCGGAATCTCAGGGTACAACGTCGCGGAGACGACGGACGAGAACCCCGAACGAGATGCTTTGCTCCAGCAGCTCACGTGGTCTTACCTTCGCGATGCGCTCAATCTCGACGATTAAGCTGGTTGGCAGCCCGGAAAGATCTGGAGGAGGGTGCCAATCCATTAGGTCGCATCGAATCTAAGTAAGAACCTAAAAGGCATGATCAAGCGAATCAAAGAAAGGGCCATCCTGCAAAAGGATGGCCCTAAACCTAAAGCCAAAGGGAGCCATGATATAAAGCGCTCCCTTTGGCTTGTCGTAAGACCTCCATCTTTTTTTTGTGAGCCTCGATTACAGCGCAGGCTTTTTACCTCTTGGCAGAGGATATTTTCAGTGTATCGCCTTCTGATTTCCTTGTTCTCTGTCCCTGCATAGTGGCTAGAACTACGCCGGAAATAATGAGAACAGATCCTGCCACTTGCGTTAAGGAAATCGGGGTGCCGAGCGTGATATAACCTAAAATCATGGCGACAAACGGTTGTAAATTCAGAAACAGGGAGGCTTTAGCCGCCCCTACCTTGCGAATCTGCGCATTCCAGATTACGGCGCATAAGCCCTGAATAAGCAGCGCCGAACCGACCAAGAGAACCCACCACCAAAAGTGAGGCTGTAATTGTACGTTAGGCTCGCTCCAGACCGCCACCGGGTATACCGAGATGCAGCCGAGTACGGTGGTATACACCGTTGCGACAAACGCATCCATACGTTCTGTCAGCTTTTTCATGAGGATCATAGATCCCGACAATGCCAACATACAGATAAACATGATCCAGACGCCTTCGGTAATGGCTGTGCTCATCCTTCCGCCAGTTCCAACCACGAAGAAGACACCGGTGAGGGCGACATTCGAGCCTGCAACCATGCGTTTCGTTAACGGCTCTTTCAAAAATAAGCGGGCAAATAGCGCCGTAAAAATTGGAGCTAACGATAAGATGAGCGAAGCTGTGGTTGCGTCCGTTGTCTGGAGACCTGTAAAGAAAGAAACTTGGTGAAGCAGCATCCCGATTAGAACGAAGGGGACCAAATAAACGAAGTCGCGGAACGTAATCTTCGCCAAGCCACGAGTTGCAACCAAATAAATAAGCAGGAACGCCGATGAAACCAGAAGCCGGTATGCTGACAGATGCAAGGCGGGGAATGCTTCCAGCAGCAGCGAGCCTAAGACGAAGTTGCTCCCGTAAAGGGCTGCGCAAAACAAGAGAAGCAAATAAGTTCGCAAGCAGATAGCGCCTTCTTTCACAGAAATAAAGGATAATGGAGCGGATTTAATTGCGTTTGACTGCGATAAGCTCTATTTCAATCTTGGCGTCTCTTGGAAGTTTAGACACTTCTACGGTTGTTCTGGCAGGGTGATGATCGCTGAAATATTGGCTGTACACTTCATTCATCTGCTGAAAATGCTCTAAATCCGTCATGAAAACGGATGTTTTGACAACGTCTGCTAAAGATAATCCAGCTTCAGCTAAGACGGCTTGCAGGTTCTTTACTATTTGATGGGTTTGGTCAACGATGCCTTCTTTCAGATTTCCTTCGGCATCAATCGGAAGCATGCCCGACGTATAGACGGCATTTCCTAAAGCGATGGCCTGCGAATAAGGGCCGATAGCTGCGGGTGCTTGTGTTGTTGTAATAGCGATATGGCTCATCGTATTTAATTCCTCTTTCGTCTCTTTGATAAATGGGTGAAGAAAAAGGCCCGAGGCGACAGCCCGGGCCTCTCATTAGGCAAGCAATATAATCATAGAGTCCGACTGTGCAGCGGCAGCTTTACTTCGCCGGCGCGTATGCTTCATCCAAGAAACCGCGAATGGCTTGAAAAGCCTGAAGTCTGTTTTTCTCCAGCAATACCATGTGCGTCCCTTCACCGATTTCCACCCAGCGGCGGTAGGCGGCTCCTGTCAGGGAAGTGAAGAAACTCTGCGCCAATTCAAGAGGGACATCGATATCCCACTCGGCATGGACAAGAAGGACGGGAACCGTGATATCCTTAGGATCATAGAAAGCTTTGCCAACCGTCCAGTATTCGCGGATATCCAGGATAGGGCCGTTGGTCGCCCGGATATGCTCGGGATGATCGGTTAAGCTCCCCGGATCCGAAGCAAGAGTGGCTTCGACCCATTGTTCAAACCAGCCGTCCGCAATCAGATCACCGCGTTTATGCTCTGGCGCCGCGCTAAGCCAGCGTTCCTTCGTGTTGCCGGCAGCAACAAGGCGATACGAACCGAGCGGGCCTCCGGTATCGATCGGAACCGGTTTGGAGCTTAGCCATTGCGGTGCAACAAGCATAAGCTTGTTTACTTTCTCGTTGTTTTGGCTGGTATAAGCTCCCGCAACGGTTCCCCCCCAAGACATTCCCAGTATGTTGACCTTCGTCAAATTCCGGCGTTTCAGAACGTAGTCCACGGCTGTACCAAAATCCCGGACACCTGTCTCCGTGCGGACAAGCGGCGGATTAAGGTTGGCAGGCTGCTCCATCTCAGGCGGTCTTGTCGAGCCGCCGTAGCCGCGAACGTCCACGGCGTATACGTCATAGCCATGGCTGGCAAGGTAGTCCAGAAAAGTGAAGCCGTCCAGCTCCACATCGTACAGACTGCCAATTGAATAGGTAGCGCCATGAACCATTACGATTGTTTTTTCGTTAGAGAAGGTATTCATGGAAGCGGGACGTTTATTTCGTACATAAAGCTCGATTCCCGGCGTATCGCTCGGGATATGCAGGTATTCGGTCACGATAGGGTTATTTTTAAGAAAATCATGGGTTGTCATAAGCTCAGCGCCTTCCGTATTGGATTTTGTTAACAGACTGTATTAAATAAAGTTCCACTTATACTTGCCCCCGCTGCGAGTCACGTACCCCGCCGCACTTCCGGGGAAATGCGTACTGAAATAAATGACCGGGCGATCCGCGATGAGCTCCAGCACCCGGAGCCGTGAAATACGCGCTTGATCGAAAAATTCGCAGTACATTGAATTCCATTCCGGATTATAGACCTGAAACGGATGATGCATCACATCGGCGCCGAATAAAGCTTCTTCTTCGCCGGATTTAAGACGGATAGACATTTGGCCGATGCTGTGGCCGGGTGTCGGAATGAATGTGAATAGATCAAGGAATTCCCCGCCCTCAGGGCCAATGGTCTGCGTTAAGCCGGCTTCAACAACAGGCAATACGCTTTCTTCGTAAACGTTAAAGTTTGCTTCGTTTGCCTCGTTGTGGCTGGCCTCGCTGGAGTAATATTGCTGCTCTGCGAGGGGAAATACGTATTTGGCATTGGGGAAGGTCGGTACCCATTTTCCATCCACAAGCTTTGTATTCCAGCCAACATGGTCCACATGCAGATGCGTCAGCAGAACGTAGTCCACTTCCTCCGGTGTAACCCCAGCCTCCTTCAGCCGCTCGAGATAGGGGAGCTGGAGATTGGCTAGATCGGGATTTAAAGGCAAGTTTTTATCGTTTCCTGTAGCCGTATCGATAAGGATCGTATGCTTCGGGGTTTTCACCACCCACGTTCCAATGCTGACGATAAGCTGAGAATTGCCATCGATCAGGCCAACTGGAAGAGAGTTCCGATTCTCCTCCAGGAACAGGGGGTTCCACGATCCCGGAAAATATATTTCTGGCGGAATACCGTCAAGCATCATCTCCGTGACACGCGTCACGGTAACATCACCGACTCGATAGACCTTGGGAATTTTAGCGGTCATTCTTTTAACTCCTTTCGTCCTTCGGGCATATCTCTTTGAACCGAATAACAAGGAAGCCGTTGCATCAATGTGATTCGTTTCTTATTATCCATGAGAATTTCGCTGTAAATGAAAATGATTCTGTTGGAATGAACGATGCTCAGATACCCGGGTAAGATTCGTTCACCAACCTTGATTAAATGTTAGTCCAATAATGGCGCCAAATCAACGTTTTTACACCGTAATTTCGCACTAGTGAAAGGGCTTGATATTGCTCGTGTTTACGCCTATTATAATGTTATAAATTTCGCCGACAGCGAAATCGCATCGAAAATTTAGGAGGCTTGCATATGAATTCGATCGGCGAAGCCATTCGAAGCACGCGAAAAAAACATAAATTAACGCTCAAGAAGGTAGCTCAAGCAGCATCTGTATCCTTATCTTTTCTTAGTGAAATTGAACGCGATAAGGCGAATCCGTCCATCAGTGTTCTGAAGCGCATAGCGAATGCATTAAACGTGAATTTTACCGATTTGTTTGGCGAGGAGAAACGAAGCATTATCGTTAGGAAAAACGAGCGCAAACCTTTGGTGCATTCCGAAGGTTCCCGTATTACCTGGTACGCGCTCAGTCAAGGAAGCAGCAACCGAATGGGACCGATATGGGGAGTGTTGGAAGAAGGAGCGGCTTACGGCGACATTGGCGTCGGCCATAGCGATGGAGAGGAATTTCTATTTGTCCACTCCGGGCGTTTGGAGTTTATGCTGGGCAATGAACGTTACACGCTCGAAGAAGGGGACAGTATCTATTATGATGCCAGAATCCCCCATAGTTATAAGAATATCTGGGAAGGCGAAACGCTGCTAATAGCGGTTGCTACTCCGCCTACTTTTTGACGGAACGGAATTGGAGGTACATCCGTACGAACCGCTGATGATCATTATAAAGAACAGCGGAAGGGAACCCCTTTAGTATTTTTCGCCGATAGCCCCGTTAAGCTGAACCGTATCATAAGTGACGGCAAGTTTTTGGATTTAATTGTAGTTTATCCACTGTACTCGCTGACACTTCTTATCCATCGGGGGGCGTCGAACCCACAGCGGTTGCGCTCTTTTCGCGTCGTCGGCTGGCCTGGAATGCGGCCGCGACGACGAGGACTCCTGCGATAAGAGTGACGACGCTTGCCACCTGCAGCGCGGACTCGGCTCCGGCGGTGAAGGAGTCGATGATAGCGATTTGCTGAGCGGGAGCCGCAGCGACGGCTTCGGCTACCGTACGCGGAATCGGGTCGTCGCGTTGAAGGCTTGCCGGAAGATGCCGGGTGAAGCTCACGGTCAGCACGGTGCCGACAATCGCGACGCCGAGGGCGCTGCCAAGTTCCCGGGTTGCGGATTGAAGTCCCCCTGCGACCCCGGCTTGTTCGGCGGGCAGCGCCGCCGTGAGTTCGGCTGTCAGGCATGGGAGAGCGAGAGCGAAGCCAATTCCGATGAGGACGAGCCAGGCTGCGTAGGCGAGATAAGGCTGGTGCAAGGCGGAGGTTAGGCCGAGCAGTCCGACGCCGATGGCGAGGAAGGCAGCGGACAGCGTTGCGGGAATACCGACGCGCCTCACCAGGTCGGGAACGTATCGAGCGACGAGCAGCATGGGCGCCGACATAGGAACAATCGCGAGCCCGGCTTGCAGGACGGAGTACCCGCGGCCGTACTGCAGGAGCGAAGCGTTGAGGTAGAACAAGCCAAAGCTCCCGAAGAACATCACGAGCATACCCAGGCTGACGGTGCTGAGCAGGGGGATGCGGAACAGGCGAGGGTCGAGCAAGGGGTGACGAACGCGCAGTTCGACCACGACCCATGCGGAGCCGAGCACGACACTGGCCCCGAACGCGGCGATGACGACGGCGCTGCTCCAACCGCTCTCCGGCCCCTCGATGATGCCGATTAAGAGAGCAATGGTTGCTGCGACAAGCAAGGCGGTGCCGGCAGGGTCAAGGCTGCGTGGGCTGCGGCTGCTGCGTTGTACGGCAAGAGCCGTCCAGATCGCGCAGAGAAGCGCAACAGGCACGATGGCCATGAACAGGGTTCGCCATGATCCTGTAGTCAGCAAAGCCGCGCCGGCGATGTTGCCGACGAGCCCGCCTATGCCGGTGGTCGCGCCCCAGATGGCGAGGGCTCGGCCGCGCCGTTCGGGTGAGGTCGCGTGAACCAGCACTCCCACGCAGTTCGGAAGCGCCAGCGCCGCTCCGACGCCGGTGATCGCGCGGCCGAGGAGTAGGATGGTCACGTTCGCCGAGACGGCCGAGATCGCAGCGCCGACCGCGAACGTGACGAGCCCGGCGATCAGCACACCCTTGCGTCCGAATCGGTCGCCGGCCGCGCCGCCCGGGATGACCAGGCAGGCGAACACGACGACATAAGCGTCAACGATCCACAGCAGCTCTGAGGAGCTCGGGTGCAGCCCGCTGGCCGCGAGCATCGGAACAGCCAGATTGATGGCGGCGACGAGGCCCACGACCAGGATGGTGCACGCGCACACGCATGCCAGAACCCGTCCCTGATGCCGAGAAGAGATCGCGGCACCAGGGGACCTTGTCTGTGGGGTACTCATTGGTGTCCTGCCTCTGTGTACGCGCCAGCCATGATGTCACTCACCAGTGTCGGCCCGGAAGGTTCCCAAGCGAGTAGTTGGCGGGTGCTCTCACTGGAGCCGGTCATGGAAAGCTTGAAGAAGCTGCCGACAAATCCAAAGTGAGCGGTGGCGTTCTCGTGTGCGACCGATATTACTGGGATGCCGAGGATGCGACCGATGGCTTCGGCAATCGTCCGGGTGGAGACAGCCTCCTCCGCGACCGCATGCAGGCGCGATCCGGCGGGCGCCTTCTCGAGTCCGAGTCGGATGAGCTTGGCGGCATCGGAACGGTGTACCGCGGACCAAGCGTTGGAGCCGTCCCCGATGTACCCGGACACACCCTGCTTACGCGCGGCGTTCACCAGGAAGTTGATGAAGCCCCAGTCTCCGGCCCCGTGAACCGTCGGCGCGAACCGGGCGATGATGGTCCGCACTCCGCGCCCGACATAGTCGAGAGCGAGATTCTCTGCGCCGCCCCGGGCAGAGTTCGGACCCACAGCTGGCGACGGGTCCGTCTCCAGTACCGATCGCCCCTGAACCAGACCGGACAGGCCATTGGCGACCACGAACGGCCGGTCGGTACCGACGAGGGCTTCGGCGAGAGTCTCGACTGCGGCCCGTTCGGCGCGATCCGACTCCGACGGATTCGCCCAGTCGTGCTTGTTCGCCAGGTGGACGACAGCCTCGGCCTCGGCCGCTCCGCAGCGAAGCGAGTCGAGGTCGTCGAGATCCCCGCGCAGAGCCGTCGCGCCCTTCGCCTCGAGCGACGCTGCAGAACCGTCCGACCGAGCCAGTCCGACGACCTTGTGACCCGCTCTCAGCAGTTCATCGACGGTGGCCGATCCGATCCACCCTGTTGCTCCGGTGACAAATACTTTCATCTGAATATCCTCCTTGCAGCCCTTCTGCAGGCTGCACCTATTATTTTTGCGGTTCCTCGTATCGTCAGGATGAAAGACGACATCTGTCCCTTCACAATAACGAGACACCGTGTAACTTAATATACTAGAAACGGTACATTGTGTCCAGTAATTATTTTTGAAGCAGGAAAAACGGTGCCAGGTTTGGATTAAGGGGCGATTCCGCCGTAGTCCGTAATCTTGTCGCGCCACACGGCGTGCGGATGAGGATCGGAGAAGATGATGCCGCTGCGCATCGAGAACTCGATCCACACGGACGGGCCGTCGATGCGGATGCAGTCCCTCGGTCAGCTCATGGAGGTGGAGCCGCGAATAGTCCTGGTTCAAATCACGGAGTTGGTCCTTAGAGAGCGTATCCGCGAACGCTTTCGCGAGTTCGATGATCTTGCCGCTCAGGGTTGAAGGGCAATTGGACGCGCTAGACACATATATGGCTAAAATAGACAGGGAGCACGTTCTCCATGTATAGTAGAGGCATGAATATGGACAAAGAACACTATCATGGCGGTCGTCCCCGAAGCGAGCAAGCGAGGGCGGCTATTCTGAATGCGGCTGACGATCTCTTGGTCGAGGTCGGTTATGCGGCAATGACGATGAAGGGCATCTCCGAGAAGGCTGGAGTATCCCGGCAGACCGTGTATCGTTGGTGGTCCCATAAAGCGGAGATCTTGTTCGAGGCCAGCGCGGCCGATGCAGAGGAGGAACTAGCGATTAGCCCGACAGGGGATCCCTTGGACGACCTCGCGGCCTACCTGGAAGCTCTTGTGCGCTTCCTAGCGCACTCACCGGCAGGCGCTGCTTATCGGGCGCTCCTCGGCGAAGCGCAGCACGATTCCGACGTGGCGGAGCTGCTCTCCGCGAAGGATCCGCTCGGTGACAGCGCACGGGTCGTGATCGATCGCGCGCTCGGGAAGGACACGCTGCCAGTCACGCTCGATCAGGCCACCGCCTTGCTGATCGGCCCGAGCTTCTTCTGGATTCTGAGCGGACGCGATCCCGTTCAGCTTGTCCCGCGGCAACTGGCCGAGGACTTCATACGCGATCTCCAGTCGCGACAGTCGCGGTGAGGGGCTTTTCTCGGAGCCCACCAAAATTTCATTACAGAAGTTGAAATGCAGAAAGACGCCTGATAGGGCGTCTTTCGTTTTTTTTATGATACAGTGAACCTACCACAAGTGATCTCACCTTGGGTATGATACGCCGTGCAAATATTACAAAAGGCGAAATGTAAAGCGCCGCGGCGCTTTTTGTTCTCCAGCGGTTCTATTTGGTCTCTAATGTGAGCATACGAGGCTGCAGGAGAAAAATTGGAATAACTTTCGCAGCGACTTTTCATCTTCCGCGCATGTTCTCCGAACCCTAACCTGACATCTTATTGTCCAGTTTTAACGGATATACTGATAACAAGTCTTAGAGATTCAGCAGGAGTGGATGGAGGCTACAGGGACTTCTCGTGCAGAAGTTAGGGTTAACGAAACGCCTAGAACCCCTCTGGTATTAAAAATAGAACCGACTGGAGCCTATCGCATCGTGGATGAGTTTAAGGAAGAGGACATTTCGAAACAGGAAGACGGGTCTTTCCGGGTCACATCAGATATGCCTTCCGGAGAATGGCTTTATCAGTATCTTCTTTCATATGGAGATCTACTGGAAGTTATTGAGCCGGTGTCTGTCAGGCTGGAGATGAGAAATCGCACGACCAAAATGGCCGAAAAATATTTTAGATAACTGGACACTCTGCTGTCAGGTTCTGTTGATTAAACTAGCCTTGTATTCAAAACATACCAAGGAGGATTCAGCAGAACGATGGAAAACAGCCCGTACTTATTGGATATGAGCAAAGAATTTCTGCTTCCGCAAGTTATACAAAATTTTATAGCCGCTGCCAATAAACCCGATTGGGAGGCTTATGTGGACTGCTTTTCGGAAGATGCTCTTGTCCTTGATGAAGGCAAAGAATGGGCAGGCAAAGCTGCTATCAAAAAGTGGAGTGCCGAACATCACTTTGGTGCTAACATAACGCTTGAACTCAAACAGCATAAACAGCATGAGGAAGAAATCGTGGTGGTTTTTAAAGTTGACGGGGATTTCGATAAAACCGGCCTCCCGGATCCTCTTTATTTGGATTTTTATTTTCAGATCCGAAACCTTAAGATTAAGCAGCTGACGATACTGCTGTTCAAAGGATCGGAACAATTAGAAGAACGCTAATCAGATAAGGGACGAGGTGAACCTAAAAATGATAGTAAATCATTTGCTATTAAAGCTGAAGGACCGGAGTCCGAAGCATATCGAGCAAGTTCAAACCGTTCTGCTGAGCATGAGAGGGAAAATAGACGTTCTTCTCGATGTTCAGGCTGAAGCTAACATTCGTCCTGGCCCTTCCGCATATGATTTGATTCTGATTACCAAGTTTGCATCCTTAGAGGACATGGATGAATACCTTATCCATCCGGCCCATCAGGATGTCGCCAAATTGATTGGTACGGTTCTGGAAACGCAGGCATCTGTATGCTGCTCTATCTGATGAAGTCAGCTTTAATAGGACCATGAGAAATTAGTCTACGACAAGTTGCAAAAGATGAGCAATGGCGGCCACATGGCCGCCATTTGTTTTCGCCGATAGACCCGTTAAGCTGAACCGTATCACAAATAGTGGTAAAGCGGAGGGCTAAAATTATGGTTGAAGCGAAATTACTATACAACGTAAAATTCTAAGGTTGAGAAGTGAGGCGGAATGCTTCCCGGCGAAAATGAACTGGCGGTACGTTTTTCCACTAGAGCGTGTCTTCAAAGCTAAGATAGCCATAACCTAGAGGAATTTAAGGAATCAAGTTTTATCCAATCTAAGGACAAGAACTTGATTCCATTGACGTAAAGGACAGTGCTTGTTCAATTATCTACAGACCTTGCCTTAGCCGGGTATAGGGGGAGGCGGTTACACACCTCAAACGAATCACTAATCCGTAATGTCTCCGCACCAGCGAGTGATTCCTTCATTTATTTTTTGCATCGGATTCGGATCTGATAGAGAAATCGCCCAGGCAATATGTCCATCCGGCCGAATAAGTGCCGTGTGGACGTCGTTCCAATCCGCGTCTGCCTCAGCCAAAGATGCATGTAAAACTTGGAGGTTGCTATACGTTTCCCATTGGCCGCTATTCTGTTCATTAGAATGGAAATGCAACAGAAGAAAAGTACCTTTGTGCAGGAACGGATAGGAGTTAATCAATTGCCCGTCTTTCAGCTTTAATCTGAGATCCTTGAACCGTTTCCCATTTAAAGGATGGGAAGGCGCTTCGGCGTCGGGAGCATAATGTACATCCATTGCGGAAATTTGTGCAGCGATCTGATAATTAGCCTCTGGTATTTGAATCAGATTAGCCAGCATGCTTCGCAGTTCCGTGATGGGAGGAGTCACGTCCAGAAGCAGGGTTTGGACCTCGGTATTCCGGAGCAAGGCCGTATTCCACGGGAAACGTTCGGTATGATAACTGTCCAATAGCCAGTCCGGAGCCCAGCCTTTGATTGTTCCTGCAAGCTTCCAGCCTAAGTTCATCGCTTCTTGTAAGCCGACGTTCATTCCCTGTCCACCAGCGGGAAAATGAATGTGCGCCGAATCTCCCGCCAAAAACAATCGACCATTCCGATAGCGCCCCGCTTGCCGCGTAGCATTTCCGAAACGGGACATCCATTTCACATCGTTCAATCCCAGGTCGCTTCCGGTCGTACGGATGATCGATGAACGAAACTCTTCCAATGTAACGGTCTCATCCTTAGAGATGTTACGTCTCTCCATATCGATAATTAAGATCCGATACAGATGATCGTTGATCGGCATGATGCTGACCAAACCTTTATCTGTAATCCGGGATATGACACTCATAGGAGCCAAATCAGATAGAACGGCATCCCCCAGAATAGCCGTGAAGGTCGCGTCTGTACCTTCAAAGGATATATTTGCATGTTTTCGAACCAAACTTCTGGCTCCGTCCGTACCTACCACATAAGCAGATCTTAACGTTGTTTCACCTTTAGGTCCGGCGATCTTAACGTCGACCCCATCCTCATCCTGATGCACAGATAGAGCCTCAACCCCTCTCCAGACCTCGGCGCCAAGGCTAAGAGTCCATTCCTCCAGCACCTTCTCCGTCTCACTCTGCGGTAAAAAGAGAGTGTAATTGGAAGAGGAATCCAACACCGAGAAATCCAACGGAGTTTCTAATCCGGCAAAATGTCCTCTCGAAAGTAAGCGGCCTTTACTGACTAATTGTGATTTCACTCCACGCATATCTAATATTTCAAGAGTTCGTGGATGTACGGTAAGCGCACGCGAATATTGGGTTGTCTCTTTTAACCGCTCAATGACGCAAACCTTTACACCGGCTAATGCCAATTCTCCAGCCAACATCATGCCGACAGGTCCGCCACCGATAAGGATGACTTCATATTTCATATAAATAACCTCTTTTCTTAAACATTATGGGAAGATCACGATAGCGTCTATTTCGATAAGCCATTCAGGATCGGCTAGTGCCTGAACGCCTATATAGGTACTTGCTGTCTTCGGCCAGTTAGAGCCAAACACATGAAATCCGGCGTCAAAAATAATCGAAATCAATTCCGGGTTGTGGTTTACCACAAAAATATTCATTTTTGCAATGTACAATGGTTCCGCTTGTGCGGCTTCTAATGCATGCTTTAGATTGGTGAACACTTGAATCGCTTGTGCGTAATAGTCCCCTGAACCGACCAATGCGCCTGCTTCATCTACAGCAACCTGACCTGAGATGAAGGCCAGTTTAGAGGCAGTAGTTACTACGACATGAGAAATTACAGATGTAACCTTATCCGTCAATGTCTTCGGATTCACGATTTCCATAGGCAGGTAAGCACCTCCTTCATTAATTATTGTTTCGTTAGAACCCTTTTATTGCTTGTTAAAAATAGCTGTGATAAAAATTATATATAATTTTTGTTTCATATGAAACAATATAATTGTATTGGGTCACTCTATATCCTGTCAACCCTAATCTCAATATGAGCATACGAGTTTGTTTCTTACGAAACAATCTATGATATAATAAAACAAATGAGTCAAGGAGCCAGCATAACCATGGATACTGCCAATAAAAACAAAGCTGCAATTCATGAATTTTTCGTTCAGTTTCTTGAGCAAAAAGAACAATATGAAACCCGAATAACTGCCACATACCTGGAGGATATCCGGAAGCATATTGAATCGGAATTCAGCTTGAATATGACGGAACTGCACACCATTGCGTGCATCGGAGAGCAGGAGCCGATCAATGTCACTTCCATCGCGGAAAGGATAAATTTAAGCAAAGGGAATACCTCCAAGATCGCAAATAAATTACTAAAGGCCGGTTGGGTGCGAAAAGCCCAACTCAACGATAACAAAAAGGAAGTGTATTTTCGGCTAACGCCTGTCGGCAAAAAGCTATTTGCTGCTCATGATGAGCTCCATGCGAAGGAAAAGCAAAGAATGAACGAATTTTTGGAAAGATACAACGAACGCGAGCTTGAATTTATCAAACGGCTGTTTGGAGATATGGTTGACTTCTATCGCTAACGTACCTCAAGAAAAATAAATCTTTCTCGATTGAAATGTAGGCATTGGCAAAACGAGGCTCCAGAAATCAGGTAAAAAGTAGGTAGATTAGGGACAAACGATCTTTATAATGGAAATAAGATCTATATGATCCGGGGCTAATATCAACTAACGGAAAAGGCATTTGAGAAGTCCAAGGGAAACGAAACAAATGATTGAACGCTTTTTTGCCTCACAGTACGGTCACTAATCAGCCGGACAAGGCGGGTCTTAGGATTTAAAATAAGGAGGGGTGTGATTGATCGTCCTGAAAGATATCGGCAGGTTCCAGGAGCTGCCGGAAATCGCGATGCATATTTACAGAGGAAATATTCCGGCTTTGGATGCCGCAATCGCAGCAGGCTGGGATATTGAGGAGGGCATCGAACTTAGTAAGCATATTGCAATTAGTCCGTTAGATCTGGCGCTCGTATCGCAGCAAATGGAGGTTGTAAAGCTGCTGGTAAAGCACGGTGTCAACCTGAATGTCCATCATAATCCAGCTTTTTTGAGAACTGTTCGCTATTGCGGGGAGGACATCGTCCGTTACATTGCAGCGCAGGGTGCCGAGATGGACAAGCTCAATCAAACGGGGTCAGGCGCCTATTCACAGGCCTACTATGGCAACAAAAAAAATATTCCGCTTATTCATGAGCTGGGATTGGACATCAAGCTGCATGGCGGTGAGGTAATGCGTCAAGCCGTATCGGACCACGACCTGAAGACACTCAAGTATTTGCTCGATCAGGGGGTGGACATCAATTATAATAGGCCGGATATGGTCTATCCTTATGGGGCGACTCCGTTAACGGTGGCTGCTCGTATGGGGAATATGACCATGGTCAAATTTTTGATTGAACACGGTGCAGACGTTACTCTAGCGGAAAAAGACGGCGAGCGGCCGTATACGATTGCGGTCAGCAATAAGGATACGGTCATGGCTGATTATTTGAAATCACTGGAACCGGCTGAATTTCATCATGTGGAGAACAAGAAACATGAGCTTAAAAAATATAAATTACCCGACGAACTGGTCAGCTTTCTTACAGGAGATAAGCTGCGCCTTGAGCTGGCGCAAAATGAATATGAAATCGGGTATATCGATTTTTTTACATTGACCGATACGATTGAGATGAAAGTCGGCAGGCAAAAGCTGCTGCGTCTTTCCGCCGATATCGACAATTACTCCGACCTGCAGTTGGTTTGGAACCCCAAGAATAAAGGCCGGATAGGCTGCTATGACGTGGAGCATCAGGCGTATGCGGATTTATGCAGCTTTACAGAGTTCCTCGAGCAGCCTGAATTGCACCTCATGAAGTTTCTTGAGGGGGAGTTGTAAAGTGACTATGGAGAACCAAACGAATATTTTAGCCCAGAGAGTAGATTTGACGATCAATCAGACCTCATTCACGAAAGCAACTTCTCATTTGACTGGAGTGACTGTTTTGAAGTATGTAAAAGACGTACAGGAGCCGGGGCTGGGGATCTGGTATTTTGAAATTGACAATGACTGTGTGGCATATTAGACAGATGGTTTATCAGGATGACGGCTCTTGTATCACATCGAATCGGAAGCATGATTTCTATCATTTCATGCTGGCAGAGCATCCACTGGATGCGCAGGAACCCTATTACAAAGTAATTAGTCAGGCGGAATTCGAGGAACTTTGGCACGAGCAGCTTCAACTCGGTATAGAAGACTGGCATCGAACCAAAAGTCTGTTTTCTGTCGGGACTCGAGTGGAAGGGTATATAGAAGCTTTTTTTCCCCAAGGTACCTTGATTAACTTACTAGTACCTCAGGCCGTAGGGATAACGGACACATCCGCTTTGAAATCCGAAACCCCTGCTGAATGGATGTACCCACGCTATCGAGTGATCGCCGAAGTATCTGGATATGATGAAGTTAATCAGTGGGTGCTACTTACCCGTGCCAAAGTTATGGGAAGTCCGTATGAAGAAGCTGAAGTAGTTTGAGGATTTAAAAAAGCTGTATGAAATCATTAACCGCCCTGTCCTCTGCAGTGGTTATTTGGGGAAAGAGTATTTGGATACTTCGTTGATTCGTGGTATGTAGGCATCTGCTGAATAAAAGAAGAGCCCGCTATGAAAGCGAGCTCGTTTCGTTATGGGGCATGGTCTGATCTGCAGCTTGAACAGCGATTAGGCTTCGTTTAACTTCTCAATGACTTCCGCAGCATATGAATCGGTAAACCGAATCATCCCATGATCCTGTACAATCCGCCCTTCTTTCATGCGGACATCCAGCCAATCGGTAATGAAGGAGGGAGCATATCCGCCTTGGCCGAATTCCTTGCCAAACGCAATGATGTTCTCATAGGCTGCCACATACTGATCGTGGCGGGTGTCTGGATATGACTTCGTATATAACCAAAACTGCACATCATACATGACATACGATAATTCATCTGCATGAAACGAAAAACCGCCTTTCGCTTCGACAATCCGTGTACAGATAGCTCTGGCCAAATGGCTGATCGCTTCATAGTCCCGTTCTTCATTAGGAATTGCTGAAAGCGTATCGACAATTCGCTGATGTTCGTCTGCTTCATACCACTCGTTCAATTGATCCATAAGCCTTTGTTCCATTTCAGCCTCCCAATGAACTATAAAATAACTTCATATGTAGCTTGTAACCCTAATCTTTAAAATAGTAACATCTAGAAATGAAGGATTCTAGAACTTTCCCATATGATAAAATTAAGCTGAATTTATAGCTTTGAGATAAAAGAGGAAAAAGGAGTATTAAATGATCTACAAATTTACGGAAGTGCTGAATGATCTGATAGACTATTTCATTCTCGGAGATATTTTGCTGCTGGAGAGCTGGAAACAGTCCAATCATCTTTCGGACAATTTAGCAATGGAGTTTACAACAAACGAAAGCGGCGATCATGCCGTGCTTGATGGTATCATACTTCCAATGGCAGGGATTGCGAACTACCCCTATACAATCATATTTAATCTTTCTGGCGATACACCGGAGTTGTTAAAATCAGATAGCCATTTACAATTTAGACGTGGTGGCTATTCGCTTAAAGTTGAAAACAACCTACTGATGTTGTTTACTTGGCGAATACTAGAGCAATTCACTAACGAAAGAGTCAACGCTTTGCTTCATCATTACCGGCAATACAAAAAGCCGATGATTGAAATTGAAAACGGCTGGTACAGCATAGAAATATTGGGCGGAGAAACGTTGCAGGATTCATATTATGAACCCACATTTGAATTTGTTTTGCAAAAGACAGAAAGGAAGGGGCCATCGGAATTTGACATCCATTCAGATTTTAAGATTGACAGTTCCACCTACTAAAATAGAAATTTGCCAGCCCTCGCATCGGTAAAGCATTTAAATAGATGGCAATTGAAAGTAGGAAACGTACATCTTGCGACTTAGGGAATTAATATAGGAAGCCCAAAGAATTCTAAAACGCTACTGACATAACGTTGTCAGTAGCGTTTTTTTATAATTGCACATGTAAATGTAAAGAGATAGATAAGTAAAAAGTATGTTTTACAACGGCTGTGGGACACACCAAACCTATTATTAGGAAGGATGATATCTTGTGAATTTCGCTTCTGTACGCATCATTACTGACGACGTGGATCGTCTCGTCGAGTTCTATGAGAAAGTCATGGGGGTTTCGGCGGAGCGACCCGCTCCCGTATTTGCCGAACTCATTGTGCCATCATGCACCCTTGCAATCGGCCACTCCCAGACGACGCAGCTATTCGGCGCCGATTCCGTAGTAGGGGCCAATAATCGCTCTGTTATTATTGAGTTCCGGGTCGACGATGTCGAAGCCGAATATGTGCGCTTGAAGCCATTTGTCGATAATTGGGTAATGGAACCGACCATGATGCCGTGGGGGAACCGTTCTATGCTGTTCCGCGATCCCGATGGCAACCTTCTTAACCTCTTCGAGCCGGTGACCGAGGATGCGATTAAACGGTTTAGAGGTAGACATTGATGGAATACCGCTATTCTTATAATTTGCTATTCTTAAGTAATGATAGGAGGACAGGGCACCCGCCCTGTCCCTTCTTTTTAGATGAGGATAAGCGCGTGAGTTTCGGTTCAATCAAGGTATTTACAGATCGACTTTCCAGTTGCCCATCATCTTGGCGACTTCCGGATCGCGGTACGATAAGAAAAGACTTTCCCGCGTATCGAGCGTGGAGATTTGTTCCATATCGTCCGCGCTTAAATCAAAATCGAATATGTCGAAGTTTTCGACGATCCGCTCTTTGCGCACCGATTTTGGAATGACCACGACTTCACGCTGAACAAGCCAGCGCAACACGATCTGGGCGACGGACTTGTTATGCTTTTCAGCGATCGAGGTAAGTGCCTCGTTGCCGAACAGGTTGCCCCGTCCTTCAGCGAACGGCGCCCATGACTGGTGTTGAACTCCCTGGTCTTTCAAAAAAGCGGTGGTCTCCGTCTGCTGGTAGAACGGGTGCGTTTCGATCTGGTTGACGGCGGGCACGATTTCGTTATGCACGATGAGGTCCATCAGACGGTCGGGCAGGAAGTTGCTAACCCCGATCGCCTTGATTTTGCCTTCGCGGTACAGCTCTTCCATTGCGCGCCATGCGCCGTAGTAATCGCCGAACGGCTGGTGTATAAGGTACAGATCAAGATAGTCGAGCTGCAGCTTCTTCAGGGATTTGGCAAACGCCAGCTTGGCACTCTCGTAGCCGGCATCCTGAACCCAAAGCTTGGTCGTGATGAACAGCTCCTCACGCGGTACGCCGCTGCGCTTGATGGCGCGCCCGACCGCTTCCTCGTTCAGATAACCGGCGGCGGTGTCGATCAGGCGGTAACCGGTCATCAGTGCTTCATATACGGCGTTCTCGCATTCTTCAGCATCGGGAACTTGGTAGACGCCGAAGCCGATGACCGGCATTTTCACTCCATTGTTCAAGGTTACGGTTTGCATGGTGATTCCTCCCATTGTCCAAATGTATAACGGCAAACGGCCGCGAATCCCGGGGGATTGGCGCTGCGGAGCGGTAGTTCCGCTTATAGCCGATTTGCATTACAATTAGCTTAGAGCCTTCGTGTTACACGAAGTCAAGACGTATTCAAAAATTTATTTTCCAAGGAGGGTTTCACATGCATACGGTCAAAGAAGCCGCCCAGATCACGGGACTCACCGAGCACGCCGTGCGCTTTTACACGGATAAAGGCCTGGTGCCAAGCGTACAGCGCAATGAGAATAATATCCGGATGTTCGACGAAGAATCGATCAACTGGCTGCATGGCGTCAAATGCCTCAAGCAATCCGGGATGCCGCTTGAAGTCATTAAAATGTACGTCGATTTATGTCTCGAAGGGGATACGACCATTCCGCAACGCTACAAACTCATCATGGAGCATAAAGAAGCGGCGCTCGCTAAGCTCGAGGAAGCCAAGCGGCACGTTGCCCATTTGGAGGAGAAAACGGCCCTATATCAGGCCATACTGGAGCACCGCTCTCCAGACACGACCAATCCCGGCAACTGGGACAAAATTCAGCATATGCATGGTGACGTTTTTTACTCGCCTTCCGTTCGTAAGGCATGAGAGATTCGCGAGCGGTTAAGATAGTGATGGTACTCCTATTGCGTAAAAATAAGACTCTAAAAGCGATAGTATAATTGCTTATATGAATAACTGAAGAAAGGGGGGGAGTAATGGTGGCAAGAACGAAGGCCTTTGATACGAATGAAATTTTGCATAAAGCTATGAATGTCTTCGGAAACCTTGGCTATGAGGGCACCTCGCTGCCGGATTTGATCACTGGGCTGGGCATTGCCCGCCAAAGCATATATGATACGTATGGAACGAAGTGGGAGCTGTTTTTCGCAGCAGTTAGGCATTATATGGATCAGAAGAATCAGGAGTTGAAGCAACATTGCGAGGGACCGGGAACGGTCGTTGAAAAGGTGGAGCTTGCATTCACGACCATCATTAAAGTCCTCATGGACCCCGAATTGCGCCTTCAATGCTTCATTATTAGCAGCGCGATCGAGCAGGCGCCTCATCACGAGGAGCTGGCTGCTTATTTGCACGAGAGTGTCGAGCTGTCGGAACAGATCTTTTACACCATGCTGGAACGCGCGGTGGAAGAGGGGGAAATAGGCCCGGAGGTGAATATTCGAGACCTAGCTCGGTTCCTGGTGCATGAGCGGATCGCCCTGATCACGTCAGCCAAGCTGGGAATGGATGAGCAGAGGCTGTTTGCCATTTTACGGATGGTACTAACAGTCTTTCGAACAATACAAGGCAGTTAAGCGATAGATCTCATATAACTGTGAACCTCAAAAGGCTCTCCTAGGGTCATCTTAAATGGTGATGACAGGAGAGCCTTTTATCTTTAGGTACCAGTTGGTAAATTAGATGGAATGGAATGATGTCTTATGCTCCGAAATGAATTGCTCCAGGGAACGCGGCTCTCGCCCGGTTACACGAAGTACCGTGTCCGTTACCTGATCCTCCAATCCTTCGAGACGAATGCGGACATCCAGTCCGGCCAGGTATTCGGCATAGCTCTCCGGCAAGCCGGCGGCCCTATGCCTCTCTGTGAGTTGCTCTGGTGTGATATGGATGTGCTTGGCGTTCAGGCCGGTAACGCTGCGGATCACTCTGGCCACATCGTCATAAGTGAGGGATTCCGGCCCAGTAATGATATGCTCCCGGTTATGGGGCTCCTTGTCGGTCAGGGCATGAAAGCCGACAGCTGCAATATCATCTGCGTCGACGAAGCCTATCTTGCCGTCTCCGGCTGCAGTATAGATGTGCCCGCTATGGCGCAAGGAATGCCCGTGCCCGTGTCTGGCATCCGTGAAGTTCTGCATGAAATAGGAAGGGCGCAGTACGGCCCATTCGGGGGCATGCTCTTGCAGGTAACGGTGAACGGGTCCGAAAACGGGGCCATCCTCCGGAATCGAGGCACTGGATAACAGGACGAAGCGCCTAACCGAAGCGTCAAGAGCCCTGCGGATAAAAGGAATCATGACTTCTTCAGGATGCAGGCTCGCAGGTGCAACCAGATATACGGCATGGACGTCCTGCAGGAGGTCAGCATGGTTAGAGTCATCGAACCAGTCGAATGGGGCGTGTTCGCCGACTTGTTGATCCCCGGGCTTGGGTACGCTGCGTCCGGCTCTGCGAATCAGATAACCCTGACTGTGCAGCAGCTGTGCAATGCGGGAGGAAGTCTTACCCTGTCCTCCGGTGAGTAGTATACGAATGGATGATTCATTAGGCATACAGTTACCTCCTTCGGTTCTCATTTATGTTCTGAATCAAGATAGCGCCAATGGATTCCAGTAGTCCTGATAACGGACAATCCTGCCATCTTGAACTTCGATTACGGATATATAGCTTTGTTCATAAGCTCTGCCTGTGACTATGTTTTTACCGCTTGCTTCGAACTGAGCAAAGAACACGGGGGCGTCGGCCGCTATATGAATGACTGGTGTGGTGAAAGAGGTTATTTCAAGCACCTCCCCCAACTTCTCCAGATACTGCTGCAGCGCCGCTTTCCCGTCCAGACGTTTAGGATTGGGTTCCTGGGCATAAGGAAATTCGAAGACAATATCGTCAGCAAACAAATCGAGGAATGCATCATAATTCTTACGAATATAGCGGTCGGCGAAAAGATAAAGGAGCTGCTCAGCTTGCTCATAAGACAAGGTACTCATTTCAGTTGCCTCGCTTTCCTTAAGAGAGTGGATGCCCTATCCAAATGATGAGGGCCTAGGCTCACTATATCACTTTCCGGACTGAACAGTCAAATATATTCGGACTAATTAGTCAAAAAAAGTTTGCTTCTTATCTAAGGGGTGTACTCGAATCCAAGCAAAAGCTGTATGACATTCTCGCGTCGGATATTATATGCGGAAAAAGGGTTTGGAAAATATTAATGTTAGGACACGATAGTGGAGTGAACGATATGGTAAAATTGGCATGACTGATTTTCTGCTTGTACGAGTCTATTTTCAGGAGGTGAATGCCTATGGTGCCAACAAGTGAATGGCTGTCCCAGTGGGAGCAGCAGCGTGACAAATTGAAATGCCCTGTAGATTTAAATGACTATTTTGCTTTGCCTGAAATTGCAGGTAAGCAGCTGGAAATTATAGATATCGGTCCTACCTCTATTCTTACTGGCCAAATTCTTGTCCGCGATCCGCTATGTTATTTGGGGCATATTGAGGAGCAGCCTTATTTTCAAACGGCGCCCGTTGGAACCTACTCAACCGAAGTCTGTGTGGTGAAGCCGGACGAGGATGGTGACTGTGCTCGCTATGCCGCCGTTCGTCTGCGATTTTCCGATGTTCCTGCCTTCCGGTTCGAGGAAGCTCTGATTGGACATGAAGATATTTCGGAGATGGAGGACGGAGAGTTTTTTGGCTTTAATGTAGATGCCGGTCTGGCATGTATTTGCGATAAGCAGGCGCATCAAGCTTTTTGCGACTTTGCTAGTCGGTGGCATAAAGAACATCCTGATGGCAATCTTTACGATGATTATTTTGCTGCCCTGTTTGCCAAGAGTTTTCGTGAAAATCCGCAGTATCAGCGCGATGGAGGCGATTGGGTGAACTGGCGGATTCCTGATACCGAGTACCATGTACCCCTGTTTCAGTCCGGTTTTGGTGATGGCGCTGATCCAGCCTTCGAGAGAAGTGATGGACGTCTGTCCAGGTGAATACGCGGCAGGAGAACGAGAATAAATCTGGCCGACGTATGACCGAGCGCCTCGCGCCTGGAGTGGCGAGAGGTGTCGCGATCCAGCTGACCGAGCCGTCATCTTTGTACTAAACATGCATGCAATATGATATGGCACGAAAATGAGCTGGCGGTACGTTTCCGCCAGCTCATTTTTAATGCCTTTATTTCCCCGGACAAGGCCGCCGCCCTGGCATAAACATCCCCGCTCCCGGCCGAAATGGCCGTATCTTTTCATTGACGTGTAATTAATCGTTCTGCTGTCGTGCAGAAGACCCGATCGCCTTGGGCCGGATGCCCTTTGGGGCTTCAGATGGAATACTTACTGATAGATGATTTCACGTTCGTTCTGCTTTTCATACATATCCCAATACGCTTGGGCGATTCGATCAGGGTCGAATTTTGTGTTCACCGCAACTGTGCCGGCAATTGTGATGGTGCCCACATGAATGCCATGAGGCGCCAATTCTTCTCCTAAAGTATAGACTAAGCTGCGTAGAGCGGCCTTTCCGATAGACAAAGAAGCCAATTCATAGGAAGGAGTTAAGGCAAATCCGCCGCCTGTGAACAAAATCGTTCCACTCCTCCGTTCAATGAAGTCGGGAATGACTTGTAGAGCACTGCTTAAAGCCCCAACCACATTGACATTCAGATCGTCCAATAGCTCGGCCTCCGTTAGACTCGATGCAGTCCCCAGTTTAATAACTGCTGCATTATAGACTAGCGCTTCCGGGATTCCATGATTTCTTTTGATCTGCTCGAACGCGGTTTGAAGAGCGGCTGGATCCGCAGCGTTCGCTGTTGCTCCATAGGCCTCAACGCCCCGGGCCTCCAGGTTTCTCACAAGCTCCGCCAACGCTTGTTCATTCCTGGCAACAAGGATAACCTTGAACCCTTTCGAACCGAATATTCTGGATACGCTAGAACTCACGCCGGGACCTGCCCCAACAATTACAATTAATTTTTTGCCCATATGGACTCGCTCCTTTAATTTGGTTTCCAATGTACTCCACAAATTATATTTGATAGTAGTAGAATGTTACATGAGACAACTAAGGTGTTTATCATCATTCGCTAAGGAAATTAAAAATATAGCTTCATATGCTTATAGAATATAAGGGGTGGTCACTTGGATCAGGTTGATAAGAATATCCTGTTAGCTTTGCAGGACAATGCAAGGATCTCGATGACGGAACTAGGCAAGATGGTTGGGCTAACCCAGCCTGCTGTGACGGAGAGAGTTCGGCGGATGGAGGAAAGGGGAATTATCAAAGACTATCGGACGGTCGTCGCAAGAGAGAAGATCGGTAAACATACGATGGCGGTTATTTGGCTGCGGGCAACGAATTGCGAATCGTTCCATGCTTTCTGCCAATCCGCCCAGGAAGTGATTGAATGCCATAGAATAAGCGGGGGAGAGTATAATCACTTGTTGAAAGTAGTAACCGAGTCACTGCCGGATTTAGAGATGTTTGAGAATGAAATCGTAAAGTACGGGAAATTCGCAACGTCCATCGTACTTTCTTCCCCTATTGAAAATAAATCCCTGACCGCGATCGTCCCTGAGTCTAGTATTCGGTAAAAGTTAAGAACCATTTATCGGATTGGGAGGATCTAAATGGATACCATTTCAAAATAATAGTCCTCTCTGTTGATTGCTATCATTACATCTGAAAACATTGCCGATAATCATATTTGGATTATCGGCAATGTTTTCAGATTAAGCCACTTTGCACGATTATCCCTTTGGTTCAGAAAGCCAAGTCACAATGATCAAACGGGATAATCGTGCAAAGCTTCCGCTTAGCGAGTCTCGCTCCAGGCCACGGTCTGTTGTCGGCTTGACTGTCAAGCACTGATGATTAGGTTGAACCTATTTTCATTGTATTTTTTACGTTCAATGCTGTAAATCACGTCATCATTCCTTAAAACACACAGATTAGACACGCACGCAAGTTAATGTAAAGAAGAATCTCAATCATCCGAGTTCACCCTAAATACCGACACGGTGAACCGTATCATAAATAGGGCGAAAAGCGTTATTCTCAGGGGGGGGAAATCAGACATTTCACAAATGATATAGAGCTACCCCCTACACTGCTATTCTGGACAAGAGTTCTTTTACTCTATCCCTTTCATATACCCCTGAATTTTCGAGGAGAACGAAAAGAGCAGAATACTGAGGAGGATTGCCGCTCCTCCAATGACTCCAAAGTATACCATCTCGTTGGCAGGCGAATAAAATCTAACAATCTGCGCATTAATCGCTTGGGCAGCCGCATTGGATAAGAACCATAAGCTCATGGTCTGGGCCGAGAAGGCCGAGGGCGCTAATTTTGTCGTTGCCGATAGTCCTACAGGAGACAGGCATAATTCCCCCAGCACAACGATGAAATAGCTGAGAACGAGCCATAAAGGATTAACCAAGGAATGCTCCCCGCCAAAGTAAGTCGGCAAGAGGATCACAAGAAAGGATAATCCGGCAAACAATAAGCCTAAGGCGAATTTCTTCGGTATCGTGGGCTGCCGTTTTCCAAGCTTTATCCATAACCAGGCAAACAGGGGAGCTAAAGCAATAATAAATAAAGGATTTAAAGACTGAAACCAGGCTGGCGATATATGAAGTCCGGCAAAATCCAATTGCGTACGTTTATCTGCATAATTGGCCAGGATGGTTGATCCTTGTTCTTGAATAGCCCAGAACATAATCGCTGCAATAAACATCGGAATATAAGCAACGAGTCTTGAGCGTTCAACGCTTGTCGTTCGCGGACTACGGAACATGACGATAAAATATAGGGTTGGAATCAAAATCCCCAGAATACCTACGATCGCGATAAAGGATTTAAACGTTAACAAACCTAACGAAATCGTAATAGCGACGATACCAGCGAGAAGCACCGCGCCGAGACCGACTATAGGGAACACTTTTTTCCGTTCCGCCTGTGTTAACGGGCTTGCCACTAAAGTGCCTGCAAGGCCGAGGTTTTTCTTCTTGGTAAAGATAAAGATGATTAATCCCAGAAACATACCGACGGCTGCAATGCTAAAGCCCAGGTGGAAGTTGTAATTCATGCCGACGGTTCCTACAATAAGCGGAGCAATGAATCCCCCCAGGTTGATGCCCATATAGAATATACTGAATCCTGCATCTCGGCGTTGGTCACTTTCGCTGTAAATTTCCCCCACAACACTGGATACATTAGGCTTCAGCAAGCCTGTACCCAGCACGATAAGAACCATGGAAACAAAAAATAATGAAATACTTCCCGGGATGGCCAAGGCGATATGCCCCAGCATGATTAATATGCCGCCATAGAATACAGCTTTTGACGCACCGAATATTCGATCAGCTAACCAGCCGCCAATAATCCCAGACATATAGACAAGTGAACCATAGATAGACATAATGGCAAGAGCTGTACTCTCATCCATGCCGAGTCCGCCTTGACTCAGTTCATAATACATGTAATAAACAAGGATAGCTTTCATCCCATAGTAGGAAAAGCGCTCCCAAAACTCTGTAAAGAACAGAGTAAATAACCCTTTGGGATGTCCAAAAAATCCCCGTTGCGGAACACTCTCAACAATTCTTTGTTTGTTTAAATCAGCCATGCTGATACTTCCTCCCTTGGTGTAATAGAAATTTTTTCAAAAACATCACCTCTTAGTAATAATACCGCATTATCCCTTAATTCCCTCCTATTGTCATAAGATGGGGATTTCATTGCGCTTGAAAGGACCGAGCTGGCAGTTAATT
Source organism: Paenibacillus macerans (assembly GCF_900454495.1). NCBI lineage: Bacteria > Bacillati > Bacillota > Bacilli > Caryophanales > Paenibacillaceae > Paenibacillus > Paenibacillus macerans. Next base: position 154,447 of record NZ_UGSI01000002.1, read on the forward strand.
TTTGTTGGCTGACATCCCTGGAGCGATATTCGAAATTGCCTTACCGGTTTGGCTCATGGTGAAGGGATTTATCTGCATACGCAAGCTTCCGCAAAATAAGGTGGTTCTGATATTTATCTGGCTAAGAGGGCCATTAGGCTTTTATCTTTTACTTGTATGTCAAAGTTAAGTGTACAACTATTTCTTTGGGTATTCAGTGATGTATACTGCCCCCGACAAAATGGTAAATTCGCGGGATTCCGGTAGTATGTTTTCTGAGCACACCAAGGCTCTAACGGTTGCCATGGAGCTTATTTCGCTGAAAACCGGTAATTTTTGCTTGGATTCAGACAAATAACGGCAATCCTCTTTTTGTTATGCTCCATTCCTTGATTTGAAAGCTTCATAAAAATGACTCTCCTTTTCGAGTTACACATTTTATTATTTGTAACTTGCTAGTGAGCTAAGCATAGGATGTTGAGTTACAAAACCCAATAGTTGTAACCGACCTCGCCAATCTGTATAATAAGACCATGAAAACTTTAAGCAGAGAACTCATTTTGGAAACCGCACATCGAATGGTCGTCGAACACGGGATGGTGAAAGTTAATCTGTCCAAAGTCGGCTCTGAGCTGGGGACAACTCACGCGGCGATCTACAAGTATTTTTCGGGCAAAGAAGAGTTGTGGACCGAGCTTGCGTTGTCGTGGCTGGACCATGAACTGGCGGGGATTTTTCCATTTGACACGGACAAGTACTCGTCTACGAAGGACATCGTGCACGACTGGTTATGGATATTAAGTCGATCGAAATATGAAGCTTATTTGCGTGAGCCGGAAATGTTTAAGCTGTATACGGCCTATATCGATAGGAATCCGGCGGCACTCGCTCGGCACATCGGCGATTTGGCAGGCAGCTTGAAGGCAGCGAGCGGCATTGAGGACATAAAGCGTCTGCATGCCATTTTGCTGGCTTTTTCTTATTTTTCCGCGCCGGCTTATGCAGACAATTGGCTGCGGATTGATTTCAAAGCAGAGTTCGAAGCGGTTTGGAAGCTGATCGAAGCGGGGATTGTGGGGTAGCTCCGTTAAGCTGAACGCTACCATAAGCAGTGAATTTACTCTAACGTAAGGATGATCTGCCTATGAAAATTTTATTAGTCGAAGATGATAAGACGATCGCGTCGGGACTGGAATATTCGCTGCAGCAAGATGGTTATCGGGCCGTTCTCTGCCATGATGCCGCTTCGGCCAAAAAGGTGCTCGCCGAAGACATCGATCAGTTCGCTTTATGCTTGTTCGATTTACAGCTTCCGGACGGAAACGGCTATGAATTGTGCAAGATGGTGAAGGAGCGGCGAGACATTCCGGTCATCTTTTTAACGGTGATCGACGATGAGGTCAATGTCGTGATGGGACTCGACATGGGAGCCGATGATTACATTACCAAACCTTTTCGGGTTCGCGAGCTTCTCTCCCGGATCAAGTCCGTCTTGCGGAGATACCAGAAGCCGTCCCACGCCGGATCGATCATCGACATCGGCCATGTTCGAATCAATACGCTGGAAGGCAAAGTGCATAAAAACGGCGCCGAAATTCCGCTAACCGCCTTGGAATATCGCTTATTGCTGATCTTCGCCAACCACGTTGGACAGGTTCTCACAAGGAGTCAGCTCCTAGAGCAAATCTGGGACGTGGCCGGCGAATTCGTGAACGACAATACGTTAACGGTGTATATCAAAAGGCTGAGGGAAAAGCTGGAGGATGATCCAGGGCATCCGGCTTTAATCAAAACGGTACGCGGTTTAGGCTATAAGGTCGGTGATTAGATGCTGCGCAATCGGGAAATTCAAATGCTATTGCTCGTCATGAGCTCGATCGGCATAACGGCGACCGTGGTTGCTGCTTTCTTTTCATCCGTGGCGGCGATATTTGTTTTCATTGTATCCCTGCTGCTTATTGGCACGAGTTTGTTGTTCACGAGCTGGAGATACCGGGAGTTGGCGAAGCTGTCCGTCTATTTGCGGGAAATAAGCAACGGCAATGATTCCCTTGACGTTCGCGATAACCAAGAAGGCGAGCTAAGTATTTTAAAGAATGATATTTACAAAGTAACGCTCATGCTATCGGAGCACCGGTCGCTATTGCAGCGGGACAAAATTCAATTGACGGATGCCATCTCCGATATTTCACATCAGCTCAAAACGCCGCTCACCTCCATGACGGTGATGGCTGATTTGTTAAGCGCCCCTAACCTGCCTCCGGCCAAAAGAGCGGAGTTCACCCATCATATTCGCGTCCAGCTTGAACGCATCGATTGGCTTGTTTCTTCCTTGCTTAAGCTATCGAAAATTGACGCGAAGACCATCCCATTCAAAAAAGATCGAATACTCATGAAAAACCTGATCCAAAAGGCATTAGAGCCGGTTATGATTCCGATGGATATTAAGGGGCAGACGGTTTCCATCGCGGGCGATGACAATGTCACTTTTGTCGGCGATTTCAATTGGACGGCCGAAGCGGTCATCAATATTTTGAAAAACGGCGTGGAGCATACGCCTGAAGGCGGAGCGATCGCCATCGCATTTTCCGAAAACGCGCTCTTTACGGAACTCGTCATTGCTGACAACGGAAAAGGCATTCCAAAAGAAGATTTGCCTTATATTTTCAAACGTTTTTACAAAGGAAAGAACGCTAGCGAAGGAAGCATCGGCGTAGGGCTTGCGATGGCTCACAGCATCATTGCCAGCCAGAACGGCGTGATCGATGTGACGAGCGACAGCGGGAAGGGTACGCAGTTTCGGATTAAATTTTATAAGCATGTGATTTAACGGCACTCCGTAAGTGACTGAATTGTCACCTCCATCGTCACGGGAAAGTCATTTTAGACAGTTAAAATGATATTCATCAGATGAACGATGGAGGTAAGACCATGCATTTGAAGCAACAGCGTAAGATTATTCTGGCAATCACTATATTCTATACCCTTTTGATTCTTTATTTTTTGTTTTTCGCCTTCGGTAGAGCAGGTAAGACAGATCAAACCACCGAGTACACCTTTATTTTTTTACCGGACACTTTTTTTAGGCTGCCAGGTCTATCCGATCTTCTGCATCCTGCGCTGATGGATTTTGTGGATTTCGGGAACATCGCCGCCTTCATCCCTTTTGGCATATTGATTCCGTTGTTATATCGGACCAACTTTGTCCGCTTCATGACTTTGTTCATGCTGTCCATTCTTGTGGTGGAGACGATTCAGGCGCTAACGTTCCTCGGCAGCTTTGATATTAACGACGTCATACAGAACTCTTCGGGTGCAGCCGTCGGATTCGGGGCATACAAACTTGGCTTTCGTACAAAAAACAACTGGAGAAATATTGCCGCTACGGGTATTTCCAGTGTTGTCTTGATGCTCGGAGTGTGGGGGGGCTTCGGGATGCTTGAGCAAGTGTTTACCAAAGAAATGGGCCCCTTTATGGCAATAAACGAATTGAAGGATAGTGCCGGGAACACATTAACGGGAACCCAACCGTCCAGTCTTAAGATTGGCGGTCAGGACGTGGAACCCCAATATAATGTATACAGCTTCGCAGGTAAAAAGAAGGAAACGTACACGTATACGTTAGGTCATAAGGAGGAGTTGTATCTTTTCTTTAATTATGGAATTCCCGATCACAAAGATTTCCAGGGCAGCATCAAGCTTACCGTTGATGGACATGAGTTCCTCTCCGTATCCGCAAAAGATCAACGTCATGAGCCGGAAATGAACAAAATTTTCCTCCCCCAGGCAAATGAGCTTACGATAACCATTGAGGGGAATGAAACCCTATGGGATGTTGGATTTAGAGAGATGGTATATATCTGGAATGAGCATCAAGGGGAGCCCATGCTTCCGAAGTGAGTTTTGTACGAAGTCGATTCAAGAAGCAACGCTCACAAAACTTTTAGGAGGTATGGCCATGGAAATTTTAAAAATTGAGCATCTGTCTAAAGTATACGGGACAGGCGAATCGGCGGTGAGGGCGCTTGACGATGTTTCCTTTTCGGTCGAAAAAGGCGAATTTGTCGCGATTATCGGCCCGTCCGGATCGGGGAAATCGACGCTCCTTCATATGCTGGGCGGGGTGGATCGGCCGACTGGCGGGAAAGTTTATGTTCAGGATACGGACATGTATGCCTTGAACGAAACGCAGCTGGCCATCTTCAGGCGCAGGCAAATTGGCCTGATCTACCAGTTTTTCAACCTGATACCCGTCCTGACGGTGGAAGAGAATATTACGCTGCCGCTCTTGCTGGATCAACAAAAAGTAGATCAAAAGCAATTAGCTGGCCTTGTGAATACGTTGAATTTGCAGCATCGATTAAACCACCTGCCGAATCAGCTATCCGGCGGACAACAGCAGCGGGTCTCGATCGGCCGAGCGCTCATCGGCAATCCTGCGATCATGCTGGCCGACGAACCGACCGGAAATCTGGACAGCAAGAATAGCAGCGAGATCATCGACTTATTAAAAATGCTGAATAAGACCTATCATCAGACGCTGATCGTGATCACGCACGACGAACGGATCGCCTTGCAAGCCGACAGGATCATTTCGATTGAAGACGGGAGGATCGCCAAAGACGAGGTGATCAGGCGATGAATATTGTCAATACGTTAACCATCCGGCATCTGAAGCAGAACAAGAGACGAACGCTTGTAACCATCGTCGGCGTCATCATTTCGGTTGCCATGGTGACCGCTGTCGCTACGCTTGTTTGCTCATTTTCGGATTTAATGATTAGGCAGACCATTGCCGATACAGGGGAGTGGCATGTCCAATATCAAGATGTAACCAAAGAACAGCTGGCGGCGATACAGGGCGATGACAGAGCCAAAACCGTGGCGATCTCAAGAGACCTTGGCTATGCCCCATTAGAAGGAGGACAAAATCCCAATAAGCCGTATTTGTTCATCAAGGAATATGATGCGCAAGGGTTCGCACAATTCCAGGTTGAACTAAGCAAGGGGCGTCTTCCCCGTACGGACAAGGAAGTTGTGATCTCCGAGCCCGTTGCCACGAACGCCAAAGTGAAGTACGAAATCGGCGATCGTTTAACCCTTCGCGTCGGCGAACGATTCGAACAAGGGGGCGATCATCCCCTGGATCAGACCGAATCGCTGCGCAGGGAAGACGGCACATTGACCGAAACGTTGCAGCATATCAAGAAAAGGAATTATACGGTGGTAGGATTCATCAAGCGTCCCGCATGGGAAACGGCGTGGGCCCCGGGTTATACGATCATTAGCTATGTCGATGATCATATGATCGGGGAAAACGATCGAGTCGATGCGTCGGTGGTCTTACAGCGCGTTAATCCGTCCTTGTTCGCTCATGCGGAGGATTTGGCTAAGCAAAACCAAATTGAAACCGTCCAATATAATAACGATTTGCTTCATTATTACGGCTTGTCCAAAAGCAAAGCCTCGTACAGCATGATGTTCTCCTTATCGGCGATCCTTATGGCGGTGATTATGATCGGCTCGGTTTCGCTCATCTATAACGCTTTTGCGATCTCCGTCTCGGAACGTTCGCGCCATTTAGGGATGCTCGCGAGCGTGGGCGCTACGAAAAGGCAGAAGCGAAATTCAGTGCTTTTTGAAGGTGCCGTCATTGGCTTGATCAGCATTCCCATTGGCATCCTATGCGGTCTTGCGGGGATCGGGATCACCTTTTGGTTCATGAACGCGATGATTGAAGAGGCATTAGGGACCAGTGAAAAGCTGAGGCTCATCGTCACGCCGTTATCGCTCTTGATGGCTTGTCTTGTTTCGATGCTGACGATTTTCGTTTCGGCGTATCTCCCGGCGCTGAAAGCATCCAAGGTTTCTGCTATGGACGCGATTCGCCAAGCTGCCGACATAAAGCTTACAGCCAAAGCTGTGAAAACGTCGAAGTACATCCGCAAGCTCCTCGGGATTGAAGCGGAAATCGGGCTGAAAAACCTAAAAAGGAACAAACGGAGATACCATGCTATTCTTTTTTCGCTTGTCATCAGCATCGTTTTGTTTTTGACGGTATCGTTTTTTACGGCCGGCATGACACAATCCCTGGAACTGTCGCGAGAAGGCGTCAATTACGATATTGAAGTATCGTACAGCGATGGAAAAAGAATAGATGACCGGTTGCTGCGATCGATTGTATCCCTGGATGGCGTCACGAAATACAACGTGATTCACGAGTTGTATGGGAACGCTTGGGTCGATGCGGCGATCATCGCCGACGAATTGCAAGAGCGTATTAAGAAGGATAAGAGTCTGCTGCAAGACGGGAAATACCCCTACGATATTAAGATTCTTGCCTTAAACGATTCGAGTCTGCAAGCCTATGCCAAAGCGGTTGGCGCAGACTACGAGCAGCTTACGGATCCGGATCATCCCGCCGCGATCGTGATGGATACGATTCATTACAAAGATATGGGCACGGGGAAATATGTGCAGACGAAGGCCGTGTATACGAAGGCCGGTCAAAGTATCGAGCTAACGAACTTTTATAAAGAGAATGGGGAAGAAACGAAGGCAAACAAAGTGATTGTTGCCGCATTGACGGATCAAGCCCCGATGGGAATGAACCCGATAGGCGTAGGCGGGTTAAATATGATCGTGTCGGAACGCGTCCTGAATCGGCTGACAGGCGACGAGGACCAAGCTAACACTTCGACGTACCTCCATTTGCAAAGCACGGAACCGATGAGAACGCAGCAGGAAATTGAAGAGATGGAGGAGACCAATCTGAATGTCTACAATGTGTATCAATCCAGAAAAAGCGAAGAACGGCAGATTCTCTTGATGTCCGTCTTTTCTTACGATTTTATCGTATTAATCTCTGCGATTTCCATTGCGAACATTTTTAATACGATCTCGACGGGGTGGTCGCTTCGCAAACGAGAATTTGCGATGCTGAAATCCGTAGGCATGACGCCAAAAGGCTTTGCGAAAATGCTGAACTATGAAAGTATTTTTTACGGGGTCAAGTCGCTATTGTTCGGGCTTCCCGTTAGTTTCGCCGCGATGTATCTGATCTATAGAGCATTTGCGAACAAATTCAGCTACGGGTTCACCCTCCCTTGGATGAGCATTCTGTCTGTCATTGTCGCCGTATTTGTCATTGCCGGTTCTGCGATTGTTTATTCCGGCGCGAAAGTAAGAAAGGAAAATATTATTGACGCATTAAAGCAAGAGAATACATGACTGGAAAAGCAAAATACGCTACTTCTAATCTTTCTAGAATTAGCGTATTTTCCCTTAGTTCTGCTGCTCATTCAACGAAAACGAGGGAAAAGTTCTTTTGCCGTACCAGACATAAGCTTGGTTTTCTCGCCTTCATCAAATCCCAAATAGCTGCTCAACTGTTCAATACTTTCCGTAACTCCGTTTTCGAAACGCAAAGGATAATCCGTTCCGAACAGGATATGCGATGCCCCCACCAATTCTTTCAATGTCGTAAATACACTAGGCGAGGTTGAGAGCGCCACATCATAGTACAAGCTTTTTAAAGATGATAGTACTTCTTCGCTGGAGAGACTGCTTGCTTTGTTTTCCTGTGCAACAGTGCTCAAACGGTACGCGATATAGGGAATGGTTCCTCCCGCATGAGAAACGATCCATTTGATATTGGGATACTTGAGAACTTTTCCTCTGTAAATTAGATCCATCATGGAGCGTGTTGTATCAAAAGGAAATTCGTAGATAGACATATCTTTTACAAACAGAGACTCATTCGCTCCCGCAGGTTTTGTGGGATGAAGGAGTACAACGGCCGACCGTCTGTTTAATTCCGCGAGAATCTCGTCCATGCGGTCATCACCAATGTAAATTCCTTTGGTATTGCTGGGAAGACAGAATCCGTCAACCTTCAGTGTTTCGTACGCGTAGTCGATTTCTTTTAACGCTTCATCGACAAATTCAGTAGGCAGACATGCCAGCATTCCATACTTTGTTGAATTATATGCAGCACACTGAGCCAGCAAGTTATTTATCTGCCGGGTAACCTCAGGGCTTGCGGATACAGGCAGGGAAAGTAAAGCTCCGGTTAACCCCATCCGTATCATGGCCTCTTCATCAATTTCCATACTCCATGGAGGCAGCAAAGCGGCATTGGGATTGTTTTTTCCTATGACATGGTGGTGAATGTCAATAAATGTATGGTTCATGGCTTTTGCTCCTTCTCATTCATTCGCGGCCAGACGGGTGCCCTGACGCCAGATGGCTTCAATGGATAATGTGTCAGAGATATTCGACGTTGGATCTCCTTTTACCAACAACAGGTCGGCACGAGCCCCGTTTACGATGCGGCCGCGATCATAAATCCCAAAGCGGCGTGCGGGAACAGAGGTGGCTGCTCTCAATGCCTCAATCGGTGTCAATCCGGCTTTGACCAGCAGTTGCAGTTCATGGTGCAAACTAGCTCCATGAACCATCCCGCCAACCGTCGGCTGCGAGGGATCGCTGCCAGCCAAAATATCGACCCCAGCATCGTGGAGAGCCTTCACGGTCTCCAAAAGATATTCCGTCTTACCCTCTGGATAAGTGGCGATGTGCTTATAAAGTGCATTATGCCACTTTTCGCTTAATTTAGAGCGTACACGTTCGTCCGTGGCAAACTCAGGGGCATCGCTATCGCCTATCGTGGAAGCGCCGGCAACAATCGTGGGGCATACGAACACACCTGAATTTACAATCGTATCAATGATTTCTTGGGTATGCGGCTGGTCTATGAAGATGTGCATCAACCCGTCAATTCCTCCGCTGATTGCACGTTCAGTGGCTTTTATCGTCATAGTGTGGGCTACAGCCATTTTGCCAAAACGGTGTGCTTCCGAACAAGCAGCTGCAATGACTTCATCCGTGACGTCGGGGGTACCAGGTTTACCGAACACCGTACCTTCTTCGATCATAATTTTTATATAGTCTGCTCCTTGCGTTACGCGTTCCGCCACAAGTCTAGTTGCCTCTTCAGGCGTTGAGGCGTATTTGTTTAAAGCCGTCCCCACAGACGCGGCCTTAGCTTTCATCTGGGCAGCAACTTCAGGAGGCAAAAGTTCAAGCGGGTGACCGTCCGGCGCTGTAATTGCAAGGAAGGATTTTAGACAATCCGTCAAATCTCTTCGCTCGTTTATCTCTTTCTTCTGCTCTTCAGAAAAATATCCCTGCATCTGGTACGTGGTGGTAACACCGAAGGTCAAGGAGAGCTTCAAAGATTCCATACTGGGATGGGAGTGAGCGTCGATTAGCCCCGGCAACAACGTACAGCCTTTCGCGTCAATAACTTCAGATCCGTCGGGAACCGGACCTCCAACATTGATAATTTTCTCTCCTTGGATTGTAACGGACTGCTTGTCGAGGACATTCTCGCCGTCAAAAATTCGCGCGTTGGTAATGCAAGTGACTTTTTCCTTGTTCATTGGCTAACAGCTCCTTTTAGAATAATCGAATCAAACAAGAAGGTACCTTAGTATTTGATTTTAAAAAAAGGTACCTTCATAAATGGATAATAAAGGTACCTTCTCAATATGTCAATAGCATTTTTTATTTGTCGTTTGAAATATCGGGTTTGTTATCCTTATTGGGGATACCACTATCGTCTCTGCTTACTGCCGCGAAGATCTCTTGACCCGAGATCGGAATCGTCATCTCCAAATTCCTTCTCCAGTTCTTCGATAATACGGGTGAAATAACCACTTAGCGCAGCCTGTTCCGTTTCATTCAAACATCCGAAAATGATTTCACTATCCGACTGCTCTTCATTTTGCTTGGCGGCAATTCTGCCAGCTTCCGTCAGTCGTATCTCCATAACCCTACGATCTGCTTTGGAAGGTGTACGGGTGATATATCCACTTCGTTCAAGCTTGGCGAGTAATTCACCAAGTGACTGAGAACGAATATCCAGAATAGCTGAGAGCTCTTTCTGGGTCATTTCCGGTTTCAACTTTAATAGGGCCAGAACTCGCCCCTGGCCCTGATGGGGATTAGCCATGGGGCCCATTTCTTTAAGCTTTTGTAACTGGTGCCTACGTTCCAACCATACAAGACGAACATATTGCTCATACAAATCCGGTTTGTTATCGCTCATGTTTTCCCCTCTGCTAGAAATGAAAAAGGTCCCAAAATCCTTTTTTAGCTGAAGTCTACCACATCTATTCATAAAATCAAGTCGGTTACGTAGAGTTTAGTTGCGCTAGCGGTAAAGAACCGTCTAGCAGTTCATACTACCGGCCGCTCTGATATCTATGACAAAAAAGTATCCCAACATTATGTATATGCGTTTAACGGTGGAAGAGCTGATCACTTTTCTAATCAAAGTAACGGAGCGGAATGAGCGTGCCGCTTTGTTAATGGATTATTTTGCTTTACAAGAAGAACGAAAGGTAAAAATCAAGGATCTAAGCCCCTCAAAAAGGATGTATGTGACCTTGCTGCGTGCCTTTTTTGCGTATCAGTCTACCTTAGTATTGGAGGAACCCTATTTTTACTTGGAAGAAGAAGATCGTCGTCATTTTAAACGGATTTTGGATGACCTTTCGAAAGAGAAGCAGCTTCTAATTTTAACTTCGAATTTAGAGGATGCCATGATTTCCTGTGATGCCATTTATCGATTGAACGAATCCGGATTTCATCCACTGGATATTCGGGACTCGGAAGAGGATAAGCAGGAAGTACCGGAACAAGATCGGGCCAATATCACCTTGCAGAAGATTTATACGAAAAGAAATGACAAAGTGATTTTATTTGATCCGCCTGAAGTCGATTACATAGAAAGTTTGGATGGTTCGATCCTAGTTCATGTGGGTGGAGAACATTATGTCTGTGCTTTGACGCTAACCCAGCTCGAGCAGAGATTGTTGAATTTCGGATTTTTTAGGTGTCATCGATCCTACATCGTTAACTTGCAAAAAGTAAGAGAGATTATTACATGGACGAAAAATAGCTGCAGCTTGCGATTAAATACGGGTAAAGATGCCGTGGTTCCGTTATCTCGTTCAAAATTGCATGAATTAAAAGCACTTCTTAACATTTAAAATGTTTGCGAAGTAAACATTTCGTAAGCGTATGCCATTTCCGGGGCAATATCGAATCCATCAAGCGTTCCAGGGTACCATTCAGGCGACATTAATCAAGATTTTAACGTCGCAGTTAAATCCGACAAGCGGACAGGCCAGTGCATTTAACCAGCCGGCGGAGATGATGCAGCAGTCTGCACAGAAGATGCGCTTTGGCATTTTGACGGACAACAGCGGTCTATATGAGAGATTAACGATTGAGGAAAATCTGGAGCTGTATCGTAAGTTATATGATCTTCCTAAAGCTTCGATCGATAAGGTACTGCAGTTTGTAAACCTAAGCGGAGAACGCAAAAAGAAAGTCAATCGCTTATCGAAAGGGGTGCGTCAGCGTGTCATGTTGGCATGCGCGGTGATCCATGAGCCGGAATTATTATTTTTGGATGAGCCTACTTCGGCTTTAGATCCAGTAAACTCAGCGCATATTTACAAGGGCTTACGCTATTTAAATGATAAAGGGACAACGATTTTTTTAACTACGCATGATATGGCTGAGGCGGAATTGCTATGTAACCGTGTAGCGATATTGTATCAAGGGCAAATCCAAGCTATCGGCTCCCCAAAGGAACTAAAAAAACAGCATCGGGAAAACGTAGTTTGTGTTGACTTAATCAATGGGGAAACCTACGAGCTCCCGATCGATGAGGAGACGGCCGATCAAATCGCCGGTTGGATGAAACGAGGGTTCATTAAGCGATTAGAAACGAAAGAGCCAAGTCTAGGTGATATCTTTATTAAAATGACAGGAAGTGAGTTACTATGAGTATCTCATTAAAACGTGCCGGGGCAATATTTGTGAAGGATTACAAAGAATTTTCACGTAATTATGCGATCTCCATTATTCTGATTTTTCCCATTCTCTTCGCATTTCTTTTTCGAAGTGCCGGCCCGTCCTTGCCTGGAGCAATCGGTTTTCTCCTAAATATTTCGTTTGTGATTCTAACGAGTTTAGCACAAGCCTGCTTATATTGGGCTATGAGCCAGCTAGTATAGGGTGATTGTGGCAGCAATCATTTTTTCGATTATTCTATACACCGCAGTCGGGACGATATGTGGTTTATACTCCAAGACATTGCTTGACGCAACGTTATCTATAATGCCTGTGGGCCTCGTATTCACTGGGGCACCATGGGGAGTGTTACTAGCGGATGATTTTCCGATCTTCAAAGTACTGGAGTATGCACCAAGCGTTCAACTTGTGTATTTGCTAAATATACGAAATATAGGCTTTACGACGGGAGATTTATTAAAACCCTTCCTCATTATTTTGGCCTGGACGGTTGTATTGACGATTGTATCCGTCGTTTTGTATCAACGGCGTTTAAAGGATGAGTAGGGAAAAATTTTATTAACCGCATCATTTCAAACTCGTGTAAATTATAACTCAACATTCGCAGCAAAAAGTCGGTAGACAAGCTTTGAAGTAGCTGGGTAAAGCAGCAATCCATGAGGCGTCACGATCCGGCGGGGGCGGTGTATCTACCTTTTGCACCGCGGCCGTTTCGAGCAGTGTCATATATCGACGCCAGGTGAGGGGGCTGTCTAAAGGGGTTGCCTGAAGGGTTCGATCTGGGTGTTCCTGCCTGCTGCTTGCCTTTGCACGATTATTCCTTTCGCTCAGGGAACAGGGGATGGGGGTTAGAGCAAGGATTCAAAAAAAGAGAGAAGAAAAAAACAAAAAAGCTGAGGAAAAAATGAGGCGGTTCAGGTGAGATTTTTGGCTTGATAAGAGAACGTGTGTTTGGTATGATGAAATAAATGGAACCTATGTTCGTATATTCTTGATTCGGGGGCGAGTGGATATGGAAGTCAATACGGGAACGGAACTTCAATCATTCAGCAGCCGTTTTAACAGTGAGCAGGACTGCATGGAAGCACTAATCGCGATGAAGTGGCCAAGCGGCTTCGTCTGCCCGCGCTGCGCGTACACCCGGTGCAGCCGCCTGACTTCTCGGCATATCCCCTTGTTCGAGTGCGGAAAGTGCAAGCATCAAACGTCGCCTTTGGTCGGCACGATTTTTGAAGGAGCCAAGGTGTCCTTGCTCAAGTGGTTCGAAGCTCTGGATTTGTTCCTGCTGGAGGACGGCATCTCGGCGTTGCGGCTGCGCCAGGTGATCCGGGTCACCTATAAGACCGCCTGGTCGATGCTGCACAAAATACGCCATGCCGTGGGGGAGTTCGATGCCCGGGAGCTGCTCTCCGGAGACGTGAAGGTGAACAGCGATCAGTATGGACGTAATCCGTCCCGGTGTCAGCTTTCGCATCCGTACGCCTCGGCGGTCGTAGCCGGCTGCACGGTCACGGAGTCGGGCGAGCCGGAGCAGGTCAAAATCCGCCTGGTTCCGCATAAGCGGGGAGGTGAAAAAAGGGCAAACCGTCACGAACTCGCTGCGTTCATCAACGGGCACGTGGATGCCCGTACATCGGTGGTGCAGTTGTTCCCTCAGGCCTTTCGGCTGTATGCGCCCTTGCGGAAAGTGGTGAGAGAGGCGTGGGAATCGCTGAAGAGTACGTATGGAGCCTTGGGACTGAAACATCTGCAGGCGTACCTGAACGAGTACACCGGACGCCGCCGGTTGCGCCTGCCCGGAGGACTGCCCAAAGCGGAAGAAACGATGCGGCAGAAGTTGCTGCAAATGTGTGTGGCGATTCCGGCGATCCCTTACCGCCGGCTGATCGCGCGCCAACCGAACCAGCCCCTTGCGGCTGCGGCCTGATCGTGACGCTTGAACGGTAGGGGTTACTTGTTGCAGATCAATTTAATGGGTGGGATTAGCATGAACAGTACGGGCGTTGCTGCAGATGGAAGGATTCAGGCTACAGCAAAATCACGGGTCTTTCGTTTCGCGTCTTGTCCTTGATCTACTGTCTTGATCTCTTGTCGGTCTGTTTCACCTCCCCTAAACCTGATTTCATCTCCTAAGCTCGTCTAAATTATCTCGAACCTATTTGCTTCCCCACAAATATTTTTCTCCCGAGCTCGTCTGTTTCTCTGCTACCTGATCAAACGGGATAATCATGCAAAGTCTCCGGACAGCGAGTGTGTTGATCTACCGTCCACCCCACTTCCCTGTCCTCAAGCTTTCAACGCCCTTCCGCGTTTCTTGCCGCGATCGGTTTCCGACTTGACTGGCAAAGATTGCCGTCGGGATCCTTGACGATCGCATAGCCCTCTCCCCAAGGCGTATCCTGCGGTGCAAGATATCCGGTATAGCCCTTAGCCGCCAATTGACGGTACAATTCGTCCAGCGCTTCGCGGCTGTCTAACTGGAAGGCGCTCTCCATCCGATGCCCGACAGGTCTTTCGCTGCCGCCTAGAATGCCTTCCGCCATTTCCCATGTGTCGAAGGCCAGGATTATCCCGTCTTCCAGGTAGACCGGGTGTTCCCTAAACGCCGAGAGGGGGAACTTCAATAATGTTCGGACTGCTTCCGAATACATCCGAATGCCGAATATCGAACGAGCCTGGGCGAAACGCAAAACTTCGGTTCGCGTCGCCAGCCCTTTGATCCGGGCAGCTTTTCGATCCAATAGCTGTTGAAGGTCCGGAATATCCTTGCCCGAAACCCAGCCATACAAATCGTCTCTTGCTGCATACACCGGCAATTGGTCACGAAGTACCATTTTAATGTGCCGTACATCTTCAACATAATAAAAAGGGACTTGTTCCATGACCGATTGCTTAAACTCTTGAAACTCCTGATAGTATTCAATTGCTGTGAAGTCGTATGGCTTGTGTCTTAATGCTTCATCCGTGACAACAAAAGCAAATCTGGGTTTGCCCGCTTCTCCGGCATACTCGTATTCCCACTGCGTATAGCTCTTGAATTCATCATCAGGAAGCGTTAAACCATAGAATCCTCCGAGAAACAGGATATATACATCGGATTCGTCGATCCATCTCTTCCTAATTTTCATTGGACTTTCCTTGAAAGACTGCTCGATTCCAGCAGGGATATGACCGGCTTGAAGTATGGCTTCAACAGCGGTATGTCTTTCCTCAATAAGATCGTAGTAAGTAGACGATATGTAAATTTGTAATTTTTTTCTCATGGGCCCACCCAAATCAAAGAATTTTAGTATAAATAGAATCTGCCACTCCCTCACTTTAATTGTCAAAATTTACCTGGGGTTTCTTGCGGCAAGCATGCACCAGACGGCGAATTGGAGGTTTATTCTGCAGAAGAAATGGAAGACCGTCAGTGACAGCGAAGTTTTCGGCTTCACCATATATAAAGAAGGCAGGAACGGGGAGAACCCTTATCCTGCCTTCTTGCGTGCTATATGCTTTTTCTACTGTACTAAACTTTCCAAATTCGGCTGCAATTTATTCCGCAGCGCATACAGCATGATGGCTCCAACAAGGAACGCAGCCGCATCCGCAATGACGAGCGACCAGACCACCCCGTGGAATCCGTTCATTTGATTGGCAATAAACAGCACAGGAATCAGAACAATTCCCTGAATAACGGACATAATGAACGCGGCGGTTCCTTGCGCTGTAGCTTGGAAGATCCCCGTAAACAACGTGGTCATTCCTGTAATGAACAAGGATAAGAACGTCACATGCAGAATGTAGCTGCCCATTTCAATTAATTGCGGGTCATTTGTAAATAAACCAATTAAGTGGCCGGAAATCAGATAGACGATGACGCCGAACAAGACGGCTAATGTTGTAATCGTTTTGATCGTAAATCCAATGGTGTGCTTCATACGTAATTTATTTGCTGTAAAAGAGAAGGCAATGAGCGGTACGACTCCCTCGCATAAGCCCATTAGAATAAACTCGGGAAACTGCAATAAACGCGATGAAATTCCGTAAGCCGCTACAGCCTGATCTCCGTATTCGACAAGAAAATGGTTAAAGATCAGCGACATTGCGCCCAAAAAGATACTCATAATAAAGACGGGAACTCCGATTTTGAATACATTGCTTAGAATGTCCTTGGTAGCCTTGAACCATTTTATGGAGGCAGTTAAGAATTGGCTCTTATATCCCATATGGAAGGCGTAGAATGCACTTGCGACCAGGTTAGAAATGACCGTAGCGGACGCAACGCCGATAATGCCCCAATGGAAAACAAAGATGGCCAGCGCATCAAGAATAATATTCACAACAACACTCACCATCATACCGATCATCGACGTGACAGCCGCACCCTCCGAACGAACGATATTTTCCAGCGTGAAGAACAATACGACGAATGGTGAACCCATAAGCATAATTGTGACATAGTCCTTCGTGAAGCCAAAGGAGTCAGGCGTTGCCCCCAGGCCATGGACAATTGGGTCGATCAACGGGAGGCCAACGGCAATTAAGATAAGACCGAGGACTAAACTGCTGTAAAAGGCGAATGAAGACACATGCTTTACATCATCATATTTTTTCTCACCCAGCAAACGGGAGATGAAGGTACCGCTGCCCATGCCAATCAAGTTGCCCAGCGCCATGATGATCGCGAATAAAGGCAAGGTAAGTGCGAGTGCGGTTAATACGGCAGTATTGCCCAGCGTACCAAGGAAATAGGCATTCAAGATGGAATAGATGACACTCATTGACGTACCCAGCATCATAGGTACAGCGAAGTGAGCTACGGCTTTAGCGATTGGTGCTTTTTCAAAATAATGAAGGTTTTCTGCATCCATGCGAGTCACCACTTTCATTGATATATTTCGTTCTGGTCTAACAGTGTTAGTTTGAACCTTACAGTGTTAGATGATATCATGAACCTATAGACCTGTAAAGTATAAACTTACACTGTTAGATAAAAGGGCGGATAACGATGAAAAAGCAGCAGCCTCAGATTTCGGAGGATAAGATTTTGGAAGCTTCTTGGGAGCTTCTGGGGGAGGGGGGGATCGAGAAATTCAGCATGAGACGACTGGCCGACCGGCTGGGGATTCAGGCTCCCTCTCTGTACTGGTACTTCAAGAGCAAGCAGAATCTCTATCAGCGTCTGGCCAATCAGGTATCGAAAATCATTCTGGAGGAGTTTCACTCCGCGGGAGACTGGAAGGAGCAGTTGACAGAGCTTGCGGGAACGGTACGAAGCGTGCTCAGCCGGTATCCCTGCTCCACGCAGCTCATGATGATGACGCTCCCCCATGAACCGGACATTATCCGGTTTACCAACCGGATGATGCTCTGCGTAGAATCGACACCGCTTGAGCAAGAGCAGAAAATGCAAGTCATTACTACGTTTGTCAACTATGTCTACTTCTTCGTTCTGGACGCTTATGAACATCAGCGCAATGTCTCGGCGATTATTAAGGAGCATGGAGCAGAAGCGCTTCCGGGCGAGGAGATGGTCCGCCTTCTGGACTCCATGAGCGAGACGGAAGCGGGACTGTTCCGGAGGATGTTCAAAAGCGGGCTGTTCAAGTTGATGGGGACCGATAGGGCGTTCGAGTTCGGCTTGAAGCTGATTCTGCTGGGGATTGAGCAGGTGATCAAGGAGCGGGAGAAGTAGAATGTAACCGCAAAATGAAAACCGCCCAAGTCCGAGCCGCCTAACGCGGTCAGGATTCGGGCGGTTTTTGCATTGCTCGGCACTTCTTCTACGAGTGGCCTTTCGAGGGCAAGGACCTTGATGTAGGAAGTTGCGGCAACAAAAAATGTTGTTTAGGATCATGAACTTACTTTAGCTATTCTTCCAACCGTTCGTCGGTCCCCGAGTTTTCAAGTGGCGTGAACACCCTCATTGCAAAAGCGCTGCTCTCAGAGATTGTAAACGTATGGTAACGGAAAGTCAGCAGACCTGCTTCGGGGAGACGGATGATTTGTTCCCCTTCCAAAGTACCGGAAACATCATGCCGTTCCCATAGCGTCCGGAACTCCTCACTCCTGTCACATAACTTGTCGACCAGTTCTTGATACCACGAATCGTTCATGTACAAGGCAAACCGGCTTCTGAAATGGGCCACCATCGCAGAGGCGACATGCTCCCAATTCACGATGCGAGACTTGCTTTCCTCCACCGCGAAGACGCGCCAAAGCATATTTTTTCCGAGCTCCGGTTCTCGACTGATGTCTTTGCACAACTTACCCGATATTTGGTTCCATGCGAGAACGTTCCAGCGTTTGTCGATAATGTAGGCCGGATAGGTTCCCATCCTGTCCAGAATCTGCTGCAGGGAAGAAGGAACGGAATCGTCCGCTTTTGGTTGAGGAAGCGAGGAATGATTGGCCAATACAAGAAGATGGTGGCGTTCGTCGCTGCTAAGCCGTAATGTTCGTACCAGGCTTTCCAAGACTTGCTCGGAGACATGAATGTCCCGGCCTTGCTCCAGCGCAGTATACCACGGCAAAGAAATACCTGATAAGCTTGCCACTTCCTCCCGTCTCAAGCCCGTTGTGCGACGGCGCGATGTTTCAACCGCCAAACCCGCCTCTCTCGGGGATAGACGCAAGCGGCGTGACCGGAGAAAGTCGGCCAATTGTTTACGTCTTCTTTCATCATTCATAAAGATGTTACCTCTCCATATGGTGAAAGAATTTATATTAGTATTCGTGCCAATAGTATCCGGAACAGTACTATAAATGCAGACCTGTTTGAAGGTTCTATGACTCATTATAATCTTATTATCATCCGTCGTGAAGGAGAGTCGGAGATTAAACAAGCTGTACCGAAACTCGCATGGATTAGCTGTTCGCGGCTGATGGAAACCGGATGGCAAGCCGTCGAATTGAGTCCGCTTCGCGTCAACGCCGTTTGCTTCGGCATAATGCGTACCGAGCTATGGGACGGCGTTCCTGAAGAACACCGGAACGCGATGTATGAAAATGCCGCGAGATCACTGCCGGTTGGGCGAATCGGCGAACCGGAGGATGGTGCCGAGGCGTTTCTCTACTTAATGCGCGAGAAATATTCCACCGGTCAGATCGTTGTCGTGGACGGCGGTTCTACTCTGGTTTAAGTTTCTTGTAGAATAAACGGTGCACGTAAGCCTCTTTCACCAAAACCTAAGCGGAAGAGGCTTTCCCTCAACAAGCATCTCCGCTTTAGGCATCCTACCCCAAATGACGCGAAATTTTGGTATTAACCGCTCACAGGGTACGGAAAGTTCGGATATTATTATAACGGTTAACCTCAGCCCTACCGGTTTCCTGAGAAAAGGCCATCCTGCAAGAGGATGGCCCTAAAACTTGCCGTTACAGGCAACGCGGTAAACTATATCGTAAGCAGGGGCGACATTAAGCAATCGGGTAATCCATGACTACGATCCCTTCGGCAAATGGGCCAATGGATTGCAAAAAATTTTGATGCAGGGGATGCTGAATATAATCGCGGCAAGCTTGCTGATTCTCAAAAGTGACTCTGATCCCCAGCGAAAAGCCCTGCATGTGCCCTGTTTCCTCCGTAACGTTAACCCCGGCGCTCAGATCGACAATACCCGGGATATTCCCCCTAAAGGCATGCACGCGCTTCACCGCATCCTCCTGCTGGTCAATGGAAACATTGGACTTGAGTTTCAATAGTACAATATGCTCGAACATCTTTTTTTCCTCCAAGGTTCCTGATTATATTTCGCTTTGCAGCTGCTTCAATCTGGATGGTATCTCCATCCATTTCACGAAATTTTCGCCTACAAGATCAAGGTGCTTTATGGCAGGTTCGTCCGTCAGCTCGCCCTGATCATTGATCTTTTCATGAACCAGGCCGATTCTTGCTATTCTCCCTAAGGAGAACATAGACTAGTGTATATGGACCTAACGAGGCTAGGAAGAGATCTGGTTATCGTAGGATCGCGAATCCTACGTTCATCAATGAATAGGAGGCATGGAGATCATGGCGGGCGGATTGGATCGTTACGAGGAGTTGTCCCGTTTTTTGCGGACGCGCCGGGAACGAATAACCCCTAAGCAAGCAGGATTGCCGGAGTCCGGACGCAGACGCCGTACACCCGGGCTTCGCCGCAGCGAGGTCGCTCTGTTGGCGGATGTAGGATTGGATTGGTATACCTACCTGGAACAAGGGCGTCATATCAACGTATCCGCCGAGGTCCTCGATCGAATAGCGGGAGCGCTTCAGTTGGATGAGTCGGAACGCAGGCACTTGTTTCATCTCGCCCGTAAAGAGTTCCCCTTGATCGAAACCGAGAAACCCTCTAAGGTAACACCTGCGCTTCAGCATTTTTTGGACAGCCAAAACCTGTCCCCGTCGAATGTCATGGATGCGCGAATGAACATTATTGCCTGGAATGCAGCCTATTGCGCGTTGAACGGGGATCTCACGGCGATGTCTGAAAGGGAGCGGAATTTTGTCTGGATGACGTTTACATCACCCCGCTTCCGCTACATCAAGGGGGACCAATGGGAACTGCATGCGCGGCGGATTGCCGCAAAATTCCATGCCGGGTATGCACGTCACGTTGACGACCCTTGGTGGTCTGAACAGTTCGAGGCGCTGTGCCAAGTTAGCAGCGAATTTCGGGAATTTTGGGACTCCCATGAGGTTCTCGATGCCATCGATGCACCCAAGGCGCTGCAGTGTCCGAATCTCGGGACCTTGAATTTTGATCTTGTTTCGTTTCAGTATTTGGACGATTCAAACCTGACGGTTTCCATCCATGTCCCCCATCAAGACGGCACGGTGGAAAAAATGCAGCGGCTGGTAAGCGATTATCAGAGCATTTTTCCCCTTTATGCTGTCACCCGAGATCAATTGTGAAGCCCGACTTGATTTTACATAAACAAGGAACGATTGTTGAACAAAGATAGTCATGAAATTATAAAATACACCATAGACGTATTGGCCTATCGGGCGCTACACTAGGGAAGGTTGCAAAGAATAGATACAGTAGGAGCTTGTAAAACGTGACATTAGCAGATCGTGTTCCATCATGGAAGAAACTTAGTCTTTTTGCCGTGACTTGGCCCATTTTCGTCGATTCCGTACTGCGGATGCTGCTGGGCACGGTGGACGTGTTTATGTTAAGCCGCATCTCCGATAAGGCGACCGGGGCAGTAGGTTTAGCCAACGAGATTATCTACTTCTGCATTCTGATGTTCGGCTTTGTCGGCATCGGCACCAGCGTTGCGGTCTCCCAGTATATCGGCGCCGGGCGGGAGAAAGAGGCAAGCCGCATCTCGGCGCTCGCCATTACGATGAACCTGGTTTTCGGGATTCTCGTCAGCTTGGTTCTCGTTTTTTATGGGGAGCCTCTTCTGCATCTGTTGAAATTAGATCCCGAACAAATCGGAATCGCAAGCCATTATTTAAAAATCATCGGCGGTTTTATGTGGATTGAGGCGCTCTCTTACGCGGTGTCGTCGGTCATCCGTTCGAGCGGACACACCAAAAGTGTTATGTTCGTAACTTTAGGCGTTAATATCATTCATGTGACAGGAAATTATTTGCTCATTTTCGGGAACCTGGGCTTTCCGGAGTGGGGTGTGACGGGGGCGGCTATATCAACGGTCGTTAGCCGTTTGCTCGGCATCGTCGTTCTTTTTATCATTTTGTATCGGCGGGTTCCTGCACCGATTCGCGGAAAGGACTATATTACCTGGAACGGTTCCTACTTGAAACAGATTTTGAGCGTCGGCTTGCCTGCCGCGGGTGAGCATCTTTCCTGGCAGTCGCAGTACCTGATGATTATCAGTTTTGTCAATATGATCGGCATTACGGCGCTAAACACCCATGTTTACGTCATGAACGTATCAAACTATTTTATGGCGCTAGCGATGGCGATCGGAGCGGGTACGGAAATCATTGTCGGTCAAATGGTCGGTGCGGGGGAAATGAATGCAGCCTACAAGCGGCTCATGAAAAGCGTGCGGATCAGCTTTGTATTAACTTTAGCTATCGTCAGTGCGGCAGCGATATTTCGGCATGGGCTGATCGGCATGTTCACGAAGGACCCCGAGATCATTGCCGCCGGAGCGAGTATTTTTTTGCTTTCCATCGTACTCGAACCCGGCCGGACCTTCAACATGGTCATCATCAATTCGCTGCGCGCCGCCGGGGATGCGCGGTTTCCCGTCTTGATGGGCGTGCTCTCGATGTGGGGCGTCTCAGTGCCGCTTGCTTATGCGTTGGGCGTTCACTTCGGGATGGGGCTGCTTGGCATCTGGATTGCTTTTGTGGTGGACGAATGGCTGCGCGGGGTCATCATGCTGCTTCGCTGGAGAAGCCGGGCCTGGGAGAAGAAAGCGCTCGTGAAGCCTGTCTCCGTTCCGGAAAACGGCATGGGGGCGTGAGATATTATGGAGAGTAAAAGATAATGAAATAAGTCACGGCAGCAGCTAATCAGAAATGATCAGCTGCTTTTTTTTACCTTATATTTATAAAATTTCGGAAACGGTAGAAGGAGAAGCGCAGGTAGAGAGGGGAGGAGAAGAGGAATGCATACCATAAGCGGTCACGCTCAGCGCGTCTTCCCTGACGAGGCGTACCATTCGTTCACCTCGTCGGTCATCTTGTCGCCGCCCAGCGCGTGCCATCTGGCGACGACGCGATCGAAGTAGGGCAGCGGCTCCTGGCCGTAGACGATCTTGAGCATGGCGTCGTGGAGCAACTCGTCCAAGGCGTCGCCGTTTTTTTCCATCGTCGGCGTCGGCGCGCCGGTGAAGGCGTCCGTCTTGTAGATGTCGGGATTGCTTAGGGCGATTTTCCAACCCTTCAGTTCCTGCGGCGTTCGCAGCAGCTTGTTTTTGATGTCGTAAGGCGTCAGGTCGGACGCTCCGCTGTTGATGCGGGCGATCGATTCACTGAGCAGGTTCGGAACCGAGGGGAGCGACAGGCTCAGCAGATACTTCTGGGGGTCCGCCAGACCGCCCGGTACCTGGCTCTTCCGAAATGTCACCTTTCCCCCCGAATAGCCGTAGTCATAGCCCTCAGCGATGCCCCAGCGATACGGTGAGCCGGCAGGCGGATCGATGAAATTGTCGTAGACAAAGTTCATATAGGTGAAAAAAATCTCGGGATTCGCCATGTCCGCGTTGATGGCGATCGCGCCGTATTCCGGAGGCGTGCCGCGCGTACCGGACAGTCCGCCCGGCCCGACGGGGATCGGGTAAGCGTCGAACCTGGCATCCGGTACGCTCGCGGTTACGTCCCCGAGCGGCCAGCCGGCCGCCCACAGCGGTGCCACGATCATGCCGGTCTTGCCCTGCTTCCATAACTCCGTTGCCTGGACCTCGTCCAGGATTTCGGCATCCTTCGGCACGTAGCCCCGCTCCATCCAGCGCTTCAGCGTCATCAGTCCCTGCCGGATGTTTGGCTGTACCGAGCCGTATGACAGCTTCCCGTCCGGGCCTACCCTCCAGATGTCCGGCATCTCCCCGTAAGCCCCAAACACGAAGCCCGCGTCCGACATCCAGGTAAAAAATGAATTTTTCAGGCTGATGCTGAGCCCGTAGGTGTCGTCCATACCATTGCCGTCCGGATCCCGATGGACAAACGCATCCATGACAGACTCCATCTCATCAAGGGTAGAGGGCGCCTTCAGGCCAAGCTTGTCGAGCCAATCCTGGCGGATGTACAATACCTCGTTCGAGTTCATCTTGCCGTCGAGGATCGGCAACGCCATCTTTTTGCCGTTGATCGTATAACGGTCCCACGCCTCGGGCGCCTGCGCCATGGCCGCCTTCCACTTGGGCGATGCGTACTGCTCGAACAGCGGTCCGACGTCGCGGAAGGCGCCGGAGCGCAGCAGCGGATACAGATTTTGTCCGCCTTTGAACGAGACGATGTCGGGGAGCGGCTGTCCAGTCGCAATCGAGGTGTTCAACTTGTTGATGTAGACATCCTCGTCCCCGGTCGTTGTCCACAGGTAATTCACCTTGATGCCGAGCTTGTCCTCGAACAGCCGGTTCAGTACGTTGTTTTGCAGATCTTCGCCGTTTTTGAACTCGATGTCCGGGTACAGATGCCCAACGGTCGTCAGGACGGCGGGAGGCTCGTATTTTCCCCCGACGAACAATGGGGGCTGTATGGACGGGGACCCCGCTTTTGGCAGGCCGGGGCGTCCCGTCTGATCCTCCCAATAGATAAAGGAAAATGTCATGACGACGACGAAAAAGACGACCGCGAGGCCGAACAGCCCCGTCTGCTTTAGCCATTTCCAGCCTTTCATGGCTCCGTTCCCCCCTGTTCGCGCACGATTTTCCATCGCATCGTCACCTTGAGTCCGCCCAGCTCTCCGTTCGCCAGATCCATATGGGCGCTTGGGCCGAAGAGCGCGCACATCCGCTCGTACACATTTTGCAGCGCCCACGCGGTATTTGCGTCCGCGCCATAGCGGATCGCGCCCTGGAGCGCGGCGAGCCGGCCGGGCTCGACGCCGCGGCCGTTGTCCGCCACGCTCAGCACGCAATATTCTCCGTCGGCATGGCCGGCGATCCGAATGTCCCCGACCTTGCGCAGCGGCTCGATGCCGTGCAGGATGGCGTTTTCCGCGAGCGGCTGCAGCAGCAGCCGCGGCACCTGCAGATCGAGCAGCCGCTCCTCGACGTCGATGGCGAAGACGAAGCGGTCCATCTGCAGACTCTGGATCGTCAGGTACAACCGGACAAGCTCGAGTTCCTCCCGCAGCGTCGTGAACGTATTCTCAAACTTGACGGACTGCCGGAAATAGCGGCTCAAGTTCATGGACATATCAATGACGGCCTGCTTTTCGTCGAGCTCGGCCATGCTCTTGATGAACGCGAGCGAGTTGTACAGGAAGTGCGGCTGGATCTGGGAGTGAAGCTGCCGCAGCTTCGCCTCCTTGGAGCGGATTTGCTCCATGTACACTTTTTCGATCAATTCCTTGATTTCTTGGGACATCTCATTGAAGCGCTCGAACAAATAGGCGAATTCGTCGTTGCTCTCCTGGCGCAGCGTGATCGTGTACTGGCCGGATGTGATCTTCCTGACGCCCCAGATCAGCTTGCGGATCGGGATCTGCACGTCCCGGTAAAGCAGCAGGGCGAGCAGGATGCTGAACAGCAGCAGGAAGACGCTGGAGAAATAGTAGAGGCGCTGGTTGGCGTAGATCGGACCCAGCACCTCGCCTATCGGCGTATAGTCCGCGACATACCAATCCTTAAAGTTGCCCAGCGCGGAGAAATTGACGAGGTACTGTTCACCGTTCATTTTGATAAGCCGGTTGCCGCTCGTCTCCTTTCCGGCTTGAAGCCGCCGGATCAGCTCGCGGATGAACGGGAGCTGATCCGTATCGCTGGCCAGCACGTCCCCGGCCGCCGAGAACAAGATAGGGCCGTTGTCGTTTGTCCCCTTGGCGCGGTCCAAGTAGTCGAGCACGTTTTTGGTGTCGATCCTGGCCCTGACGACATAGGACACCTCGTCCGGATCGAAGCGGAACGTATACGGATGCGCCAGATAATACGTCAAATACGAACCGCTGTCCGTTTGCTCATATTGCCAGAATGGGCGGAAGTGTGTCTCCAGGTACAGGCCGCTCAGCGTAGGCGGCGAGGACAGCGAGGAGAAAGCGGAGCTGTCCTCCGCGTAGATCACGGTGAATTCGGCGTTCCAGTTGTTCAGGGCGTGCAACAGGTTCAGTTTGTCCGACACCCGCAGCTTCAGTTTGTTCAGCTCGAAGTCCCCTTCCAGAAAGGAAGGAGTCGCGAGCAGCCGAACATCCTTGTCGAGCACGAGAAAATCGCTGAAGGACGATATTTTGGACAGATTGTTGTCGATGTCGCCGGCCAGGAAGGTGAGCTCGTTCAGCTTCACGCGTTGAATTTCCTGCTTGATGAGCCGCACGCTGGAGCGGTTGGTCAGATAGTATAGCAACAGGGTCGAGACGAGCAGCAGGAAGATGACGAGCACAATTTTCGTAAAAATCGTAAGCCTCATGTCAGCGTCTCCGTTCGGTCAGGTGGATTTGTGGCGGAAGTCTTGCGGCGTCAGTCCGTAATGTTCCTTGAACAGCTTGATAAAGTATTGCGGCTTGTGGTAGCCGATCGCCTCCGCGATGTCGCCCACCTTGAGCACAGGTTGCTCGATAAGCATTTCTCGTGCTCGCTGCATGCGCACCCTGTATAAATATTCGCTGAAATTCTCGTTTGTTTTGCTCTTGAACAGGGCCGACAGGTATGCCGGATGCAGGCCAACGTGATCCGCCGCCGTCTGCAGCGTGGCATCCGCCAGCCGGTCTTGGATGTATTGCTGGACCTTGCGGATGAGCGCCGCCTGCTCGTTGTCCCATTCGCTTTTGGTCATATCCTGGAACCGCTTAAGCGTGTGGGCGATCCAGTCCTGCAGCTGGCGCATATGGCGAAAGCGGCTCGCGTCGCCGGCCTTGTCCGGCTCGGGCGGGATGATATCATGCAGGCTGAGCCCGTTTTTGTGGGCAAAAAAGCTGAAGGCGCCCATCGCGTGATAATAAAGCTCAAGCAGCGTCTCCCGCGACTCCATCCGCTTGTCCGTCACCTCCTGGAAGATAACGTCCCACTTGGCGGAAATCGCCTCCCACTGGCTGATCTCGAACAGTTGGATGAGCGTGGGCGACTCGTACAGGCTGTAGACGCGGTAGGGCATCTCGGGCACGGCGGCGTCCTGCAGGCGGATGTACAGATCCGTTTCGCCACCGAGATGACGGGCGAATACAGCCAGCGAAGCCTGGTACGTCCCGCGCAGGCCGTCCGTCATCATCTGCCAATGGCTCACGACGATCGAGATGCTGATTTTGAGAAAGTGCCTGACGCGGTGCTGCAGCCTGGACGCCAAATGCTCCAGCGACTGTTGTCGGGCCCGCTCCGGATGCGGCTCTCGCTTAAACCAGGACTCATCCCGGGCCTTGAGGATGAAGACTTCATGCTCGAACGGATCACGCCCGTGCCAGACGTGGAACAAATCCGAGAACGTCTCCTCTGCGATATTGACGACGGCCGAGGCGAGCAGCGATTGGTCCTGCCATTTCAGTTCTTCCGCGGACGATTCGATGCGGAGGAGGCACATCGCCGTCTCGTCGTTTGGGCGGAACGGTAGCTGATAATAAGCCAGCTTCTCCTCAAGCAGCTCGGGGGGGAGCCTCCGCCCTTGCAGCAGATCCATGAGCAGCTTCTCTCGGAACAACGGCATATGCTGGCGCAGCATGTTTACGGCCTTCTCCTGCTTGCCCCGCTCGTCCCATTCGAGGCGAAGGGCTTCCGTCAGCCGGCGCAGCATGCCGGCCAGCTCCCCATGGTCGACCGGCTTGAGCAGGTAGCCGTCCACCTGATGTCTGATCGCCTCCTGCGCGTAGTCCCATTCGCCGTAGCCGGACAGCAGGATGCTTTTGAAGTGCTTGTCGTATTTTTTGATATGCCCGATCAGCTCGAGTCCGGAGATGCCGGGCATGCGAATGTCGGTAATGATAATATCGACGGGATAGCTTTTGCAAAATTCAAGTGCTTCCTCGCCGGAGAAAGCCTTGTGAACCTTGCCGATGCCGAGCGCTTCCCAAGGCATGTTGCGTTCGAGACTATCCACAAGGTGAGTATGATCATCGACGATTAGCAGCTCATACATGGTTGACTCCCCCGATCGGTTGACAATCTATTGAATTTTGCGATACCAGGGCAAACGCGAGAGGGGAGCCGCGACTTCCAGCTCGGCCGGGCCGCTGACGACGCTCCCGTCATCCCCCTGCCATCGGCCCTCGGGGAAGACGACGCGCCGCGACGTTTGTCCTTTTGCGACGACCGGTGCGACCAGCAAGTTCGAGCCGAGCAGAAACTGATCCTGTACAAGCGCGTAGCCGCGGCCGGGATATTCGAACTCCAGGCTGCGCAGCATCGGCAGACCGTCTTTCGCGGCCTGGCGGGCGAGCGCGAGCAGCTCGGAGCCAAGCTCGGATCTGAGCCGCACGGCGTTCAGGCACCAGGTTAGTTCGTCGCCGCGCAGTACGCGCCAGGGCGCCATGGAAAACTGCATGACGGGGAACAGCGCGGCGCACTGGGTGTACCGGACGAACAGCTCGCTGTCGAAGCGGAAGTCCGGGGAGTTGATGTCGCCGTCCATGCCGCCGCCGATCATGTCCGGGCAGTTGAAGGCATAGCCAAGCAGCCCCTGCGCGATCGCGTTCGGGATGAGGCCGCCGAGCCCGTCGTCGTCCCACGTATGTTTCTTGTCCCGCTGACGCTGGATCAGTCCCTGCCCGCCGAGCTTCCAGCACATGCGCAGTTCGATGAGCGGGTAGCCGACCCCGAGGGCGGCATAGGCTTCGCAATCCTCGAGCAGGCGCAGCGGGCGTGTCCAGGCGACAAGCTGCGTCGTATCCTTCCCCCCCGGCAGGATCGGCTCGCCGGCGTCGAGCTTGAAGCCGTCGACGCCGTAATCCGCGATCAGCCGGTCCATCTGCCGCCTGAACCAAGCCGCGCCCTCCTCCTTCGTATAGTCCACGACGGCGCTGTAGCCGTTCCACCAATGCCGGAGCACGGGCGCGCCGTCCGCGCCCTTCATGAGCAGATCGCCGCCGTGCAATTCCTTGAACAGCGTGCAGTCCGCGCTCACGTACGGGCACATCCAGAGCATCACCTTGAAGCCCATGCCGTGCAGCGTATCGATCATCGCCCGGGGATCGGGGAAGCGGTGCTTGTCAAAGTCCCACATACCATAGTCCTTCATCCAGTTGTCGTCGATGATGAGGATGCCGGGCGGCAGTCCGTTCGCTAGGATCGCCTCGGCGTAGCGGAGGATCTTGTCCTGTGCGGGCGCATAGAACATCTCGATCCAGGTGCAGTACTGCGGGGCCGTAAACGCGAGCGCGTCGGGGAGCAGCCCGGACGGCGGGAAGTGCCTGCGGGCGGCATGGCGATAGGCCCCCTGCAGTGAGTTATGCCCTTCTTCGACGACGACTTCGCCGGCGCTGTCAAAGACGGACAGCCCGTTCTCATCCACGCGGAAAGCGAACGGCTCCTCGCTCCAAATGTACCGGCCCTTGCTGGAGAGCAGCAACGGCGAGGCCTGGTTGTCGTCCGTCACACGCAAATCCCGCGTATGGGCCGTCCGTCCGAACGGCATGGCGCTGCCTTCGTTAATCGCGCCGCCCCACCAGTATTCGCCGGGCAGCCGGGCGATTGAGATATTGGTCATGGCAGAGTTCTCCTTTTCGATAGCGGGTCCAACCTTGCGGAGTGTACACCCAAAATCGTCTGATTTTGATTCTGATTTTATTATGCAGACAACGTTCTCGACTGGGAAGGGGATCTTAAGAATGGGGCTTGAATCTTAAAATCGGGGCATTCAAACTCGGATCTGGCGTGACTTATAATGAGAGCGTCAAAAAATAGCCGAGGGGGTATCACGATGAATATGAGAAAAAAATTGGCGGCCGCGGTCGCCGGTGCGCTGCTTGTCTCATCGCTGGCGCTGGCCGGCTGCGGCAATTCGAACGATGGAGACAAGGCTGCAGGCAGCGCGTCTGCCGGCGGCGGCGCCCAAAAGAACGTGACGATCTCCTACACGATCTGGGACAAAAACCAGCAGCCGGCGATGGAGGCGATCGCCAGGGCGTTCACCGAGCAGCACCCGAACATTGAGGTCAAGGTCGACGCCATTCCATGGGGCGAGTATTGGACGAAGATGTCCGCTGCCGCGCAGGCGGGCACGCTGCCCGATGTGTTCTGGATGCACGCCGGCCAGTTCAACAAGTACGCGGCCGGCCGGTTCCTCGAGCCGATCACGGACAAGGTGCAGGCCGGCGAGATCGATCTGAACAACTACGCGTCGGGACTAGGTTCGATCTATACGCTGGACGGGGAAAACTACGGCGTTCCGAAGGACTTTGACACGATCGGCCTCGCCTACAACAAGGAACTGTTCGACCAGGCGGGCATTCCGTATCCGGACGATACGTGGGACTACGCCAAGCTGGCGGAGGTCGCGGGGCAGCTCAGCCAGCCGGACAAGGGCATTTACGGCTTCGGCGCCAAGATGGACACTCAGGCCGGCTACTGGAACGACATGCTGGCGAACGGCGGCCGCATTTTAAATGAAGACATGACCAAGTCCGGCTACGATGAGCCGGCCTCGATCGAGGCGCTGAAGGCCCGCTACCGGATGATTCTCGACAAGGCTTCACCGACGCACCAGCAGATGACCGACACGGATTCGGTCGAGATGTTCAAATCGGGCAAGCTTGCGATGATTTTCGACGGTTCCTGGGATAACGGCAACCTGGCCAGCAGCGACATCATCAAGGACAAGTACGATTGGGCGCCGCTGCCGAAGGGCAAGGCGGGGCGCGGCAACATCATCAACGGACTCGGCAACGTGATGTCCGCGAAAGGCAAGCACAAAGAGGAGTCGTGGCAGTTCCTGAAGTTCCTCGGCTCGAAGGAGGCGGCCGAAATCACGGCCCGAATGGGCGCGGCGATCCCGGCGTTCAAGGACACGCAGGACGCCTGGGTGAAGAGCAAACCGGACCTGAACCTGCAGGTGTTCATCGACCAGGCGGCGGACGCGACGCCGTACCCGAGCGGCTCGAAGTCGTATCCGGTCTGGTTTGCAAAAGAGTCGGAGATCATGTCCCAGGCATGGGGCGGTGCGATCTCGATCGAGGAAGGCGCCAAGAAAGTGGCGGACATGATGAACCAGGCGATCGCGGACGCCAAGTAAGCGCCGCAGGCCGGGCAAAATCGCCAAAGGCGTTCCGGTATCCGGGACGCCTTTGGCAAATATGAGGTGAGGGCAATGAATTCGAAAAGCAGGTACGCATGGGCTTATACGATGATCGCTCCGACGTTGATCGGGACGTTGGTGTTCTGGTTCTGGCCGGCCGTCTACTCCATCTACCTGGGCTTCCTGAAGTCCGAAAACTTCGGCCTCGTAAACCATTGGGTCGGCTGGGCCAACTACGAGAGATTGTTTAATGACGGAGAGTTCTGGCAAAATCTCCGCAATACGATGGTTTATGCCGCGTTGTTCGTGCCTGCGACGATTGTGCTTTCCACGTTTTTCGCCGTGTTGCTGAACGCCAAGATTAAGGGCCGGTCCGCCTATCGGGTCATTTATTTTCTGCCGCAAGTCACGATGGCGGCCGCATCCGCCATGGTGTGGGTCATTATATTCGCGCAGGATTACGGACTGCTGAATTCCGTGCTCGGCACCCATATCGCGTGGATCTCGGACAAGCGGTTCGCCATGTATGCCCTTGTTATGGTCGGCGTATGGGGTTCGATCGGCTTCAACATGCTGCTGATCCTTGCCGGGCTTCAAGGGATTCCGCGTCCTCTGTACGAGGCGGCCGAGATCGACGGGGCCGTCGGCTTCCGCAAGTTCCGCTCCATCACGCTGCCGCTGCTTACTCCGACGCTGTTTTTCACGTCCATCGTGCTCGTGATCGGCGCCACGCAAATCTTCGACAGCATCTATCTGATCATCGGCAAGACGAACGTTGCGCTTCCCGCCGTGCGCTCACTCGTATACGCTTATTACCAGAATACGTTCATCTACTACGACCAGAACTATGGAGCGGCCATCGTCAACATCCTGCTGCTGATTAACCTGATTTTGACGGGTATTCAATTCCTGCTGCAAAAAAAATGGGTGATTTATGACTAGCCAATGCTTCCGAAGCAAGTTTTGTACATGTCATACCAAGGAAACCTTGCTCACAAAACTTTAAGGAGGTGCAAAAATGAGTAGAGATGTCTCTGCCAAGCGTAGAAGCAACCTTGTCATTCATCTGATTCTAATCGCGGGGTCCGTCGTCATGGTGCTCCCGTTCCTGTGGATGATCCTTACGTCGCTTAAAACGACGACGGAAGCAACTCAGATTCCGATCACCCTATTCCCTGCCGAACCGAGCCCGCGAGGCTATACGGACGCGCTTAGACAGTCGCCTTTCATGCATTACTATGCGAACACGCTGATCTCGGCGTTTATGAAGACGGTGTTCCCTGTCATCTTCAGCGCGATGGCGGCCTTCGCGTTTGCGCGCATTCGCTTTCCGGGCAGTGGGCTGTGTTTTTTTCTGATTATCTCGGTCATGATGATTCCGAACCCAGTGTTCTATACGCCGCAATACTTGATGATGAGCAAGCTCGGACTGGTGAATACGGTGACCGCGCTCTGGATCGCTTCACTCGTCAGCCCGTTCGCCACCTTTTTGCTGCGGCAATTTTTCCTGGGCATCCCCAAGGAGTTGGAGGAAGCGGCGGTGTTGGACGGGTGCAATCCGTTCCAGATCTTCAGCCGTATCATGCTGCCGCTCGTCAAGTCGGCGCTTGTCGCGGTCGTCATCATCCAACTGCTCTGGTCGTGGAATGAGTTGCAGTGGCCGCTCATCATCAACAGCTCGCCGGAGAAGCTGACGCTGTCGGCAGGCCTCGCCACGCTTGTCTCCATGTTCGGCACAGATTATCCGGTATTGATGGCCGGCGCGTTCATGGCCGTGATTCCGATGCTCGTCCTGTTTTTCATGTTCCAGCGGCGGTTCATCGAGGGCGTCGCCTTCAGCGCTAGCAAGGGCTGACCGAGACGCGCCGGAGAGGAGGTGAGGAGCAAGGGCGGCGAGCGGTCTCGCCGCTAGCTTCAACAGTCAATCCCATGTGGACAGGAGTGAACGATGTAATGTTGAATGCAAGACTCGCAAGGCTAGGAGTAATGATGCTCGTCTTTGTTCTGCTCGGCTCGATGCTGTTCATGAACTTCAAGCTCCCGCATGCCGCCGCCTCCGGCGAGTGGCAGGCCCAGACGTACGACCCGAACAAGCCGGGGCTGGAGCTGAACCCGCTGAAGGGCTTTTTGCCTTTCGCCAAGCAGCCCACGGACAGCACCGATCCGAACAACAGCTTTCCGCACAGCATGGAATGGTTCTACGTCTCGCTGCGCGACGTGATGACCGACTGGAATACGTACAACTGGGCGCCGCTGGACGCCTATCTGAACGATATCGCGAGCCGGGGCAACCAGGCAGCCTTCCGCGTCTATGTCGACTATCCGGGACGTACGACCGGCATACCGCAGTTTCTGCTCGACGGCGGGCTGCAGACCCGCGATTACGATCAGAACGGCAACCACGACACGGCGACGCACAGCCTGGCCCCCGACTGGAACGACGCAAATCTTAATCTGGCGTTACGCCAATTCGTTGCCGCGCTCGGAGCCCGTTACGACGGCGATCCTCGGATAGGCTTCGTAACGGCGGGACTGTACGGCTTTTGGGGAGAGTGGCATACATGGCCCTACAATACCGACCCGACGAACTGGGAAATGAACCAGAGCAACCGGGACGCGTTGCTGTCCGCGTTCAAGAACGCGTTCCACACGACCCATGTGCTGGCACGGTATCCTTATTCCGCGAGTACGGCTGAGTTAAAAAGCGCTTTCGGCTATCATGACGATTCCTTCTCGTACGAGACGCTGTTCCAGCATGACTGGGACTTCTGGAATCTCATCACCCAGAACGGCCTGCAGGACATTTGGCGGACGCATCCGATCGGGGGCGAGTTCTATCCGCCGCTCCAGCAGGATACGAGCTTCTGGCAATACTGGCCGAACCGGAATGGCCAAGACTTTCAGACCTCCGTCGAGACGACGCACGCCTCCTGGCTCATGTACGACCGGCTGTACAAATCTTCTCTCCCGGGCGAGACCGCCTCGGCTAACGCGCTGCGGGCGCACAAGATGTTGGGCTACACCTTATACAACTCCGCCGTGCAATTGGTTGATTCGCCGGCATCCTCGCTACAGGTGGGCGTCAAGCTGCAGAACAAGGGCGTGGCCCCGTTTTACTACAATTGGCCAGTCGAATTCGGCGTGCTTGACGCCGCCGGCGCCTGGATCAAGTCGCTCGGTACAGCCGACTGGAATCTGAGAAGCGTGCTGCCTGACGGCACGGACTACACCTTCTCGTTCAGCGCGAATCACAACCTGGACCCGGGCCAATACAAGCTGGTCATGCGGGTGGTCAATCCGCTAGCCGGCGGCAAGACGCTTCGCTTCGCGAACACGCGGCAGGATGCGGATCAGAGCGGCTGGCTGACGCTGTCGGGCTTCCGCGTGTCCGCGAGCGCCACCACTTCTACGGTACTGTCAGACCCGCCCGTGACGCCGGGCACGCCGCCGCAGTCCGGCTCCGGCGCAACTGCCTATGAGGCGGAGGCAACAGGCAACACGCTTGGGGGCTCCGCGGTCATTGCGAGCTGCGATGCCTGCTCCGGCGGGAGCAAGGTCGGCTACCTGGGCAACGGCAGCGGCACGCTGCAGTTCAACGGAATTACGGTCTCGTCCGCCGGTGACTATACGTTGACGATCCACTATTTGAACGGCGAGGCGAGCCGCCCGGCTGTGTTAAGCGTGAACGGCGGTACGGGCATGCCGCTCAGCTTCCCGAGCTCCGGCGGCTGGGACACGGTCTCCTTGCTGGAAACGACCGTGCATCTGCAGGCTGGTTCCAATACGCTGCTGCTTTCCCAGCCGACAGGCTACGCGCCGGATATCGACCGTATCCTCGTGAGCGCAAGTCCATTGCCCCGGTGATACATGGTTGACCACATGCCGCAGGATGTCGTAGAAATCTAGAATACGCCGTAAAATAAGATGCCGACTATCGCGTGCCGGCCCTTAAGGGAGGGCTTCTGCTTGCGGAAAGCAAAAGCCCTCCGCTCATTTTATTCCTCGACGGCGATGCCGGCCGCTTTCCAATGCCCGTAGGCGACGATTCTGCTAAACTGGGATGAAACTTCACCCGCAGGAAGAGGCTGCTCGTTTTTAAGCCACCAAATGACAATCCCCATGAAAGACGATACGAGGAATTCGAGCAGCAATTCCTTGGATATCGCTAAAGGCGAATTTCCCTGAGCGGGATTCCACCCCTCATTCAGTTTATCTTTAATAATTTTTTCCATTTTATCTCGAAACTGATAAATTCTATTTTCATCAACCAACATGGCATAGTAAAAAGAAGTGTTGCGCGAAATATGTTCCAATACGGCTTGCATGACTGTCTCGAGTTTGGAGGTGCTGAAAGGACTCGCGCTGATTGGACATTGAACGGCTACATCTTTTAATTCGCTCAGCAGTTCATTCATACATATATCCAATAAATCAGGTTTATTTTGATAGTGGAGATAAAAAGTGTTTCGATTGATCATAGCCCGATCGGCAATATCCTGGATCGTTATCGCTTCATACCCTTTTTCCTGAATAAGCTCATAAAACGCCTTTCGAATCGATTTGTTCGTACGCAGTATTCTTAGATCGGTTTTTTTGTTCACTTTTTCGTTCCCCCAGCATTAAATTTTAACCGTTAAGCGACAAAGGTCTTATGAATTGTCTGTTATCCTTCAAAATTAAAAATATTAAATATTGAGCGCTGTATTAACCTTCATTATAATGAGCAGCAGGTAAATAAACAACGTAGTGTTCATTATTTATCTAAATGACTATAGACTCAAGGAGGATATTCTAATGACATTCAACCATCAAAATGAGCTTGTCCGTAAGGCCATCGCTGTGCTGGAAAGTTTTGAGAGCGGCAATCCCGAGGCGATTACGGCTTACGTAAATCCCGATAAATATATTCAGCACAACCAGGCCTTGCCCGATGGCCGCGGGGCCATGCTTGGCGCGCTTGATCATTTGAAGGAAATAGGTACAAAGGTAAGCGTTAAACGCGCTTTAGTCGACGGAGATTATGTGGCTCTTCATTCTGTATATGATTTTCATGGCCCTAAAATCGCCTTTGATATTTTCCGTTTTGAGAATGGACTAATCGTTGAGCATTGGGACAACTTGCAAGAGATGGAGGACAAGACGCCAAGCCATCATACGATGATTGACGGGCCGGTTGAGATTAAGGATATCGACAAGACGGATGTCAACAAAGCATTTGTCAAAAGCTATGTTGAAAACATTTTGCTTGGGAAGAATCCCGGCCTGCTCGCCTCTTATTTTGATGGGGATAACTACATTCAGCATAGTCCGCATATTGCGGACGGCCTTTCCGGTCTTCATGCCGCTTTGCAGGCGCTGGAGGAGAAAAACATTGAATTTCAATATACTCATGTCCATCAAGTCATCGGACAAGGCGATTTTGTGCTCGCGGTGAGTGAAGGGCTCTTCAATGGTCAGCCTACCGCTTTCTACGATTTGTTCCGCGTGGAGGATGGGAAGATCGCCGAACATTGGGACGTTATCGAGTCCATATTGCCGGCGGAAAAACGAAAAAATTCGAACAGCAGATTTTAAGGCTGGTGCAGCTTAATCGCAAGGAAAGACAGAGGAAAACGTATGGGCTTATTTAAAAATAGATTAATTGCGGCCTTACCCCTTATCGTCATTGCTGTCATCTTCATCTTTAGCCTTGCCATGATTCCCAGCATTAATCCTGCTCCTCATAACCTGCCCATTGCCATTGTGAATAAGGATCAAGGCTTGACGGCCTCAAACGCCAATATGGGTGAGACGGTTGTGTCTGAGATTCAGTCGGCAACCTTCGCGAATTCGGATGGAGAGCCGGCGATGAAATGGAGCGAAGTTGATAGTGAACAGGAAGTAAAAGCAGGACTTGATAACCAAGAATACTATGCCGCATTGGTGATTCCCCGGGATTTTAGCGAGAAGCAGGCATCGCTGATGACGCCGGATCCGTCTGCACCCCGGGTGCGGATTTATGTCAACCAAGGCATGAATGCATCGGCATCGAGTATGGCTGGGGAAATGCTAAGTCAAGCGATTAGTGGGATAAATGAGGAAATGCGTACTGAGCTATTAACGGCTTTCGAACGGCAAGGCGCTGCGATTTCAACGAAACAAGCCGCCGCATTAGCTTCGCCAATCGTTAGCGAAGTCACCCGTGTGAATGCAGTCGGTACGCATAGTGCGAACGGGAATTCACCGGTTTTGATGTTCCAACCTTTGTGGATGGCCAGTCTGATCGGAAACGTGATTTTCTTGCTTGTAAGAAACAAAACAAATTACGCGAATCGCAATGAACGGTTTCGGGCGAATATAGTCCAAGTCTTATGGGGAGCGGTCATGGCTTTGGCGAGCGGATTTAGCCTCGCCTGGTTCGCCGAGCGTTGGGGGTTGCACATTCCTCATTTCACGGATACGGCTTTATTCTTGGCCATTGCTTATTTAGTATTTTTTCTCATGATAGCTGCTGTTTTCTCTTGGGTTGGATTTAAAGGCATGATTATTTTTGTATTGTTCTTATTTATCGGTGCGCCGCTCCTTAGTTTCGCTCCCGAGTTGTTATCTTCGTTTTACCGGGATTGGATATTATCATGGCTGCCGATGCGTTTCATGATTGATGGGCTGCGTGAGCTGTTCTTCTTTGGGCAAGGCCTGCGCATGAATCATTCCACATTCGCTTTAATTTGGATCGGCGCCTGTGGCCTTTTGGTCTTGCTTGCATCGGCCTTTAAACGTTCCCGTAAGCCAGAACAGAAAAAAGAGGTTGAAATTGCGCATAACCCCTAATAGAATCATCTCATTAGGCACCCTAACGGGTGCCTCTGCGTATCTGGCTAAAAGTGCTTTTCTGAAATGTGAATTTGTGCAGTACTCTGATCAGTTTCATTTTCACGGGGAAAAGAGGAGGGCTAGGGTGGCGAAATGGGATAACATGCTGTCCATGCTGTGGATGCTGCGCTCCGGAAGGAAGCTCACCGCCGCGCAGATCGCGGACAGTTTGGAGATCAGCGTCCGCACCGTGTACCGGTATATCGACGCATTATGCGCCAGCGGCGTGCCGGTCGTCGCGGAATCGGGCCATGACGGCGGCATTCGCATACTGGAAAGCTTCAAGGAGACGCCGTTGTTCTTCAACTCCATAGAGCTGAAGGCGCTTGTGGACGCGTATAAATTTGCGCAAGGCGCCGGCTATCCGTACACGGAGGAGCTGGAAAGCGCGCTTGCGAAGGTGGAGAACGGGTTGCACGAAGAGCAGCGCGACGATCTGTCCCGTCAGACGAGCGGCTTGGATGTGATCTCTCCGGCGCGCCCGCCTTCCGTCGTTGCGTTGCTCAGGGACCTGGAGCAGGCGGTGATGGACGGGCGAACGGTCCGCATCGCCTATCGCAAAGCGCAAGCGGAGCGGGCTGATGAACGTGAAGTCGATCCGTACGGGCTCGCTTACGACCGCAACGAATGGTACGCTGTCGCGTTCTGCCATCGGTCGCGGGCGGTGCGGACGTTCCGCGTGGACCGCATCGCGCGGCTCGAGCCGACCGAAGCGCGGTTCGAAAAGCCGGAGCACTTTTCCGCGTCCGCCTATTTCCGCGACCAGTCCGAGCAGGAGCGGGAGGCGGACGGACCGCTGACGGTCATCCGCATTGAGGGAGAACCCGATACGCTGAACGCGGTTTGCGGCCACTGGCATATGCGCCACTATTTGACGGAACGGACCGATCGGGAGGCGCGTTTTTTGCTCGATGTCCCGACGATGGACAAGTACCTTCCGAGGTATCTGATCACATTCGGCACGGCCATTCGCATTCGGGAGCCGCTGGAACTTAAGCGCCGGATCCGGGAAATGGCCTGCGAAATCGCCAAACATTACGAAGATGATCCCGGTTGAACTTCGCTGACAGCAGTTGTCAGCGAACCCGGTATACGATAGAGACAAGGCTGCGGCGGCCAAACGACGACGAATAAAGGAAAGGTGAATCCATCCATGTCCATGCGAGAGCACTCACATCAATTGTACGAATATCATGTTTGGGCGAACGAGCGGCTGTTCGCCCACCTGGAGCAGCTTCCGAAGGAAGTGTTCGATGCGGAAGTGACAAGCGTGTTCCCGTCCGTATCGCAAACGCTCGGACACATGTACTTGTTTGAACAGCTTTATATGTCCGTACTCGCGGAAGTTCCAAACGAGGAGATTTTTCCGAAGATCCCGGACTGGACGAAGGAAGCGCAGGGCAAAACCGTGGAAGAGATGCGGCGGCTGTTCGCCGAAGTCGCCGAACAGTTCCGCGATTTGCTGCGGCGTACGCCCGACCCGGACAAGGCGATGACGATCGAGCATCCAAAGTACGGCCGTCTTGATACGCATTTCTCCGACATCCTGCGGCATGTGGTCAACCACGGGACGTATCACCGGGGCAATGTGACCGCGATGCTGAGACAGCAAGGGTATGCCGGCGTCCCGACCGACTACATGTTTTATTTGCTGGAACGGCAGGCGGAAGAATAGAAGCCGCTCGCAGAGAAAGGGATTTTTAAACTTCTAACCGCTGCTAAAAATGGCACCCCAAATGGGTGCCATTTGATTTAGCTTCATGCTCATACGGTGAACCGTGTTGCAAGTAGCGGAATGGTGTAGTTATTCAATAAACTTTTTCGTAGCTTGATACAGTTTTTCTGTGTATACGTCTATTTCGTCTCGGGACATGCGCAAGCGGGCCACAGAAGAACCATACCCGATCTCCGTTTTACCCTCCGCCAAATCGTTGAAAATTCCATCCGCAAAGGCATCTAACGGTTCCCCTTGCGTATGCAGTCCTGCTCCTCCCAAATCCGTATTCACCGCTGGCGGGGCAATCTCAATAACTTCCACAGACGTATCGGAGAGCTGGTGTCTTAAGCTTATGGAGAAGGAATGAAGCGCCGCTTTGCTTGCTGAATAAATGGGGGCAATCGCGAACGGTGTAAAAGCCAGCCCGGATGTGACGTTAATGATCGCCGCCGTTTCTTTTGCCGCAAAAAAAGACGCGAACAGCATGGACAGATGGAAAGGAGCCTCGATATTCGTTGTGATTTCCTTCCTGAAATCATTCCAATGGTCTCTCGCATCCGCCTTTAGCACATTATAGCGCAACTGAATGCCGGCATTATTCACCAATACGTTCACTTCCGGATAGTTTGCGGTTACCCAATCAAACAACGCTAAACGTTCCGATTCCATATCCAAATCACATACACGGGTGATCAGACCGGGAACTTTTTCTTCCGCGTCTTGAAGTGCACTTTCACGCCGGCCGCAAACAATGACTGTATTCCCGGCTTTCATAAATCGCTCAGCAAATGCCAACCCTATTCCGGTGCTTCCGCCTGTAATCAGTATTGTATTTCCTGAAAGCTTCATGAACGTTCCTCCTCGATCTTTTTTATATAGCGTTCAATCTTTTCATCAATTCCCGGTAAGTACTGGGTCAGCAATGCAATCTCATCCAGCACTCTTTGCTTATGCTTCTTCATCATGTCAAGCCGGCGTTCGAGGGTAGTGTCTCCTTCTACGATCCATGCCATATACTCTCTAATGCTGTTTATTGGCATATGCGTGTTTTTTAAGCAAATGACGGCTTCAAGGAGCGCCATTTGATGTTCTGAAAATAAGCGCCGGCCCGCTTCATCACGCTCGATTAGCGGCAGCAGTCCCCTTTTTTCATAATACCGCAAGGTTGATTCCGGAATATTGAATTTGGTTGAAGCTTCGCCGATGGAATAATATTTCATTTGGAGGCCTCCGATTTCTTGCATTTCATTGTCGACATGAAAATGATACGACTTAAACCATAGTTTAAGTCAATAGTGGGTTTAAAGAAATGTTGCTCTCCAAAATCGATAAAATGCAAGAACCCTCCGCGTCTGGAGGGTTCATTTTTAAGATTATAGAATTTATAACTCAACTTTCGGTGCGACCAGGGCGAAAACCAACTTAAAAGCGGATAGAGTATGGCTTTGACAGGCTGGAATGCGGGGCTTGAAAAAAGGAAGGGGGAAATCCCATGAAATGCAAAAGTGCATGCGATATTCGTCGAAACGCCTCGAAACGGGGGGTTCAACTGCAAATATGCAGTTCATTTCCGATCATAAGCTACTTTTTTATCCAATCACCGCAAATGAGATGTATTTTTGCACTTCAACCGCTCAAACGCAGAAATTTACCGAAATTCAAATGTACTTTTGCATTTGATCCCATCAAACCGTCCTACTTCCCATAAAATAACGAACAACTGCTGAAACTGATTCATGAAGTCGCTCCCAAAGTCAGGAAGCTTTTCGCTCTGATTCAGCGTCTACTCTACCGGTAGATAGACGTTTTTCTTATGAGTACCGATCATCTTATCTGCTTCATGAACAACATCAAAAACGCGGTCAAGGCGCAGGGGTTTAACAAGACGCTGAAGGCCCTGTTTTTGTACTTTGCGCCAGCTTAGTAATCAATTCAATGTCTTGATCTGTTAATCGATCAAGGAAATGTTTGCGGATTGCCTTTGCGACTATGGGCCGGGCATCATCCAACGCTGATTGTCCGGTGGAAGTGATGATGACTTGAACACCGCGATTCGTATCTAATGATTTCCTCATCACAAGTCCGCGTTTTTCCATCCGCGTCAGATGGTGTGACAATCGGCTCTTATCCCAGTTCATCGAGTCGGCCAATTCCTGTTGGCGAAGGCTGCCGTTCCCCAGAAGGGCTAACCGGTCCAATACCCCGTAATCACCCTCCGATAGTCCTGTGTGCTCGGACATCTCTTTGACAACGCGGCCGAAGATGCTCTGAAAGGTGCCTTTCCACATATGCCATATTCGCATTTCCTCTTCATTCAGCTCGTTTTTATCCATAAGAACATAATATCATGGTTGACACATCAACCACAACATGATACAGTAAGTCCGGGTTGACGTATCAACCAATATTAATAATGCAAAGCACGCTTGACCGCTTCCTCCATAAACGGTTTAGCCAATCTCCCGTAAAGAAAGGAACATTTATTATGGATATTAAAGTTAGTGCACCCGCTCCAGTCGTCTCGGTGAAACCGGTAGTGCTATCCGCTCCGGGCCGCGGTGAGAATTTGCAAGTGCAAGTGTCTGCGCCTGCGATTGGAAGCGAATTGCCTATTATTGTTTTCTCGCACGGTTATGGCTGGTCGTTGGACGGCTACAGCCCGTTGGCCGACTTCTGGGCTGCTCACGGCTTCGTGGTCGTTCAGCCCACCCATCTCGACTCGAGGACGCTGAACCTTCCTCCTGACGATCCGCGTACACCGCTGATCTGGCGGTTCCGGGTGGAGGACATGAAACGCATCCTCGACCAGTTTGATCTCATTGAAGCTTCCGTTCCCGGTCTCAGCGGGCGCCTTGACCGAAGCCGCATCGCTGTTGCCGGACACTCCTGGGGCGGCCAGACGGCGAGCATGTTGCTCGGCGCGCGAGTCCTCGACGCCCGCGGCGAACCGGGAGAGGACATGTCCGACTCACGGATCAAGGCAGGCGTATTGCTTGCCACAACCGGCAAGGGTGGAGCTGATTTGACTCCGTTCGCGGCCGAGCACTTTCCCTTCATGAGTCCGAGCTTCGCGAATATGAGCACGCCAGCCCTTGTGGTTGCAGGGGACCATGACCAGTCCCATCTGTCCACTCGGGGGCCGGATTGGTTCACTGACCCGTATTTCCTAAGCCCGGGCAGTAAGAGCTTGCTTACCCTCTTCGGGGCCGAACACTCGCTTGGCGGAATTCCCGGATACAACGTTACGGAA
This sequence comes from Paenibacillus macerans, assembly GCF_900454495.1. Taxonomy (NCBI): domain Bacteria; kingdom Bacillati; phylum Bacillota; class Bacilli; order Caryophanales; family Paenibacillaceae; genus Paenibacillus; species Paenibacillus macerans. The sequence continues at coordinate 196,900 of NZ_UGSI01000002.1, forward strand.
ACAACGGATGAGAACCCCGAACGAGTCGCCCTAATCCAGCGGCTGACGCGGGCTTACCTCCTCACCGCGCTCGATCTCGACGATTCCAGCTGGCCGGCAGCCCGCGCGGCTCTGGAAGCGAGCGCCCACCCGCTGGGGCGCATCGAGTCCAAATAAGGGACTAGGGGAGTATCGAACTACAGTCGCGGGCAGGAATGGTATCAGATTATAATTGACATCATCGTTTTGCTGATATAACATTATCTCTAATATTTGAAATACGTTGAGAAGGAATAGTACGGTTTTCCGAGCGAACAGAGAGCTGTTGGGCGGTGTGAAACAGCCGCGGGGGAAATCGGAACTCGCCTTGGAGTTGCCCGCTGAACCCCAAAGACGGTTTTTGCACAACCTCTTTAAGTAGGCGGAGCCGGAGCCTGACCGTTATCATCAGGAGGATGCCAGGTTTGTCCGTTTTGGCAAACCCGTATCCGTAGAGGGCATGCCAAAGGGTGGCGTGAATTCGGAGTGGTACCGCGTAAGATGTCAAAGTCTTTCGTCTCTGTTAATGGAGATGGAAGGCTTTTTTTCGCATCCGATCTTTGTTAGATAAGTACGGAAAATTGATGAAGGGAAGGATCGCCATGAAAAATGTTGAAAAATACGCCAGAGGATATTTTATGCCGCCGGAGACGAGCTTGAATTGGACCAAGAAGGAATACATTACAGAGGCGCCGATTTGGTGCAGCGTCGATCTTCGCGACGGGAATCAGGCCTTAATCGTTCCGATGAATTTGGAGGAAAAGCTGGAGTACTTCAAAATGCTTGTGAAGATCGGGTTCAAGGAGATCGAGGTTGGATTTCCCGCAGCGTCCGAAACGGAGTTTACCTTCCTGCGCACATTGATCGAGCAGAATTTGATCCCGGACGACGTTACGATCCAAGTGTTGACCCAGTCGAGAGAGCACATCATCCGCAAAACGTTCGAATCGCTGAAAGGCGCGAAAAAAGCCGTAGTCCATTTGTACAACTCGACCTCCGTGGCGCAGCGGGAACAGGTATTCCGCAAATCCAAACAAGAAATTATCGACATCGCTTTAAGCGGCGCCAAGCTGCTCAAGCAGTGCGCGGAGGAAACGGAGGGGAATTTTCAGTTCCAGTATTCGCCGGAAAGCTTTACGGGTACAGAGATTGATTTTGCCCTGGACATCTGCAACAGCGTGCTGGGTGTATGGCGGCCGACTGCGGAGAACCCGGTCATCATCAACCTGCCGGCAACGGTGTCCATGTCGATGCCTCACGTTTACGCCAGCCAGATCGAGTATATGAGCAATCACCTGAACTTCCGGGAGCATGTGATTTTGTCGGTGCATCCTCATAACGACAGGGGAACGGGGGTAGCGGACGCGGAGCTGGGGATGCTGGCCGGCGCCCAGCGCGTCGAAGGCACTTTGTTCGGCAACGGGGAAAGAACGGGAAACGTAGACATTGTGACGCTGGCTCTCAACATGTATTCCCACGGGGTGGACCCGAGGCTGAATTTTGAGAACATCCCTGCCATCGCCTCCGTTTATGAACGGCTGACCAAAATGAAAGTCAGCGAAAGACATCCTTACGGAGGCGAGCTGGTATTCACCGCTTTCTCCGGCTCGCATCAGGATGCGATTGCCAAAGGCATGAAATGGCGCGAGGAACAAGAACCCCGGCATTGGTCGGTCCCTTATCTGCTGATTGATCCCAAGGACATCGGCAGGGAGTACGAAGGCGATATTATCCGCATCAACAGCCAGTCCGGCAAAGGCGGGATCGGATACGTGCTGCAGTTGAAGTACGGACTCGATCTTCCGGCAAAAATGCGCGAAAACTTCGGATATTTCGTTAAAAACGTATCGGATCAGCAGCAAAAAGAACTGCTGCCCGAGGAAATCTACGATATTTTCTTGAAGGAATATGTGAACATTAAAACGCCTGTCGAGTTTATCAAATACCGCATTACGGACAATGAAGATTTTCAAACCATCGTCACGATCCGGACCGGCGATGAAGTCAAGGAAATCGAAGGCACCGGAAACGGCAGACTCGATGCGATCAGCAATGCGCTGCAATCCTATCTGGGGTTGGCATACAGCGATCTGGTCTATACGGAGCACGCACTGGAAACCGGCTCTAAATCGCAAGCCGTCTCTTATATCGGCATCACGGCATCCGACGGCAGCGTATATTGGGGTTGCGGCGTTGACGTTGATATTATGACCTCCTCCGTGAAAGCCCTGTTTAGCGCCGTGAACCGGTTTAGCCGCAATACCGCAAACTGGGGGAATATATGATTCAATAACTAAGGAGCTGCTTGGCAGCTCCTTTTATGTTTTTGTCTTCTTATTTTAATGTCAGATTGGTTATAAAGGGCCTGTTATCCCCTGTTGGCCCGGCATTTACGAACATGGATGGACGGAAAAGATCGAGAGGTGTTTCAGGAGGAAGTAGCGATGTTATTCTCATCGTAAAAAAATGGAACTCTATCGGGGGGGTATTTCGTATAACATCTCGTATACCCATTGCTGTACAAGTCAATATTATTTACGTGCGGCATTGTCGGGTTGATACAACTTACTTTACAAAGGGAGATGGAGCAAATGTGGTTGGAGTATGCCTGGGCACTACTCATTCTTATCGGTTTGGAAGGATTGTTATCGGCCGACAATGCGCTCGTTCTTGCGGTTATCGCGAAACATTTGCCGGACGAACAGAAGAAACGAGCGATTAATTATGGAATCATGATGGCCTTTGTCTTTCGTTTTGCCGCGTTATTTGCGATTTCCTTTATTGCTAACGTCTGGCAGGTGCAGGCGATTGGTGCGGCGTATCTCCTATACTTGGGCTTGAAGCACATCATCCAAGCGCGGTTCGGCAAGAAGAATGAGGATGTGCACAAGGACACGAAACAAGAGTCGGCAGGGAAAAGTTTTTGGCCTACAGTAGGAAAAATTGCGCTGGCAGACCTTGCCTTTGCGATCGATTCCATCCTGGCTGCGGTGGCGCTTGCGCTAGGGCTGCCGGACTCGCCGCTTGGCGAATTCGGGGGGATGGACGCAGGCCAGTTTATGGTCGTATTGCTCGGCGGAATTGCGGGCCTTATCTTAATTAAATTTGCGGCGACTTGGTTTGTAAAACTTTTAGCCCAACGTCCGGCGCTTGAGACGACGGCTTATGCGATCGTTGCATGGGTTGGAGTAAAGCTCGCCGTCATCACCCTTGCCCATGAGGATATTGGGGTTTTGGATCCTCATTTTCCCCATAGCACGGTCTGGACGATTATTTTTTACGCTGTCTTGGTGGCGATTGCCCTAATTGGGTGGTTTGCACCCAGCAACAAACCGTCTAAGGCAGGTAATGCCTAACGGAACATTCGCCGATTTTCAATTAGAGAGAAACGCCAATTCGATAAATTCGGGGGCGTTTTTTTTGTTGAATAATTCACAATTAATACCGTGGGCTTACTAGCCAAACTAATATTTTATACCAAAATTTCAATATGAAGGGAATGTGTGTAACCTGGAACCCCAGGTAATATAAGGAATTTACCTTTCGGTGTTGCGCGGCTTTCAGCGTCAATTCAGCCAGTTGTCACAAGGTGTTCGGAGTTTTTAGCGATCATAAATTCAGGGATTTGGTAAATGATGTGGGGTTTAGCCTGCTATTCATATATGTTAGCATGGGTTAGCGCATTCACTTGGACTAGCCCTGCAGGCAAGGCAATAATTCGGATATATCCATTGGGTGTTCTGAAGAATCCGCCAGAATACAACAAGGGGATGCAGCAATACAGAAGGGGAGTGAATACAGATGTTCAAGAAGCTAGTTAGTACAACCGCTTCATTATTGGCCGGATCGATGCTGTTCGGAACATTGACGTTCGCGGCCACCGGTTCTGAAATCGCAAGTCGGGCTGACAATTATTTAGGGGATTTCAAATACAGATTTGGCTCTGAACCGTGGAATAGCGGGTATAAGTATTCCGACTGTTCTTCCTTCACAAAGCTGGTATTTAAGCGTGAAGGCGTGTATCTTCCGCGTACAAGCCGAGAACAGGCCAAAACGGGACGTTATGTAGCCAAGCGTAATCTGGTAAAAGGCGATCTGGTATTTTTTGATACAAACAACGACGGTAAGATCAACCATGTCGGTATCTATATGGGGAATGGCCGCTTCATTCACAGCTCTCCTATTAACAAGGTTGGATTCAGTAAGCTGAACTCCGGTTATTGGGAAGACCATTACGTTACTGCTCGCCGAGTAAGATAAGAAAAGGCCGGCTTTTGCGTAACCAATACAGTTACGAAAGGAACTGCCGCAGCAGTTCCTTTCGTATTTGCCGAAGCGGCCCTTAAGCTGGGCGCATCATTTGTAACGGTATTTTTTCGGAGAAATCTCACATCGGACCTTGTTCTGTCGTTCATTATTTCAGCAATGTTTTTAAAAGCTTTATTTCTTCTTTATACAAATCGACTGTCTTCCCCTCCGTCACTTTCCAATCACTGCTCAAAAGTGCAAGGATTTCTTTGAGCTTTTCAATGGCTTTGTCATACTTCCCTTGAATTTTGTAGATATAGGAAATTGCTTCCAATGAATCTGTATATTTGGGATTGGGCTGCAGTTCGTAACCTTTGGAATAATACTTAACGGCTTCATCGTATCTGCATAGCTTCGCCATACAGTCTCCTCTGGAGGACCATGCCTGCCAATCATGAGGATACAGTTCGGTCATCTGCTCCCAGAGAACGAATGCCTGAGAAAGGTTGCCTTCTTCTTTGCATATCAGGCCCCCATATAATTGATATAAATAACCTGGATGGGTTTCGTTTAATTTTTCCAGAATTCCCCTGGCTTCAGCGCATCTGCCATCTGCAAGCAAGTAGTTCATAAGCCATACATAAGCCGGCCAGTAATCCGGATGATTTGTCACAAAATCTATATAATACTCTATGAGTTTACGATGGTTGGAGAGGTTCCAGTCAAAAATAACTCCATTCTCCGCATCCCGTAAAGCGTTGTGATTTCTTTTGTTATCTGGAGCTAATATTAAAACATCCTTGGCGTAACGAGAAGCCAATTCACGATGCTCCTGTGAACGATGAATGTGCAGCTCGGCCAGCAATGTGAGGCATCGGGGCTTTTTTGCGTCATCATTAAGTTTTTCCTTAAGAAATTGTTCAGCATAGGTGAAATCATCTTTTGATATAAAATGTTCATGTCCAATCATGTTTTCAATCCGTTCAAAGTGGATATCATCGGTTAATGCAAACAGTTCATCGATGGTAACCCCTAAAATCGCAGATAACCTGGGAAGCAATTGGATATCGGGCATGGTTACATTGTTTTCCCACTTGGATACGGCTTGGGACGACATATTCAGTTTTGCCGCAAGTTCTTCCTGAGTCATTCCTTTTTGTAAACGGAGTGCTTTGATTTTTTTGCCTATTTCAATATTCATTGAGAACCTCCCGTTTTTACTATTTCGACTAGTCAATTGCATTGTAACTGTTTGTTAAATATGCTCTCAATGACCGCCCGGTTAAATGGATGAACCTATCCGTTACGTTTACCGTTACAGACAGCCCGGGGAAACACTGCCGTAATCAAACCTGGGCGAATGGGAATTATCTCGTTGACAAATTTTTTCACTGCGAGTAATATTGAAAAATATTTAAATGGGTTGTTACAATAAAAAAATTAAATAGTTGGCAAGCTATGACGGCTATGGATCGTACTATAGCAGGAGCAGCTTCTGGAGAGACCGCGGGACTCCGCGGCGCCGAAGGGTTCACAATCTCAGGCAAAAGGACAGAAGAGTACTGAATATCTATTTGTTATTTCGAAAATAATTAATAACAAGTCTATTTAGTTATTCTTATGACCAGGAGATTGGAGCGCATCCAGTCTCTTTTTTTATTGGGTTTAATCCATTGTTCAACTTTTCACGTTAAGGAGGAGTTTGGTTTGGCACAACAAGAATTAAAGAGGGATTTAGAAAATCGGCATGTTCAACTGATTGCCATTGGCGGCACCATTGGTACGGGATTGTTTCTCGGATCGGGCAAAGCCATTCAACTGGCGGGTCCGTCCATTATCTTTGCTTATTTCATCGTGGGGATCGCCATATTTTTTGTGATGAGGGCGCTGGGAGAACTCCTGTTGTCCAAAGCCGGATATCAATCTTTTACGGACATTGCCGAAGACTATCTTGGACCGCGGGCCGCGTTTGTAACCGGATGGACCTATTGGTTTTGCTGGATTATGACGGCTATGGCCGATGTGATCGCGGTTGGGGTGTATGTACAATATTGGTTTGATATCCCGCAATGGGTGCCTGAAATTATCTGCTTAGTTGTTTTATTAGGACTTAATCTGTTAACCGTAAAAAATTTTGGCGAATTGGAGTTTTGGTTTGCCCTAATTAAGGTAGTGACGATTCTCGCTTTAATTGCCATTGGGGTCGTCTTGCTGGTGATTGGATTTAAAACGGATGCGGGAATGGTTACGGTCAAAAATATTTGGGGACATGGCGGCATATTTCCAAACGGAGTTCCCGGGTTCTTGCTTTCCTTCCAAATGGTTGTGTTTGCCTTTGTTGGTGTGGAGTTGGTGGGGGTATCGGCCGCGGAAACATCCAACCCGGAAAAAAATATCCCTTCGGCGATTAATAAAATTCCGCTTAGAATTTTATTTTTCTACGTCGGCGCCATTATTGCCCTATTGTGCATCAATCCCTGGACGGAGCTAAGCCCGTCAGAAAGCCCTTTTGTTAAAACGTTTAGTTTAGTCGGGATTCCGATTGCCGCGGGAATTATTAACTTTGTCGTATTAACTTCAGCCGCTTCCGCTTGTAATAGCGGGATGTTTTCAACAAGCCGAATTTTATATAATTTAAGCAAGAATAAACAGGCTTCATCCCATTTTGCCAAGCTGAATAAAAACCATGTGCCCAGAAACGGGTTGTTGATCTCCACGCTTGTCTTGTCCGGGGGAGCTCTATTGAGCAAGCTTATTCCGGAGCAAGCGTTTGGCGTCGTCACCACCATTAGCGCCATTTGTTTTATTTGGGTCTGGGGTGTGGTTCTTGTTTGTCACATCAAGTATAAAAAGACACAGCCAGAGCTGCAGGCAAAATCGAAATTTAAAGCTCCGTTTACCCCCTTTGTTAATTATGCAGTTCTCACGTTGTTTGCTATAATTCTTATAATTATGCTGGTTGCCAAAGAGACACGCATGGCCTTATTATTGACGCCGCTGTGGTTTATTCTGCTGTTTGCTTTGTATTATTCGAATAGAAGAAAAGCGGGTAAATCATCATAAACAGTGTCATCATAAGAATTATTAATCATTGGGGAGAACAACATGAAGACGATCACGGTGCAAAGTCTTGCGAATATGTTTCATATGGAAGTGCTTGCCGGGGCGGGCCGTATGGACCGTGTGATTACCCGTCCGCGGGCGCACAGACCCGGGCTGGAGTTTGTGGGGTATTTTGATTTTTTTCCGATGGAACGGGTGCAAGTGCTTGGCCGTAAGGAAGTTAACTATCTATTGACATTATCCATTGAGGAACGCAAACTGCATATCGGCAACATCGTCAAATATCATCCGCCCTGCTTCATTGTGACGTCAGGACAGCAGGAGATCCCGTATCTGACCCTGTTCTGCGATCAGGAGGGGATTCCGCTGCTAAGGACGGAGGAGACGACAACGGAGTTTATCGCCAAGCTGGACAGCTATCTGGTCAAAGCGCTTGCCCCGGAGATATCGATCCATGGGGTATGCGTGAATGTATCGGGGATTGGCGTCCTGCTCCGCGGCAAATCCGGGATCGGCAAAAGCGAAACCGCCCACACGCTCATCAGAAGGGGCCACCGGTTCGTTGCGGACGATATTGTGGTGCTGAAGAAGTTAGGGCCAACGACTTTGCTCGGAACGCATAATGAAACCACACGCGAATTCCTCGCGCTGCGCAGCATCGGCCTGATTAATGTCGTACGCCAATACGGGCGCAGGGCTTTTCAGGACGAGACACGCATTGTACTCGACATTGAATTAGCGCCATGGAGGGAAGACTCTCTGAATAACGAGCTGGAACTGGAACCTCAATTCACGGAATATCTTGGCGTCAAGATCCCGCATATCGAGGTCCAGCTCCAGCCGGGACGGGATGTGGCCGGTCTGATTGAGGCGGCGGCCAACAATTGGTATCTCAAGCAGCTCGGCTATAGTGCCGCCGAAGAGTTCATGCAGCGGATCGAAAACAAAATGCAGTAGGCGCGGTTGGATTACAATCACTCATACATGATACCGCCCTTTGGGCACTACCAATGGAGAGCCGGAAATGGGATCTTGTATCACCGTGCAATCGAGCCCGTAAATGTCTTTCACCAATGTGGTTGTAATCACCTGAGACGGCTCGCCCTCCGCCACAAGCTTTCCTTGCTGAAGCGCAAAAATATGGTCCGCGTAACGTGCGGATAAGTTGATATCGTGAAGAACCATGACAATCGTAGTTCCGTGTTTTCGGTTAAGGTCCGTGAGCAGGTCAAGAATTTCGACTTGATAGGTGATATCCAAAAAGGTTGTCGGTTCATCGAGAAATAAAATGTCGGTTTGTTGCGCCAGAGCCATGGCAATCCAGACGCGCTGCCGTTGACCGCCGGAAAGCTCGTCAATATTGTGATTCGCAAACTCCGTTATGTCCATAATTCGCATCGCTTCGGCAACGGCCTCATAATCTTTTTTAGTCCATCCGCCGAACAACGATTGGTGCGGAAACCTTCCCCGTCCAACCAAATCCGCTACCGAAATGCCTTCCGGAACAATAGGGGATTGCGGCAGCAGCCCGACCACGCGAGCCAGCTGTTTTGGCGGCATTTTGCCGATGGGTTTTCCGTCAATCGTGATTTTGCCGGACTTAGGCTTTATCAGCCTTGCCAGTGTTTTCAGCAGCGTGGACTTTCCGCAGCCGTTGGCTCCAATAATAACGCTTATTTTATGACTGGGGATAACAAGGTCTACACCTTGGATAATCGTTTTATGATCATAGCCGGCCACGAGCTGTTCGGCTTGAAATAGATGCGTTGGTTTCATTATAACTCGCCCTTTCGATTCATTCGGATGAGCAGGAAGATCAGATACGGCGCTCCGAGTATTCCGGTCATGATGCCCACAGGGAATCTGTACTCGAAAGCAAATTGTCCGATTAAATCTGCCGCCAACACCAAATTTACGCCAACAAGACCAGCCGGGATTATGTTCGAGAAGCCGGCTCCGGCCAGTCTTTTCGCGATCGGCCCCGAAAGGAAGGAGACAAAAGCGATTGGCCCGGTGGTAGCGGTAGCCAGAGCAATCATGCACACAGAACTCAAAATAAGCGCTATTCTTGTCTTGTCCGTGTTCACTCCAAGCGAAGTGGCCGATTGTTCTCCAAGTTCCAATAGACTTAGATGTTTTCCCAGGACGATAGCGATAGGCGTAAAGATCAATACCGTTAGGACAAGAGGCGGAAGTTCGTGCATTTGCGAGCCATTCAGACTGCCGCTAAGCCATCTGATCGCTGCGGGAATATCTTGTTGAGCGCCAACCAGCAGCAGGTAGGAAATCAGGGCGTCAAGCATGGCCTGTATGCCGATTCCGACGAGGATCAAGCGCCCGACCGAAAATGACTTCCCCCTGGACAATAAATAAATGATGATAACCGTAACAAGACCGGCAATCACCGAAGCAACGGAAACAACCGCCCGGTTTGAATGAAGTAAGGTGATGCAAAAAACAGCCGCCGCGCTTGAGCCGGAGGTAATCCCGATGACATTCGGGTTCGCAAGGGGGTTGCGCAGCATAGTCTGGAAGATGCAGCCGGCTGCACCAAAAGCAAATCCGGCGAAAAGACCTGCCAGCATTCTCGGTAGACGTATCGTATTCACCGCAAAAGACACGCCTTTAAGCTGCTCGCCCGAAAGCGCCCGGATGACATCTTGAACCGGATAAATGGTGTTTCCCAGTAACAGCATAGCGCAGCAAAGCACGCATGCAAGTACTGCAAGGAAGCCGGTGATCAGTATCCACCGGCGGCGTCTTTGACGCCGGCCCGCCATAATAAATTCAATAGATTCATTTTTCATAGTGAACGCACTTTCGATCTCATCGCTAATATGATTAGGATTGGAGCTCCTATAAACGCAGTAACCACACCGACTTCAAGTTCTCCCGGGCTGCCGATGAGCCTGCCGCACACATCCGCTAATGTCAAAATGATGGCTCCCGCAATAGCTGACACGGGGATTACCAAACGCAGATCGGGCCCAAGCATGAGACGGATGACGTGAGTGGCCAATAGCCCGATAAAACCGATCGGGCCTGCGAGGGCCGTAGTTGCCCCACATAGAACAACACCTGCAAAAGCCGCGACAAACCGCAGTAGTCCTGTTCGAACGCCGAGTCCGGTCGCGGCATCATCCCCCAATGCCAGCGCATTTAGCGCCGGTGCAGTCATTACGGCGATCAGTATGCCAACGATCATAAACGGGGTGAATGTGGCTATAGCGCTCCAGGTTGCCGAGCCGACGCTGCCCACTTGCCAGAACCGGAATTGATCCATGACATAAGAGCGCGGAATCATGATGGCGGTGACCAGAGAAGAAAGCGCGGCGCTTGTGGCGGCTCCGGCCAAAACAAGCTTAATGGGCGTGGCGCCGCCACGCCCCATAGAGCCGATTCCAAATACGAACACCGCAGTGATCGCGGCTCCGGCTAAAGCTAGCCATATATATTGATTTGCGGTGCTTATATTCAAAAATGCAATTCCGCAAACCACAAACAAGGACGCGCCTGTGTTCACTCCCAGTATACTCGGGTCCGCAATTGGGTTGCGCGTGACCGATTGCATAAGCGCTCCAGAGACTCCGAGCGCCGCACCGCAAAACAAACTGAACACGGTTCGGGAAATTCTTTTGCGAACCACGTTAGCCCCGAAGGATTGGATATCTTGATGAAATAAACCGTTTATCAGTTCATTAAAACTAACCATACGAGAGCCTAAAACCAGAGATGCAACTACGCACGCGCCGAGCAAGACAATACAAATCACCAGAACCGTCATAAAGTGCTCCGGCATATGGAAGCTTTGCTGTTTATCTTTTGAAACCGAAGAACTATTCATTTATCTTGTCAATAGCTCCTCCTATTAATGCTAGATATTCATCAATGGTATAAGCTATCGAAAGCGGGTTAGGAGTTCCGGCAGCTACTAAAGGTGTATCGCTGTCGATAAATGCGACAGAACCTCTTTGGATCGCAGGAATTTTACCTAGTAGTGAATCGGCTTGGAGCGTCTTCAACAATTCGTCATTCCCATATCCAACGATGAGATCGGCATCGTAAAGGGCCTCGACATTCTCGGCGCTTAAATTCAAGGAGAAGCTAGTAGGGTCCGTAATCTGGTTCGTAACACTTTCAGGATAAACCATTCCCAGCTCATACAAGAAAGCGACGCGAGAGTCTACAGGAGTATAGATATGCAGTTGCGACAAATCTTCAGCCGAGAAGTTAACCCAAACCACTTTCTTGCCTTTCATCTGCGGATATTGACTTAGCTTTTCGTTAACCATATCCTCGGTGACCTTGATGAGTTGTTCCCCTTCCGCTTTCATGCCCATGCCTTCTGCATTCAGCAGGACTTGCTCTCGCCATGTGGTGGACCAAGGAGCGGTCGGATAGGCCACAACCGGAGCGATTTGACTAAGAAGATCGTAGTCCTCCTGAGTTATCCCGGAGTAAGCGGCAAGAATGACATCCGGGTCCGCATCGGAAATCGCCTCAAAATCAAGGCCGTCCGTATCCTGAAAAACGTTAGGATCGCTTGCGCCAAGTTCTTTGAGTTTTTCCGCTGTCCAAGGCAAAAGCCCGCTGCCATCCTGAACGCCGAAGTTCGCCGCCGAGAAGCCTACGGGAACAACTCCGAGAGCGAGAGCAACATCATGATTCGCCCATTGAACGGTAACTACCCGTTCAGGCTTGCTTTCAATGACAGTTTCACCGAAAGCGTGTTTGATCACGATCGGATATGCGGAATTCGTATCTGGCGAAGCGGGCGCTTCAGTTTTAGACGTTTCGGCCGAAGTTGGTGCGGATGTTGAACTTGATTGCTGGCTTGAGCAACCAACTAGCGAGAATATAAGCACAATCGAAACAAGTAATGTGCCTAATGAGGCATTTCGTTTTGCATTCATTGGCATACGGCATACCCTTTCCTATCAAGAACTGTATTTTTAAATAGCGCTTTTAATTGATAATGATTATCAAAGTCAATATACAGTCCCCTTGCCGGGTTGTCAATGAAAAATTTGTAAGAGCGTATTTCAAATTAAACCTGAGTTTATGTCCAGCAAAATTCTTCCGCGTCCATGTCTTGCTTTGCTTTTCTCCAGTGCTTTGTCAGCTTGGTTTAGCGGGAATATGGAATCGATCTTTGCTTTAATCGTACCATCGGCAATTAATTCCGCTATGGTCTGCAGATTCGCGTAGGTTGGGAATTTGGTGTTGAATTTAGCTGTAATGCCATGCTTTTGCGCGTTTTCTTGGGATGAATCCTGAGCCAAAGTGACGAGAATCCCCCCTTTCTTGAGAGCGGCCCAGGAACGATTCTCGGTATCGCCTCCCACGAAATCGACCAACACCGCCTGCCGCCGCATGAATTAGCACGGTTTGCCAGGCTGGAGTTCGCCTTCGGTGAACAGCGCCTTCCAGGCCGTTTCAGCTCCTGCCTTAGTCGTTGCCGCATCTTCAAAGGTAAGATTACCTGGCATCTTGACTAATTCTTGGGCTTTCGCAATGCCATATTCTGCATAGGCCCCTTTGACACTACCAAAAATCTGCGATCCCCTGGCTTAAACTCCGTTACATCTTGCCCCACCTCCTCGACAACTCCGGAAGCATAGAATCCCGGGATGTAGTCAAGTGGAATGACTGCAGCATACACGATGCGAACGAGCACTTCATCCGTTTGCGGCTGAGGGCATTCAACTTTTTCTATTTTTATCTCTCTTTCTTTATTAATGTGGTCGTCAACCTAAAATATAAAAGGTCTTTTTCCCAAATAAATATTTTGGTTGAACCTTACGCAACGTTATCTTTTATACTTAAGCTACCGGTAAACAAGTTAGCGCTAACGAAGGGGTTCCTATGAAACGACATTGGAAGGTCGGGGATCTTGCCAAACTGGCGGGACTCACCGTGCGAACTTTGCGATATTACGATCAAATCGGCTTGTTCTCACCATCCGGCCAGACGGAGTCCGGTCACAGGCTGTACAATGAATCCGATCTGTCGCGCCTGCAGCAGATTTTATCGCTTAAGGAATTGGGCTTGTCTCTGGAGGAGGTCAGGTCCGTCTTAAACGGCGGACAGATCAGCCCGCTGGAAATCGTCAACCTGCAAATGGCGCGAATCAAGGAGCAAATCAAACAGCAGCAAACGCTCCTTGACCAGCTTCAGCATGTATCCAAAGCGATGCAGGGGAAGGCGCCCTTAGCGGTTGAAGACTTCACGGAACTCTTGCGAGCGATGAAAAAGAGCCATGAGAAGCTGGTCGTCGAGCGCCGGGCAAGCTGGGAGCGCCGTCTGGATTTACTGGGCGATTTTCTTGCCGAAACAGAGGAACAATCGAAATCTAAGGAGGACTGACCGTGACCGAACGATTTGTCAAGCACGCCACCTTCGTCGTGGAGCGGACTTATGCCGCACCGCCTGCGAGGGTCTACCGGGCCTGGGCCGATCCGGCCGCCAAAGCAAAGTGGTTTTCAAAAGCCGATATTTTCGAATTCCGCGTCGGAGGACGCGAATACAGCAGCGGAGGTCCGCCGGAGGGGCCCGTCTTTACCTTTGATGCTTGCTACCAGGAGATTGTACCGGAGCAGCGCATCGTCTATAGCTACACTTTGGATTCGGGCGACGAGCGAATCTCCGTTTCGCTCACCACGGTCGAGCTTATCCCGATCGAGGGCGGGACGAAGCTGGTCTTCACCGAGCAAGGGGCCTTTTTCGATGGACACGATACGCCGGAAGTGCGTGAGCAGGGCACAAGTGAGATGCTTGATACCCTTGGCAACACGCTCGAACAGGAGGTATAACCATGACCGCTATCATTGGTGATAATGAAATTATCTCCTCACGCCAATTCCATTTGCCAAGTGAGCGGGTTTTTGAAGCGTGGACGAACCCCGATCAATTGGCACGTTGGTGGGGACCGAACGGTTTCACCAATACGTTCCATGAATTCGATTTACGCCCGGGCGGAGCGTGGCGTTATGTCATGCACGGGCCGGATGGCGTGGACTATCCCAACCATTGCGTTTTTGAGGAAATCGTGGTTTTGGAACGAATCGTACTCAGACATTTGTCCGGCCATGAATTTCTGGTAACGGCTGCTTTCGAGGACCTTGACGGCGGAACAAAGGTCGTTTTTCGCCAGCTATTTATGAAAACGGAGGAGTTCGAAGAAGCCAAGAGCTACTGCGCCGAGGGCAATGAACAAAACTTGGACCGGCTGGAAGCTTCGTTGGAGCAAACCAAGGGGCGTCCTTCGGAATAAAGGGCATTTGTTGTCTTCAAAATAGAGGCACTTTATGTGCTTATTGTCCGAATCCAGGTCTGTTCATCCCCATTAGCGGCATTTTTTGTACTTATATTCCTATGAAAGGCCCAGAACGTAGGCACTTTCTTGCGACGAGGGGGAATAGCGGCATAAATTGCCGCTATTTCTCTCAAACAAACGAAACCGCTGGATTAACGACATTTTTTGTCCTTATGTGTTGCGCTGGAGTTTCTGCCGCGGTTAACTGGCAATAAGAGCAAGTTTTCGTCTGGGATGGGCATAATGGAGTCATTGTGTGCTAAGGAAAAGAAGAAAGGAGCCGCATGACACGGAAATGGATCATCCCTTTGTAATTCTGCCTGAAGAACAAGCGCCAGCAGGTATTCAGCATTGTGTATGCTGCGAACTGTCCAAGCAGCGGAATCGCGTCGTCTGGGGGGAAGGAAATCCGCAAGCCCCGCTGATGATGATCCTGGATAATCCGGGAGCCCGGGAGGACCGGGAAGGAAATCCGTTTTTGTGCGGTACCCGGGAGACCTTCCAACTCGGCATGAGGGAAGCGGGGATCGATATGAGTTCGGTTTATGTCACTTATTTACTGAAATGCCGGCCGCTGCGCGCTTACAATAAGCCCGAGGCCAGAGCGGCATGTTTTCCTCATCTGCAGTTGCAGCTGCTTCAGAAGCAGCCGTCGGTGTTGTTCGGCTTCGGGAATGTCGTGGCGCAAGCCTTATTCCCGCAGAAGGAGAACGCCAGTGTCAAGGAATTGCGGGGGAGCTGGCACGATTTCCAAGGCTTGCCTATCGGCTTTACCTATCACCCGCTTGCCGTAAGAAGGAGGCCCAATTTGCTAAAGTTCTTCGTAGGGGACTTGAAAGCTTTGAAAGAGAAGTGGAAGGAAAGATCGACCTCATCATAACAACAGGAAAAACGAGAGGGAAGTCATATATCTTCCCTCTCATCTGCGTAAGGCAATATTCTACTATTACCCGGTTTACTCCGGAGTTCCTTGCGTTACCCCATGGACATAAGTTTGCCAAGGGGTATCCAGCGCTCCCTGCCCGGGGTTATAGGTAAAGAAGTACTCGACGGTATCCCCCTGTTTCAGATTATTGACCGCATAGGTATAGTTGCCGTTCCCCGCCCCGGTCATGGCCACGTTCAGCTGTACGCCGTTATTGACCTTGTAGTGCAAGTCGGCGAAGGTTGCGCCGTTTACATAGAACAATAAGTCATCGCCTGTTTTCTTCAGGCCCTTCACCTCATCGCCGATGACGATCGTGGAAGGGGGCGCCGGTTCTTCAGGATTCTGCTGGCCGCCGCCGTTGTCTTTGTAAACACGCACATAATCTACTTGCAACGTTGCCGGGATATCGCCGGGATTCGGAGTCACACCGCCGTCAAAGTTCCCGCCGATCGCCAGATTCATAATCAGGTAGAACGGCTGGTCGAAAGGGGCGTTCGGATTGTTCGGCGCAGCTGCGGAATACCATTGATCCCTGTTAGCTTTAAAGAAGAACTTGCCGTCGACATACCATTTAATGTTGTCCTCTTCCCAGACTACGGAATATACGTGAAAATCATTGGCGATGGTTTGCCCTTCCGGGAAATGATATTCGCCGGAGACATGGGTATTCGCCGGCCATTGTCCGCCAAAGTGGATAGCGCCGCTGGACGTGCCGGGCAACCGTCCTCTCGCTTCCATCACATCAATTTCGCCGGATGCGGCCCACGAACCGTAGACATTATCTTGCGGAAGCATCCAGAAGGCCGGCCAGATGCCATTTCCTGCAGGCAGCTTGGCGCGAAAATCCACTCTGCCGTATTTGAGCGAAAAATGATCTTTGGTATTGATTTTCCCGGAGGAGTATTGTGCATACCGGCTAGGATCCTGCGGGAAGGATTTGGGCTCGTTTAAGGCCCGGATGTTTAACTTTCCGTCCTGGATAAATACATTTTGCGTACTGTTTGTATAGTGCTGCAGTTCCGCATTGCCCCAACCCCAGGTACCGGGATCGTCATTGAGATAGTAACCCAGTTCATAGTTCCATTTGCTCGTATCCAGCTTATTTTCGCTAAATTCATCCTGCCAGATGAGCTCCATGCCCTCAATGGCCGGGTTGCTTGGCGTTCCGACAGAAATATCCTCGCCATCGGTTACATCCGGACGGGGAGCGTTCGGGTTTCCGATAAAGGTGTAGTAGACGAAATTATCACCGACATTTCCGCCCGCCTGCCCGTTTAATGGATAGCCGATGCGGATCTGCAGATCTTCCTGGATGGGCTGGAACCATAGCCCGTAGATGTGGTCGACCCAATACCCCCACTGATTGGCGGCGGACATGTTATTGTAACCGTTGGCGGAGTATACAAATCCGCTCTGACCGGAATCCCCTAAATTGACCCATTGCCCACCCATGTTAATCTGGTATACGAAATTTCCAAGCTCATCGGCTACCGGCGCGTTTCCATCAATCTTAGGCAGCGGCACACCGATCGCACCGCTTTCATTGGCCGTGAAGGTCGTTCCGTCGTAGGGAGTAATGACATAAGAATTTCTTACGGGTTCATTAAAGATAATGGTATAAATGACGTTAACCAAAGAGGTTTTCGATTCTAATTTGACGTTGATCGACTCCGTGACGTTAAACCAGTAGCCGCCGCCTCCATCGGTGAAATGGCCGAAGTTTTTATCGTAGATCCAGCCGCTGGCCGCATTGTTGTCAATATCGATCCATGCACTGCTGTTTACAGGTTTTACGTACACTTTCAAATCATCGGCCACAGCTGCAAAGGGGATTGCCGGATCATTGTTGAAAACCGGATAGGTAAAGCCGGCGCCGCCCGTAGTATCCGCCGTAATTTGCGGCCCTTGTGTAGGCGTCATCGCCGTAATGGTGGTTTTGTTGATGTTTTGAAACACAAGAGTGTAATCCAGCGTAACCCCATTCGCTTTGGAGTACAGTTGAATTTCGGTTGTCGCGGAAAGAGTGAACCAATAACCGTTAAAGCCGCTGTCGCTCCAGTGGCCCCAGTTTTGGTTGTAGACAAAGCTGCCGGCACTGTCAATATCGACCCAACTGCCGCCCACTTTCACATTAACGCCCAAGTCTTGGATCACATCATTCCAGGTGGCGGAGCCTCCATTGAATTTAGGCATCACAAATCCGTAACTGGCTTGTCCAACCCCTGATTTTGTGATGACAGGTCCGTCCGACGCTGAAAAATAATCCATAGAGGTGATAGTGGCCGTTCCCGCTCCTTCAGCGGCCTGAACCGGCGAAGTTGATAGCAGGCTGACGCTGGCCATCATAACTAGCGCCAGGAACAAACTGAAAACTTTTTGCTTCATAAATACCCTCCCTTAATCAATAGTGGATTCTCCTATCCCATACACGGTCAGGAAAATACTAACATTATAGTACATTTTTATTCTATCGAATGTGATCACCGGATGAACAGGTGCTATTTTTTTGGTGGGGTCCTATTTTTTCGGGTGAGTTCGAGTGAGTTCGGGGGAGGAATGATAGTTCGACAAAATTCCAAATTTTCTCTTGATGGTATTCCATATATTTGATATGATAGATTCACAAAAGCTGATCACGATAACGGCAAACTTGTCGAAAGATAAGGACGCAAAGCTACAGGGCCTTCTTGACGAACGTCAATGGCAGCCAGCTACCGAACGAAGATGCTTTTTTGTTTTTTTGGAGAAGATGTATCAGTATCTGTGAAACTCTATTACGAAAATAGCAAACTTGTCGAAAGACAGGGACGCAAAGCCACAGGGCCTTCTTGACGAAACGTCAATGGCAGCCTGGCCGCCGAAGGGAGTTTGCAGTATGCGCAACATTGTGTTCGCTATTGTAGGGCTTTTTGCGTTATTGATGTGGGCTCCGGATGTACAAGCTGCCCCGTCCGAAGATTGGTTGGGTTTGGAGCAGTTGGACCGTGGCGCCGTCGTCATTCGTTATGATGCGGAAGCCGGGGCCAAAACGAAGCTCATGATCGCAAAAGGTAATGACAAATATACCTATGTCCTTTCGCCGGATAAGCGGCAGGAAGTATTTCCGCTCCAGATGGGCAATGGTGAATATAAGGTTACCGTTCTGGAACAAGTCAGCGGTACCAAATACAAAATCGTTCAGGAAGCGGCCGTTACACTTCAACTTGCGGATGACAGCAAAGTGTTTTTGAACTCTGTGCAAAATGTCGATTGGAGCGATAGGGATCAGGCAGCCCAGCTTGCGAAGAAGCTTGCCCAATCCGCTCCGTCCGACGAGAAGAAAGTGCACGCTATTTATGAATATATTGTCGGGACGATCCGGTACGATCATACTCTGGCAGCCAGCGAATTGACGGACTACCTTCCCGATAGCAACCGCACGTTGGCAGGGCGGAAAGGGATGTGTTACGACTATGCCTCCTTGTTCGCTTCCATGTTGCGGAGTATCGGAATTCCGGCCAAGCTTGTTATGGGAACTTCGGAATACGTTGATGTTTACCACGCTTGGAATGAAGTTTATTTGAACGGACAATGGGTAACCATTGATACAACTGTCGATGCGGGCTGGAAGAGCAGTGAGACAGGGGTCAACATGATTAAAGACGCCTCGCGTTATTCCCCGGTGAAATACTATTGATTTTTACGAAATAAACATAGGCTTTGGACGATATGTCCAAGGCTTATTTGGCGTTGTTGAGAAATTGTATAGTATTGGCATATATAATGGCGGAAGCCCATTTGGTTCTGAAGAAAATACAGGCACAATTCATCGTGCGCCAATAAAGATCAGCGGAGGTGATGGACTGAAAATTACCCTATCGACATGTTGTCCGATGGATGCATGGCCCGAATTGCGCACGGAAGGCGGATCGGAACCGAATATAATGAGGGTGATGTAGAGACAGAGGGAGAGATTACGAGGAAAAAGGTTTGTGGAATCGTTGTGGCATTGCTGTTGCTGATGCAGACGCTGTATGGCGCATCCGTTTGGACGGCGAACGCAGCGGCCGGCGTGCAAGAATCAACGGGCAGCGCGCAAGAATCCGTGACGGATAGCGTATATGACCGGCCGGCGCCAGTCGCCAGGCCAGTCGCCAGGCCAGTCGCCAGTGCGGAGAGTATTTTAACCAAAGTCGTGTTAACCGATTTAAACGGTACCGTGATTGATGCGGTGTATAATCCCGATAGCAGTTTGGACGTCGGCGCGGCCGTCAACCTCAGCTATGAATGGGAGCTTCCAAACGGACACGGCTACAAGAATGGAGATACATTCAGCTTCGAGCTGCCGCGGCAGTTTGAAATTTTTACGGATATTGATGCCCCGCTTCTTGCCGATCAAGGGAAAGTCGGCCGGTTTACGGTCGATCTGAACGGGAAAGTTGTGATGACCTTCAATGATTACGTGGAGAGTCATTCCAACATCGCCGGCAAGCTGGAAATTCGTACGGAATTTAAGAAGGAAGTCCTTAAAGGCAGTACGGAAGTCGTTATTGCCATTCCAGTAAAAAGCGGAGTGCAGACCGCTATCGTGAATCTGAAGCCGAAGGGCGGAAAGCTGATCGAAAAGCAAGGGAAAGCGATCGGCAAAGATCGGATCGATTGGACGGTTCAAGTTAACAAGTCGCTGGAAAAAATCAAGCACGCGGTGATCACTGACGCACTGCCTGAAGGTTTGGAGCTTATTGCTGACTCTGTGGAGGTTTACCGTTTGCAAGTTAACGGTGACGGATCGGCGGCCCTTGGCGACAAGGTAGATTCCGGCAAATATAAGGTCGAAACGAACGGTGGCGCGAAACTGGAGCTTGCGTTCCAGGATGAGACGATCGGCAAGGCTTATGAGATTCGCTTTTCGACGAAGCTTACCGGTGAGCAGTCGCGCTTTGAAAACACCGCTGTCTTGTCCGGCGACGGAACGGAAGATGCCAAATCGACCGCTACGGTAACGGTAAACCGCGGCCAATTTTTGGATAAATCGTTTAGCGTGGATAACAGCACCGGAATCATCACTTGGACTGTGAAATACAATTTCAATGAAAAGAAGATTCCAAAAGAGAAAGCGGTCATCACGGATGAATTCAGCGAAATTCATACATGGATTGCCGATTCGCTGAAGGTGTACAACGGGGATTCGAAGGCTGATAAAGATCTGGTTGCCAAGGATGAATACACCGCCGAATCGGCGGGTAAGAACGGATTCAGCCTTCAATTCGAGAAGGATATCGATTCGCCTTATACGATCGTTTACCAGACGAAGCCGGTCGATCGGACGATCGCCGACGGGAAGCAGGTGAAGAACAAAGTCGTGTCGGGTGATGCGTCCAAGGAAGTGACCACCCCGGCCCAAGGAAGCCGCGCTCTGGTGAAAGGCGTACAGAACATCGATTTTGCCGGCAAAACGGCGAAATGGCTGATTACGGTCAACGGCGATAAACGGCCGGACGGCGGCAAGTACAGCATGAAGGATGTAGTCATTACGGATACGTTCCCGCAGGGCGGTCTTGAATTCGTTCCGGATTCCATGATCGTAAAAGCGGATGGGAAGCTCGTTCCTAAAAGCGATTATAAGGTTGAGTACGACAATGTACGCAGCGGCTTTGTCATCAAGTTCCTGAAGACCATTGACACCACGTATACGATCGAGTATGAAACGAAGTTTAACATCGGCTGGCTGAAGGAGCGAAAGCTCGATTTTAAGAACAGAGCTGTCATGACGTGGACCGAGGACGGCGAGAAGAAAGGGCCGATCCAACGGGAAGCCGCCTTCTCCTCCGACGATTATACGAAAAACAATGGCGGTAAAGACGGCAGCTACGATCCTGTCAACAAAGAGATCACGTGGAACATTAAGATGAATTACAATCTCGATCCGCTTGACAAAGCCATCGTAACGGATGTTCTGAAGCAGGAGCAGAAGTTTGTTCCGAATTCGGTAAAGGTGTATGCGATGGAGCTGACGGGGGGACGCAATGGCGTTAAGAAGGGCGCTGAAGTTTCGGCTGCTCAATACGAGGTGACGGAACCGTCCGAAGCGAACGGAAACAAACTGACCGTTCAATTTAAGAACAAGATCGCATCGGCCTATTGGATCGAGTTCAAAACATCGCTGCAGGACACGTTGATTGTCAAGACGATGGATAATACCGCTGAGCTGTGGAACGGCAGCGATAAAGCGGCGATATGGAACGCCAGCGTGACGATTCCGCATGGCGGCGAGTACGTGACGAAGAAAGGCGCCCAAAATGGAAATAAAATCGATTGGACGATTCGCATTAATGAAGGCCAGTCGCATATTTCCAACGCCAAAATTATCGATTATCCAAGCGTGAATCAGGTTTTGATCGAAGATTCGTTCCGCCTCTACAAAGCCAAGGTCAATGCAAACGGTGAAGCGGTCAAAGCGGAAGAATTGACCAAAGGGAAGGACTACACGTTAACCATCACAAGGCTTGACGGCGATCAAGAGACGTTTGAATTAAAGTTCACGGACGCCATCTCCACGGCTTATATTTTAGAATACCAGTCGTTCATTGCCGCTGGAGATAAAGAAGCTGTGCAAAATAAGGTAGCGCTCGAAGGAGATCAGCTGAAGACCGAGCTTAGGGAAACGACGGAAGAGGTCATTGTCCGTACTTCCTCCGGTTCAGGTTCGGGCGGCGGCGTAACGGGCAGCCTGGAAGTGACGAAGGTGGACCGCGACGACAACACGAAGCCGCTGGCGGGAGCGAAGTTCGCGCTTTACGATGCAGCGGGCAAACGGGCGCCGAACGTAATTACTACGGATGCGGAAGGCAAAGCCCTGTTTACGAAACTGTTGTATGACGATTATATTTTGGAGGAGTTAGCCGCTCCGGAAGGATATAAGATCGATCAGGCAACTTGGAACGTAACGATCGACTCCAGTATTACGAGCCAAGGCAATGTGCTGAAAATGACCGTAACGAACAGCAAGGTACCCGTTAAACCTGGCGAGCCGTCGAATCCGTCCGATCCGTCCGATCCGTCCGATCCGTCCGATCCGGGCAATCCCGGGAACCCAACGAGACCGGACCGTCCATCGACTCCGGTAACGCCGGGCGATCCTTCGACTCCGTCAAATCCGGAGACGCCGCCGACCGGCGAAGTAGAAGTGCCGGATGAAGATATCCCGAGAGGCGAACCGGCAACACCTCAAACGCCTTCGGCGGATGATTCGGAAACGCCTACCGTTGATGTCGGAGAAGAGGATATTCCACGCGGCGAGCCGAAGCCGGAGAAGCCGAAGCCGCAAACTCCGGCTTCGGAGAAGCCGGTATCCATGCTTCCGAAGACCGGTGAAGAAAGCCGTTATCCGTACTATTTGACGGGTCTCGGACTGATCGTTCTCGGTGTATGGTTAAGCCGCAGACGACTAACCAAGTAACAATATTTCCGGGTGCTTCGGCTCCCCTTGTCCTGGTAGCAGGCAGGGGGAGCCGTTGTTTTTTTTGAGAAAGTTAGGATTTCTAAAATTGAAGTTGGCATCGAAAATTGGGGGGAGTTGGCTTTCGGGAGTTATGAGCCTAATTTATAGATTCACATGCCGCCCAATGATAACGCATACTTCCTGTGTTACCGCCGCGTACATAGCGGACATTAAATTTCCGTAAATGTTGGTGAATTCTGTGCCATTCGTCAAATGAAATGGTGATTTGGTCAAAATATCGGCGCTAACTTCTTTCGGTATGAACGTCATTTCATGATGCGCTTATCAGATAATCTGACTATTCTTAGTTTTATAGATATCGATACAAACTATCTGCTGAACTTTTCATATTCTATACTAGATTAAGCGGAAGGGAGGCGCTGTATATTATGGCTAAATATTACATCCTTTCGCCTGCAAGCAAAGCTAAAGGAATTTCTAAAAACAAAAATAAGAACAAATCAAGAAACATTGCCGCTAACAAAGTAAAAGCGATTCAACGCACAACCGTTAAAGTGGTTTTGCCTGAAAATGAAAGAAAGCATAGATGCTGGTATTAGAATTAGCTATTATCCCGCAGTTATTGCGGGATTTTTTTTATTATTATAATCAGGAAATAAGTGGAATAGGGCCTTGTTGGCCATAATCATCCATGTTCCGAGGACTGGGAACGCCGATTCCGGAATATTATCCATTAAAAAAGCCCTTTCCGCTGTTCATTCAGCAGAAGGGGCTTTGCTTAAGACGCTACTGATCCTCGGAAATATAGAAATTGTTTTTCCCGATTTGGATATTCTTGAGCGAATTTTTGCTGCCGGGAGCGTGATCGAAGAAAAGGCTGCGGACGACGGTCCCGTCCGCGTAGGTGAGGACGAGCGTATCCGTAGCGTCGAGTGAGGCCAAGATCAGGTCCGTGCTCTTGAACGTGCCGTCGCTTGATACTCCGCTGGTTTTATCCCACTTCACTTCCAGTCCCATCGCTTCAAAAAGCGGACGGACCTGCACAAGGGTCGTACCCCCGACCGTAATCGGCTGTACCTGATTCTCCCTGATCTTATCTTGGATAAACTAAGCATAGACTACCCACTTTTCCTGTGTCCTCCAAGGTGCAAAAGTCGCTTTTTTGACACAATTATCCTGCGGAATTAGTAATATTGAACGGTTATTGATGATGAAATTCCTTGCCTTACAACAATATTACTGGTAAAGAAGTAGTATTCGCAGGTTCCCAAGAAAAATGGCGATGCGAGGATAACCGATACTAACTTGCTGGCAGCTATTGCAACGACAATCCGGCGGCTGAACCTTCAAAATAGCGGCATTTTCTGTCCTTATGTTTTGCTGATCGTGCCATTGACTTTGACGTCGCGGCGTCCTATAGACTTCATGTTGAAGGGGAGGAGGGTTTTTATGGAACTTGCAACCATTAGCGAAGTATCGAGGTTTTTTCAAGTAACGACTCGAACGATTCGGTACTACGAAGAGCTCGGGCTGATCGCCAGTACGAAAAAGGAAGGCTATGCATACCGGACATATGACAAAGCCTCTCTTAGGCGTCTCGAACAAATCATGATTTTAAGGAAATTAAGTATTCCCTTAAAACAGATCGCGATTATCCTTGAACATGAAGACGCGGCAGCGGCTGTGGACATTTTTAAAGAACGAGTGAAGGAGCTGACGAGCACTATAGAGTCGTTGGCCACGATCAAAGAAATCATAACGAGGCTGATCGAAGAGTTGGAAAGAAACCATGCGCTTGAAATAAACCGCGATCTTTTGTGTGATGAAAGCATGCTTCATGAAATTGACTCCTTATCCTTATCTCATTTCGATCCAAGGGAGGAAAAGTCAATGAATGATCTAAACGCGGCAGCGGCGAAACTGCAAAAGCTTGAAAATGTGAGAATGATCCACGTCCCCCCCTGTACAGTCGCGGCGAGTCACTATGTGGGGGAGAACCCTGAGGAGAATGCCGGAGAGCAGCTCGCGGAATTCCTAAAGAAGAGCCGACTTTATAACGTGAAACCAGACGCTCGTGTATTTGGGTTTAATCATCCGAACCCTTCCGATGAGAAACCGTATTACGGGTACGAGTTTTGGGTGACGATCCCTGCCGAAATGGAAGTTCCGGCGCCGCTGGTGAAGAAGCGGTTTGCCGGCGGTATGTATGCGGCGCATACCATAACATTGGGGAACTTCCATGAATGGAAGTGGCTGTCCGATTGGGTTCATAATCATCCGAAATATGAAGCCAATATGTTGAATGACCATGGAGAGTTTATGGGCGGATTGTTGGAGGAACATTTGAATTACGTTTATCATTGCCATCTCAATTGGCCGGAGAGCGATGAGCATCAATTGGATTTGCTGTTCCCGGTCAAATTGAAGAACTCCTAATAAAAGGACGACAGGCTGCCGGAACGAACCGGCAGCCTGCTTCCGCTGCCAGCATGTCTATTTATTGTTCAGATGCAGTTGTTAAACTGGTATATTAGGGTGCGCTGCTTTATTTAACAGTGAGAGGTGGACACAAATGATGAACAAACCGGCGGTAACGAACGAATTGGTCTTCAGAGCGATGGAGAAGAACTTAGCCATGATCCGTTTCGATATCGATCGTAAAGTGACCTATGTAAACGAGGTATTTGCCGATACCATGGGATATTCAATTGAGGATATAATGAAAATGCGGCATCGGGACTTCTGCTTTGACTCATTTGCTAATTCACCGGTTTATGAGCAGTTCTGGACGGCGCTGCTGTCCGGGCAAAGCTTTCAGGATAAGATTGAACGGAAAAATGCCCGTGGTGAAACAGTGTGGCTGGAGGCCACTTATATGCCGATCTATGATGAACAGGAGTCCGAGGTCATCGGCGTCTCTAAAATTGCAACGGATATTACCCAACGCCAATTCAGCCTGTCCATGGTGGTTAAAGAATTGGAGGCGGCCTCTCAAGGCTTAAATCAGCATGCGGAAGCGGGAATCGGAAGGAGCCGGGAGCTGCTGCTCAGCGTGGACCGGATTGCCGAGTTTTCGGAGGATAACACCCTTACCCTTGAGGGGCTGCAGGAGCAAGCCAAGTCAATCCAGGGGATTGTGCAGACGATCCGCGATATTGCCTCTCAGACCAACCTGCTCGCCCTAAATGCAGCCATCGAGGCGGCCCATGCGGGGCCGTACGGCAGAGGGTTTGATGTGGTGGCCGCAGAGGTGCGCAAGCTGTCGGGCGAGGTGTCGGAATCCATCGTCAAGGTGCAAAACGCCATTAGCGGCATTACAAAGGAGATAACCGAGATATCGGACGGTATCCACCGCGTCCAATCTTCCATTGAGGAGAGTCAGCAACAGATACGAGTAACCATGGAAGACTTCAACAATATCGCCGCCTCCGCCCAAAAATTGGACGAGCAGGCACGGAACGTTGCGGCAAATATTTAAAATACGGCCTAGTTCCCCCAACCGGGGCAGTCACTTCACGGCATGCTGATGATACCACGCATTCGCTTCCCGCAGGACCTCGGTTCCGCCGGCCGCCATAAACTCCTGAACGAAATCATCGAATTCCTCCAAAGGACGGTCGCCTGTGATGAAAGAGATGTAGGCTTTGTTCCGCAGCTTAATGAGCTCGGGGCCATCCTTGATCAGGGAGGGGGTCGCCACTTCCAAGGCATTGTAGACACCGTCCCGGTCGAGGCCCAAGGCCTTAGCCCATTGCTCTCTTCGCGTTGTAGGCATCACAGGGATCGTCATGCCCAGATTGGCGCCGATCGTATTCTGATAGCTGAACATTCGGTCATAAGGAGGCAGCACAATGACATCCTCCTTTGCGGGCTCTGCCCATACCCAGTGCTTTCCCTTAACCCCGTATTTCAACGAAGCATCTTCTTTCCGGGTCGGGATTGGCGCTGACATCGTCAAGAATCTGCAGGATCGTCTCCAGCTTGCCCGGCTCTTTGGCGGCGTCCGCGCCGATCGCGGTGAAGCTCATCAGCATGTCATAGGCTTTGGAACCCCGTTTGCCGTCGGGTCCGCTAAAGGGTTGACCAAACACAATCCGGGCCTGCGGATTTTTGGCGGTTAATTCCTTCGCATTATAGGCGGCTTCTACCGGAGTCTCCTTGCCCCCCGAATGGCCGTCGTAAGTCCATGCCGAATAATCGCCGTCTTGAATCCAGTGATAGTAGTTGCCCATTGAGGTCATGCCGATTCTTCCATTAATGAAAGCATGGGACAGATGTTTATAGCCCCCTTTATTCTCCCCGGTAATAAATTCCGGATCGATGATGCCGTCAAGGTACCATTTGCGAAGGTACTGCAAGGCTTCCTTCATTTCCGGCTCCAAAGCGCCGATCACCAGATTCCCGTCTTTCCTCCCGAAGTAGATCTGGTCCGCGAACACGATCTGCCCGAAGGCGCCAAACACCACATTCATCCCTTCGAGGGACAAACCGTAGGTATCCTTGATCCCGTTGCCGTCCGGATCCTCATTCGCGAACGCATAGATGACCTTTTCAAAGTCGGACAGCGTCTCCGGCATAGGCAGGCCCAGCTTGTCCAGCCAATCCTTCCTGTAAACTACAGGGATGCGATAAATGTTCGTGGGATTGACGACAGGAATGGCGTAATATTTCCCGTCGATTTTTCCGTAATCCCGGTAGGCGGGCGCATGTTCCCGGATGGCTTTCATGATATAGGGGGCATATTTGATCAGCTTGTCTTCGGGAATTTCGGCCAGAAGGCCTTGCTGTTGATATTTGAGCAGGTCCTGCGGCTGCCGAATCCTGAAAAGATCGGGAATTGCGCCTTGCGCTAATTGGATGTCCAGGAGCGCTTCATATTTATTGTTTTCCAGATTCCAGACGTCCAGATCCACGTGAAATTTATCTTCCACATACCGCACCATCTCCGCATCCTCCGGCACCGGCAGGTTTTGATGCATCGTCCAGGAAATCTTGTACTGCGGGGTGACGGAAGCCTTTTTCTCCTGAATATCCACGGCGGCAGACAGGTTGCCTGGCGGTGTGCCGCAGCCGCTGCCCAAACCTAACACGGCCACAGCGAAAAGGATGGTGAAACGCCGTAATTCCTTCTTTTTCATGGGGAGTCCTTCTTTCATCATGATCCTGCTTCCGCCGGCCGGCCGAAGCGGCTAACCCTGGTTCACCGTATTTCGCAAATAGTTTCCCGGTGTACAGCCGTACGTTTCCTTGAATCTCTTGATAAAATAGGCCGCCGTCCCGTAGCCGACCGTACTCGCGATTTGTTCGACCGTCATATTGTTGTTCTCGATCAGCGCCCTGGCCCGTTCCATACGCCGGCCGGTGACGTAGTCGGTATAGGTGACGCCGAGCTCCTCTTTAAAGAGCTTGCTTAAATACTTAGGACTGATAAACACTTTGGCGGATACCGCCTCCAGAGACAGGTCTTCGGACAAATGGCGTTCGATATACTGCTTGGCCGATTCAATCGTGGAGACGGCTCTTTCGCTATTCCGCTTCTCCGTGTGATGGATGAAAGCGGCGGCCGAATCCACCAGCCAATCCCGAAAGTCATGGATATTGCGAAGCTCGATGTACTGATTGTACAGATCCAAATGTCCTTGAACAGGTGGGGTATAGCGGACGCTTTTTAAATAATCGGAGTAGACGAACACGATATTCGCCAGAACAAAGTGGCAGTAATCGGCGGGGTACATGCCTTCCCGCATAGCAGTAACAAGCTGCTTGACCGCCGTTTCGATCTCATGGAGCTGACGCGCGTGCAATTTTTCCCTGAACCTTGCAAGTACCGATTGCGGAATTTCGTCAAGGCTGTTCTCCCGTTCCAAGAGGCGCAGGTCCTTCAAAATGGAAACCTCCGGCAGGAAATAAGCGTATTTTATCAAGGTCCGGGCTTCGTTATAGCTGATGTGGACATCGGCCATCCTCCGCACCCAAGAGCCCCACGAGAGTTGAAGTTCCAGATGCTGCTGCTTGCTCTCCGATAACACCAAACGGGAGAACTGCTCCAATAGAGCGTCGGACGCTTCACGGGCGCAAAGGATCACTGCAATCTTCTTATCCGGCAGTTCTTCGGCAATGATCCGGCTCTCCGGCGGACAAACCGCCTCCAGCCGGGCGATCATCCGCTGCATGACCACCTGCATATCTCCGGAGCTTAATGCGGCAATGGCGCCCCCCGAATTGAGGAGCAGGCAGCAGTAATGCTTGAACTCCCGGGAGATGCCCAGGCATGGCAGCTCTTTCGCCAATGTCTCGCGGGTAAAATCGTTGTGCAGAATATTCATTACAACATTGCGCTTGATAATCGGGCCAGTGGCCTGCAAGGTCTCTTCCAGGCTGCTGACTTTATCGCTAAGCCTGGTGAAGGCGGAGTCAATCATCCGATACTCATTTGTTGCAGGTTCAGGCGTATGGCCGGTCAGATCCTTGATTTTCATGGCCAACCGTTTGATCGGGCTATAGTTGACTCCGGCCAAAATCCCGGATAGCAGAGTGCCCAACAGAAGGGCAAGCAGGCATATCCCAAGGGTCAGCTTTTGCACGACCAGCGATTTTTCATAGAAGAAGCTGGAGGGCATGGCGCTGTACATTTTCCAGCCGGTGGACGGAAGGGTTTGGTAGGAAACCACATAGGCGATGCTGCCGATCTTGTCGAGAAAGCTTCCGGCATCCGCCCCGGACTCCGTTACCTTGGCGATGCTGAAGTCGAAATCGCTCTGAAGACCTGATGTATCCTTGTCCGAACCGTTGATCATGCGTCCCCACCGGTCCAAAATAAACGTACTCTCATATTGCGAAGGCATCATATTCCGGATAATCCCGTTCACCGCGCTTTCCTTCACATCGATGGCGATGATCAGGTCGCTGTTCTCGCCGGAGGACTGAAAGGGATAACTGTGCGCGT
Organism: Paenibacillus macerans; assembly: GCF_900454495.1. Lineage (NCBI taxonomy): Bacteria > Bacillati > Bacillota > Bacilli > Caryophanales > Paenibacillaceae > Paenibacillus > Paenibacillus macerans. The sequence goes on from NZ_UGSI01000002.1 coordinate 226,859, forward strand.
AAGTGAGCAAGTTATTGCCGTTGCCGCCCGGGACGTTGGAGAAAATATCTTCCGGGATCCACCTTGCCGGGGTCCACAGGCTGTTTTGCTTGTGCTTGCGCATTCCGTCCATCCAGTCCGCCAAAAATTCGGCGCCGTCCCCTTGATCGGCATTGTATTTTAGCCCGTAAAGCGATGAAAGCATGACATTCCGCTTGGGATCGTACAGATGTACCGCTTGCACGATATCCGAATGGGCGGCCACCTCCGACTTCAGCAGCGCCTGGAGGTCGATCGCGCCGGCCGGATGCTTTGGTATGGAAGCATCGGCGAATAAACGAAGATCGGCGGTTTTGTCCAGCGATAGTTCCAGATAGACCTGCTGGGCCCTCTGAAGCACCGAAGTTTCAATCGTATGGGCTGTATTCTCAAGAATCATCCGACTCTTGTCGCGCAGTTCCTCCTTATATTTGCCCGAGAAATAGAAATAGAAGACAGTGCAGAGCAATAGGACGATGACAAGCACCATGGATACATATGAAATAACCAGGCTGGCAAATGCTGAGTTCCACTTTTTCAAAGCTTACTCTCCTCCCCGGCGGCATTATACACCATACTATGACAAATTAATTCACGGTTTATGTTAAGCGAATGTTAAATCGCCGAAATCGGCCGAAATGATCCCAAATTGATAGAATGGAGAAATTGTCTTATTGAAGGATGGCATGGCCGGATGCTACATTAGCACCGGTTCGAATCGAAAAAAATATGATGGGAGAGCAGATAAGTTATGAAAACAAAGCTCACAACCAAGTTGTTGTCAACTGCTGTAGGGCTGGCGGTCATTTCCAATTCTTTGATGATTGGGAATCCGGCAGTGGCCGCATCCGCCGCGTCCTCCACCCGGCTGCCGGCAGCGCCGGCATGGGGGCACTTTGTGGATAGCTACAAAAACAACACTTCCGTGAATGATGCGGTCTATTCCAACCCGGCGATCGGAATACTCTCCGGATACCTGAACCTCTGGAAGCCCGGATCTTCCTGGGATAACGGAACCAAGCTGAATAGCGAGGTGCTGGACTACAACATTCAATACGTGGCCGATATTGCGGCTGCCCGTACGCCTGAAGAGGAACAAGCGGCCTATTACGATGACCGGAGGAACCAAACCTATGGGGCCGCCGATGGGCTGGGTTCTCTGTCTGAAGTGTACCGCTCCATGTCGGGAACGTACACCACGATTACCGATATCCCGGACGATGCGACTTCGGTAAAATATAACGACGGCAACGGTCAGAACAAAGGCGGCGATTCCAACTCCCAGTTGGGCAGCATGGTCGACTTGATCGGCAAGCTCCGGGGCAATTATGCTTCAACGACGCCGGCTAAAAATTATTTCAGCTACCCTCGCCCGTACCGTTGGACGGATCCTTCCATTATTGTGCCGGTCTTGCTTCCTGCCAGAAGCAGCACGCCCGAAACGGACGGCGGCTTCCCGAGCGGCCATACCAACGCATCGTATCTCGCCGCGTTGTCTCTGGCCTACGCTGTGCCTGAGCGGTTTCAGGAGCTGCTGACCCGGGCATCGGAGATGGGGAACAACCGGATTGTAGCCGGTATGCATTCCCCTTTGGATGTGATGGGCGGGCGCGTTATGGCAACGGCTTTGGCGGCGGCTACCCTCAATGACCCGGAGAATGCCGCGCTTAAACAGGCCGCTTATGGTCAGGCCCATGACATTTTGCTGAAGCAGAGCGGTACGGCCGAAGACCGGTTCAGCGATTATGAGAAGAATAAAGCGGAATTTACCAAGCGGTTGACCTATGGATTCTCGCCGATCGGTTCCACGACGGAGCCTATGGTTGTTCCTAAAGGCGCCGAGGTATTGCTGGAAACCCGGCTTCCGTATTTGAGTGATGAGCAGCGCCGTGAGGTTCTGGCTACGACTGGCCTTCCGTCCGGCTATCCGCTGCTGGACGATCCGGAAGGTTGGGGACGTTTGAATCTGTTTGCCGCTGCAGACGGATACGGCGCTTTTGACAGCGATGTAACAGTGGCGATGGATGCCGGCAAGGGCGGCTTCCATGCATTGGACCAGTGGCGGAACGACATTTCCGGTACGGGCAAGCTGACAAAGGAAGGAACCGGTACCTTAAAGCTGCTGGGCAATAACACGTATTCCGGCGGCACACGGATCAACGCCGGCACGCTTGAAGGCGGTTCGGCAACGGCTTTCGGCAGCGGGGATGTGGTGAATGCCGGCGGCTCCGTTGTGGAGAGCGTATATGGAAAAATGACCATTAACGGAAACTTTGCGCAATCTGCGGGCGGCATCCTTGAGCTTAATCTTACCGGCGCGGGTGACGTGCTTGAAATCAAAGGCAAGGTGCAAACAGGCGGGAAACTGCGCGTAAAATTCGCCAATAACTATGTGCCTGGTTCCGGAACCATCACTCTTGTAGCCCATGACGCCGGTCAGCGGAGCGGAGAGTTCGGCCAGGTTGAGATCGGCGGGTTGCCGAGCAAGTATACGGCTCAAGTGGTCTATCAAAACGATCGCATCGCCTTGTCTATTAAGAATAAGTCGAACGGCGGCAATTCAAATTCCGGCGGGAATAACTCTTCGGGCGGCGGGGGAGTCAGCGGCAGTACGGATTCTCCGGCCAAACCGGAACAGCCAGTGCCGGGCACGCAAAAGCCGGATGCTAAGCCGGGACAGCCAGCCGCAGCAGAGCCGGCTACCGCAGTGAGCCCGTTCAAAGCGGACGCGGTTAGCCGGGAAGCGGTTCTGAAGGCGGTCGGCGATGCGGTTGCCGCAACGAAAAACGAGAACAAGACGTTCAGCGATACGAGTCATCATTGGGGTGAAAACTCCATTGCAAAAGCCGTGAAGCTGCGGATTGTCGATGGATATAAGGACGGTACATTCCGTCCTGACGGATCAGTAACAAGAGCGGAATTTACCGCCATGATCGTCAGTGCTTTCGGGCTGACCCCAAGTGCAGCTGCGGCGGTATTCAAGGATACGGGCTCGCATGGGCTGCCGGTTACATCGGCGCATTGGCGGAGAAGGGGATCGTGAACGGTTATGCGGACGGCAGCTTTAAGCCGAATGCAACCATTACCCGTGCCGAGATGGTGACGATGATTTCGCGTGTTATGAATCTTAGCGTGCTTTCCACAGGCGCGCGGGCCAGCTATAGCGATGTAAGCAGCGGACACTGGGCGGCGGATGCGATTGAACAGGCCTCGTCGGCCAAGCTGATTCAAGGGATATCCGCCTCTTCATTCGCACCTGACAGAAAGGCCGCCCGCGCCGAAGCCGTGACGCTCATTCTCCGCGCTTTGGAGAGCGACAGCAAAATCAAAGCGATGATCGAAGGCTTGTAATCGCGAAGAGACGGATTAAACACAAATTAAACACAAAAAACGCGAGACTTTGATCATTGGTTAACCTCTGACCCTTCTGCGTCCGTGCAGAAGGGTTTTTTGCTTGCAGGCTGCATAGAAACTCGAGGTTATATGGATTGTTAACGCTGACGTATCACCGGGAGAGCAAATTAATGGTTACCGATTAATTGCATACCGCAGTTGAACCACGCCGCCGCCGAGGGGCTTGCAGTCCAGCAATTCCACATGTTTGCAGCGGTAGTGGTCTTTGTCGATTAAAAGATTCAATCCTTTACCCTCCAACACAGGCGCCACATTGAAAATCACTTCGTCTACCAGTTCTTGGCCGAGAAACGAATTGTGGATATTCGCACCGCCGCTGATGAGCGCGGTTTGATGGCCTTTTTGCTGTAAGTAGTCCAAGGCTTCTTGCGGAGATCCTGCAACCGTGACCCCCGGGATATTAGGGATGCTGTTGGAAATGACAACGATATCGAGATCGGCAAAGGGACCTCCGCCACCACCGTTTCCGGCGATGCTTTCGAAAGTGCGGCGTCCAACGATGAAATTTCCCGCAGCTTTGGCTTGTGCCGCGAAGTCGGCCAGCGCTTCTTTTGTCGGCGGGTTTTCGGGACCTGATTGCGCATAATTGCCGTTGGCGGCTAACGTTGCCCATAAAATAGTTTTCATAGTAATATTCCTCCTTAGAATTTGTTCCTGCCTTCGATTCACATCGTAATTGATCTATGGTACATTTGAAAAGTAGTTACATTTAAGTGCAATAGTTTCAAAAAATGAACTATGGAGTGATAATTCATGATGGATCAATCCTGTCCCGGCACTGTTGAACCTATCTTGGAGATTTTGGATAGCAAATGGATGCTTCTTCTTTTGTTCGAACTATTTAACGGGACCCGCCGGTTTGGGGAATTACGCCGCAAGTTGCAGCCGATTAGTCCGAAAACGTTGACAGATCGCTTGCGGCTGTTAGAGGAGAAGGGGATCGTCACGCGGACGATTTTCCCCGGTGTGCCGCTGCATGTCGAATACGAACTCACCTCGGCCGGGCAAGGTCTGCAGCCGATTTTTGCAGCTATGTGGACGTGGACTCAAGAGTATGGCGGATATCTAAAGAAAGGGGCGAACGAGATGAATGAAGAAGGAGAAAAGGCTAGCTGGTAAATCAAAAAAGGAGGGCAACTCCTCCTAAGTCATCTTCAGTGACTTTGGGGCAGCCCCTCAAGTTAGCCATTTTTACGCTTGCTTCCCCCTGCGGCTGCTGTTCAACCACTGATATACGGCAACGGCCAGTACCGAGCCGGCAAGCGGTGCGATAAGAAACACCCAAACTTGGGATAAAGCCGTTCCGCCAACCAGCAGCGCCGGCGCGAGGCTTCTTGCAGGATTGACGGACGTTCCCGTTAAGGCGATGCCTAAAATATGTACGAAAGCAAGCGTGAGTCCGACGACCAGGCCGGTTACGTTCACGTTGCTCTCAGTGGAGGTCACGCCCAGAATGGTATAGATAAAAACGAAGGTTAACACGATTTCGACAATGACCGCCATCAGGGCTGAAATTCCGATCCCATAGCCGGGGCCGAAGCCATTTTGACCAAGCCCTGTTGTTGGCATGCCCGCGGAGACGAGGATGGCGTACAGAATGGCAGATCCTGCAATAGCACCGGCGATTTGCGCCACAACGTATCCGATGAAATCGGTACCGGTTAGCTTACGTTTAAGAAGCATGGCGAGAGAAACCGCCGGATTAATATGACATCCCGAAATCGGACCGATAACGTAGGCCATCGCCACAATTGACAGCCCGAATGCCAAGGCGATTCCCAAATTTCCGAGTTCTCCTCCCGCCGTAGCGGCACTGCCGCAGCCGAACAGAACAAGCACTAATGTTCCAATGAATTCGGCCGCATACTTTTTGAATGAAGCGTTCATAACTACCTCCTAAAAATTTAAGTGAATCCCATTGTAAATCAGGCAGATTGACAAAAACTGAACATACAGTGGGATTGAGTGGGATTGGCGCTTCAGGAGGTTTACAGAGCGTGGTTACGAACTTGATCTTACTGTTAGGATGGACGTACGTCCTTTGAATCGTTGTCATAATATAGCCCTAGATGATAAGCTCGCATCAGGAGATTTTCGAAAATTTCCGGCCTTGAATCCAGGGTGTCATAAAGGATCTCAACCTTGCTGTTAGAAATTCCGCAGTATTCGGCAATTGCGGTGTTTAGAAGCTGAGAGAGCATTTTATCGTACTTTCTCTTCTCAAAGTCTTCTTGCGGAGCTCCTCCCAGGCCGAGCCATAGCACTCGTTTATGATGCAATTTATTGGAGCCGTAAGCAAAACCATCGTTCCATACCCGGTCGATGTATCCTTTCAGCATAGCGGGCAGATTGTACCACCATATCGGGAAAATAAAGGCGAGCGCGTCGTGATTTTTCATTCGTTCCATCTCGGCTTCCACCTCTGGTGAATAGATCTTGCGATTCGATGACCAATCCGGTTCGTCCGCTTCCCACATAACAGGATTGAAGCCGCTGCGGTGCAGATCCAGCAGTTCTGTCTCATGTCCCGCATCAGTAAGCCCCTGTATGAATCTGTCCGCAACGGCAAAGGTTAGGGAATTCACTCTTGGGTGCGACACAACGGTCAAAATTTTCATAAACGTCACCTTCCAGATCTAAAATTTTTACTTCGAATAAGCTACGATAAAATTATCTAATAAGCAGTAAGAAATAGGAAGTACTTACTTTAATGTGATATAATCACTCGAAAGTGATATAGTCACTTATAAGTAACTGTTTACCCTGATTGGCGAGAGGATGGTTATCCTATGGAAAAGCAGACAACAAGGACGTATAACATCCCTGCGGAAGCGACGCTGGAGGTCATAGGCGGGAAGTGGAAGTTATTGATTTTATGCCATTTGAACTGCGGACCCGGTCCCATGAGAACGAGCGAATTAAAAAAGGCGATTCCCGAGATTACGCAAAAAATGTTAATTCAGCAGCTTCGGGAGTTGGAGGAAGACGGCATCATCACGAGAACGGTATATAATCAGGTGCCGCCGAAGGTGGTCTATGGAATGAGCGAACTTGGATTGTCGCTGAAATCCATATTGGACCAACTGGACGAGTGGGGCGAGCAATATATCCATCAGCGGGAATGGAAATCCTCCTGCTCCGGATGACGGTAAAATACTCGCTTGCTCCTTCAATTCGCATAAATCATCGCCTTCTATGGAATGCTATGGCACAAAATGCTATCGCTTCATGCGGGAGGTTATATGAAACGTGAAACCGTTAAGAATGTTGGCTGCTTGTCTGCTTGTAGTGACCCTGTGCCAAGGATGTGCACAGAACCAGGAAAAAGGCAACAATCGTCCCGAGGCTAAAACCCAAAAGATATCACAGGCACGTTTGACGCAACAGAATCAACAGCCTAACCGCACGCCTGAACTCCAAGGCGGCCCGGAGGGCCGTGTCCGTATGCCTCACCCGATGTCGCTTGCCGATCTGCACGATAAGTATCCTACTTACTACGTGCTGAACGGGCCCCGGAGTAAACGGCAGGTTGCGCTTACATTCGATGATGCGCCGGATGCCGTATTCACGCCGCAAGTGTTGGATGCGCTAAAGCAGGCTGGGGTAAAGGCCACCTTTTTTGTCATCGGCAACCGAGTCGAGGCACATCCCGACATCATGGCCAGGATCGTTAGAGAAGGGCACGAGGTCGGAAACCATTCATACAGTCATCCGAATTTGCCGAAGCTTACCGATCCCGAGTTCCGGAGCGAGGTAACCCGGACGGACGAGATCATCCGCAATTACACTGGTTCCGTGCCTGCCCTATTTCGGCCGCCCTACGGCAATACGGATGAAAATCAGATTCTCTGGCTTGCGAGCAAAGATAAAAGGATTGTCGGATGGAACGTCGATTCACTTGACTGGAAAGGGCTTAATGCGGATCAGGTGAGTACCAATGTGCTTGGCCATATTCTGCCGGGCGCGATTATTCTGCAGCATGCCGCCGGTGGACAAGGCGAGGATTTGAGCGGTACTGTCGCTGCGATCCCCCGGATCGTAAAATCTCTGAAAAGCGATGGCGTTGAGTTCGTTACGGTTGAAGACCTGCTGAACCTGAACAAGAATGCGAAAGAAAATATTCGGGCCGGGTCAAAACAGTGATCCGGTCTAGGGTACGAAAAAATACCCCTACAGGAGTATTGGTGTCCTGCAGGGGCATACAGGCGAAAATTAATTGGCAAGTAGGTGCGTGGGCCGTTTAGACTGGCATTTCTGAGCTTGCCAACAAATTCCGTACATTTCCCCGACAAGCACCTCGTTGATTGCACGCCTGAAGTCCTCCTTTGTTGGCGACTCGGCCGCTTCCTTTAATCTGAAGAAAAATGCTTCAGGATCATACAGGCTCAGCGGGGAAAAAAACGGCCCATGCGTCAACGGCCAATCCCCCTCAACTGTTGAAGCAGTTCTAAGCAGAACGTCCGCACTACAGACATCCACTTCCGCTTTCCAAGGCCCCGCCGACCATTCGTAGCTAAATTCCGCGGGTTCGCCTTCTCCCTTGAGAACACAAAACATCTCAATGTCCGAGAAGGGCCCGTCCGTACCTCTGGACACAGAGCCGTAGACGCCAATGGCCCGGATGTTCTCTCCGTACACCTCATGCAATCTCGCAGCAATTTCGCGGCAGGTTTCAAGCCGTTCGCCCCGAGTAATTTCCACAGGTCCGTTCATATGCATTAGCGAGCATCTCCTTCTAATTGATTGAGGTTAAGCAGTTGCTAACGCATGGTTGGGGGGCACGGGCTTAACGGGGGACTTTTTTGGGGTGCATACGATTTTCCTCCTACAAGTTTCCTTATGGGAATAATACCCAATCCAATTGGTTTTGGCAAGGTGTGGAGCCGGAGCTAAGTCTGGTACAAGCCCGGTTTATAAGTCGTAATACTTTCACCCTGTTGGCATGCCGTGGATTTTGAGAAGATGAGTGCATCAAAGGTTCGGGTTACGGACTTTGAACCTTGACCTTCAGGCTACCCGCGGTCCTTCCTTCTACTTCGTTTGGCGAAATTAGGGCCGCTGCTTTCCTGGACTCTTTGATCATGACAAACACCATCTATTTGCGAAGAGCAAACAAACTTATTGTGGAACAAGGACAAGGGGAGAAACGGCTCCCAAAGGCTTATTTGGCAACGGCCTTAAAAAATATCGAATCGCTTGGATTTACGTTTTCGCATCAGTTGATGCGCGCCGTGCACACTTTATCCAGAGAGCGATTCAAAGCGTTATATGATCAACTGGTGGTCGATTTGCGGGTCATGGTAGGGGCTCATGTGGAATACAAGCCGATGTATTCCGAATTTCCACTGCAGGTGATGCAGGAGGATGACGCCGAGCTTTATCTGAATGCCTTATACCATTACCTTACTTTAGAATTGCCTGAGCGGGAGCCGGCCGATAGAGCGCCTTTGCCGGATAGGATAGCCCTAAAAGTCATTGATCTCGGAAGCAAGGAAGAATTCCATACTCTGATTCGCCGGTTAATCGAAGCAAAGGGCTCCATCTCCGAGACGGACAAACAAGATATCGACACGGCGATCGAATACGCGGACCCGGATGAGCTGGATGCGATGCTGCCGCCCGAGATTCCGTTCAAGGAGAATGCCGGGTTCGTGGCTGCTTCCTTATTGAAGCATGACAAGGCGAACATGAGGCTGATCGGGAGGTATTTCAAAACGGCCTCCGATGTTCTCCGGCTGGCCGCGGCTTGGTCGGATGGCGATGTCAGTCTGACCGAGGCAACGCGCTTCCGTAAATTCAAGCGGCCCGAGCGGCGGCTGCTCCTTGGACTGCTGGAACAATGCGGACAGATAACGGAGGATATGCTTAAGTTTAAGGACCGCTGGATTCGTTTAGGCGAGATTCTGCACCCCTCCGAGTTTAAGCACCGGTTTGCCCGGTGTGAGGAAGCTTTTGATATTTTGCGCAATAACAAGCCTTTCACGACTTTTAACGGCAGCGTTGAGCTTGCGTTCCAATATCAAAATACGTGGACTCTCCTTGATTTATTGATGCAGCGTCCGGGCGAATTTGCCAGAAGATTGGATCACTTGCTGCGAACCGCCGAAGACCCGGAGTATGTAGTGCAAGCCTTTGGCGATATCGTAGATCAGGTATCGACACCCGTGCTGCTGCAAGTGAAAAATCATTTTGCCCGCCGAAACGAACTGCAGGCTCTTCGCGTCTTTTTCCCAAAAGGAAACGTGGCGAAAGCCCTCGCGATTTCAAATACGCTCCCGGAGATCGATGAGGCATTATGCCGGGATATCGTGCAATGGTGCAAGCAGGCGCTGGTTCAGCGGTTCTCCGCGCTTCCTTCCGCTGGGGAAGGTATATGTCGATCAACGCTTAGCGGACTATCTTGTACCGTTCTCCCAGAGATCGGCGAGCAAGGCCCTGCGTACGATTGTAAGGGGAAGCCGCGTACCGATGGAAGAGGGAGATGCGATTCGTTTTTTCAGTTGGTGGAAAGAGGGGATCGTTGACGGCAAGCCTACCGGCCGCGTAGATATTGACTTGTCCGCCGTCATGTATGACCGCAACTGGCAGTATGTGGAGCATATTTCTTATACCCATCTGCGCTCCTCCAAATACCGGGCCGTCCACAGCGGAGATATCGTATCGGCCCCTCAGGGCGCATGCGAGTTCATCGACCTGCACATTCCCTCCATCGTCGATTATGGCGGCCGTTATATTGTGGCTACCCTGCATTCGTTTACGAGTCAGCCTTATTGCGATTTGCCGGAATGCTTTGTGGGCTGGATGATGCGCAAAAAACCGGGTTCCGGCGAGATTTTCGAGCCTTCGACAGTGGTGAACAAAATCGACGTCGCCGCCGATACGCAGATTGCCATTCCCGTCATCCTGGATTTAGTAGAGCGGACGGTGATCTGGACGGATTTATCGTTAACCAGATATTGATCACGGTTATGCCTGGAGGAACATATTCGCGACGAAAAACCGGATGGCTGTGGGAATGAGTATGATTTGATTTATTTTATTGGAACCTGTAAAGGCTGTTTTTCGGCTTTAAAGTAAGTGTTGCTTGTTCTATCCAGCATATTAAATTCGAGAAGGATGGCCCCGGCCCAATTTAATCGCCTTTAAGTAAGCATACGTGAAATCGTATCTACATAAGGCGATAGTTGGTCGAAAATATATTCCTGCCCGTAACATCAACAATAGCGATCAAAGTGACGAATTTTCACAGGACGATGAGGCGTTTTTTCTAGCAATTTCCGCCTATACCCCTAGTAGACGATTCTGGAAATAACGTTAGCATGATGGCAAGTGAAGACTTGAAAAAACGGCAAAATTAGTCTATTGAAATCCCGGGTGACAACATAAAGGAAAAAAAGGGCGCTATTTCAGCCGATGTCCCTCATGTTGCGTGAAATAGAGGAATTTTATGGCGCTATTTTCACAATTTAGTGGCGAAAGACCGCCTTTCGACCTGTTCATCGAAAAATAAGACCCAATAATTCCCCTATTGTGCGGAATAGGCTCAGATTCGGAAAATAAGACCCCAAAGTCCCTCTATTTTATGGGGACGATGCTGAGCAGGAGCCGCTGAACTTCCTTTTGCATTGCGGTTTCAAGCATCGGTTCAAACTGCCTGTCTCCAGGAGTCATGTATTGCCGAAACTGGATAAGAAAATCGAAAATGGTGCCTAATCTAATTGTCTACCGCTTCGTCGGGCCTCTAAAGGCAAATGGCTTCCGCTTTGAATGGAGTCGCGGCTATCTTGGCCAATCGCGGGCCGCTGCTCCTTGACTTGCTTCAATGCGGCGACAATCAGAAAGCTGATGATGACGAGCAGAAGCCAGGAACTGATCTTGCCGACATGGACAAGATGCCAGGCGTCGGATTGATTCGGGTATTTCCACGCGCTAAAGAAGGTGGCGACATTCTCCGCAATCCAAATAAAGAAGCCGATCAGCACGAAGGCGAGGGCTAGCGGCATCCGGTAGCGATGGCGCCCAACCTCATAGGTCACCCAGGTTCGCCAAAATACGATCAGCACCAACGCGGACAACCACCAGCGAACGTCGATCCAATAATGGTGGGTGAAGAAATTCAGATAGATGGAAGCGGCGAGCGGGATGACCAGCCAGAGCGGCGGAAAGCGAACCAGTTCAACCTTCAGACGCCGCCAGGCCTGACACAAGTAGCTGGCCACGCTGGCATACATAAATCCGCTGTAGAGGGGGACCCCGTTCACCTTCGTCCAGCCTTCTTCCGGGTAAGACCAGGACCCCATGTGAACCTTGAACATTTCCAGAGCCAAACCGATCAGGTGGAAGACGGTGATCACCTTCAGTTCGTCGCGGGTTTCAAGTCCGGCACGCAGCATCCATACTTGCATGGTTAGGCAGATGATCAGCAGCCAATCGTAACGGTGCAGCCAGGGAAGAGGGATGAACTGGGTCAGAGCCAGCGAAGCAAAGATGGCCACGGGAAATACGCAGGACAAAGCTTGCTGCCAGCCGAAGCGAACCAACTGCTGCAGGGCATGCCATAAGCGGTTTTTCATAAGTGTCTCCCCCATCTATCCATTTGATCCTTGAGTCTCTTCATCATTTCTGTATTCCAAAATATCTCCAGGCTGACAATCCAAAGCCTTGCAAATCGCCTCTAACGTGGAAAATCGAATCGCTTTGGCTTTCCCATTTTTCAATACGGAAAGATTCGCCATCGTGATGCCGACCTTCTCCGAAAGTTCCGTGACGCTCATTTTCCTTTTCGCCAGCATCACGTCAATATTGATGATCACGGCCACGTTATTCACCTCAGATCGTTAAGTCGTTCTCCGATTTTATGTCGATGGCATTTCTTAATAGCTTTTGAAGCACAGCCGCAAAGACGGCGATCACGATGGACGCAAAAGCAATGACCAATCCGAGCGCGGCGAGCCCCGGGGCGTCGTCTTTCTCCGCGATGATATAAAGAACCGGCAGAATTGCCGCATACAAGATGCTGATGGCGATTGCACAATTTTTAATATTTTTTAAAGCCGTCACCGACGATTCCGAGAAAGCGGTGTTCTTGTCGATATAACTTAAAAGCTTCAACGTCTGATGCAGCGCAAAGAAAAACGGAATCGCCGCTCCATACATACCAATTAGAATAGGCAAGTAAATCATCGCGGGGTAATATTCGATCAATTCATTGACGATCCCGGGCACCCCAAACAGACACAAAGCCAATACCACAATGCCCATCAGGAAAACAACACCCTTTAAGAACAGCGTTGAACCTTGTTCACGTTTCATCAAAAACACCTCACGTAGTTAATGTCGACTTAAACTTAACATGTAATTTATCGTCTTACAATAAATTTTTATCAATTTATATGATATAAATATCGTTTGGCGTGGGCTGGACGACCGTCCCCTCTATATTGTCTTGGTGGTTATAGCTCTAAAGGGGATTGGATTAGTTGATTTTAATCTAAGTTTAATAACAAAACGCGATCATAGGCAGCCCAAGGGTTTGCTCCCCCCTTGGTAAGTGTTGGGTTCAAAAATATATGTTATGGTTTTCGTGGGGCCCCAATCCCACTTATAAGGAGGACATTATGAACTTCCATAACGAACTCAAGACAAGTCGGATTGGCAAAAAATTGTTGGGTGCCGGTCTTTGCCTTTCGATCATCTTTTCCGGGAGCGTGGCGTTTACGAGCCAACCTGCCCAAGCCGCGGCGGCTTCGTCCAACACATCCATTGCGGATCATATTGCCGCCACCGGCGAACAATTTATGGGCGTTCCTTATCGCTTCGGTGCCAAATCGGGAAGAACCGATGCGTTTGATTGTTCCTCTTTTGTTCAATATGTGTACAAGCAAAACGGCATCAATCTTCCGCGTTCGTCGCGACAACAGGCGACGGTAGGCACCCCGGTGTCCAAAGATCAATTGCAGCCGGGCGATTTGGTCTTCTCGGATACGAATCGGGACGGCGTTATTAATCACGTAAGTATTTACATCGGGAACGGCCAATTGCTGCACACGTATCGGGTTGGCATCGGCGTCACGATTTCCGACTTCGCGGGCAGCGCCTGGGATCGGACGTTTGTGACGGCTCGCCGTGTGCTTCCCGACAATGGATAAGAACACTAAGAAACCAAACAAAGCAAAACAGAGCAGAGCTTCTTGGACTCTGCTTTGTTTTGCTTGACAGAATAAATCATTTTATGCAATGTTACTGATGTCGAATAGACTAAAAGAACGCGAAAAGCGAGAAAAGGTGAACCCTCTGAAAGCGAACCGGATGGAAGCGTTTAGCGATGGCGTGCTGGCGATTATCATTACAATTATCTGGTTCTTGCCGGATAAGCGAATCGAACATGCCCTGAGAAGCCGCTAAGAAAAGCTCTTCGATTGTCGTGTGCAGGCAGGTTTGGCTATAGGAAATTATAGGAAATCTTCCAAGATCGCTCTTAACCCGTCCGGATCCTTTATCATGGGGAGATGTCCGGTTTCCAGGCTGCGAACCGATTGCGGGGAAAGGTTTGAGATCATTTGATCCTGCAAGGACGGACTGAGTTCTTTATCCTGGGTTAGCTTCACATATAGTTTTGGTACATCCGGAACGGACACGTGGATTCGATCAGTATATACGCGTACGGCCTCGGGGGTAAATCCTCGGGCGATTTCCGCGGCTTGATCCGGTGAGAGATCGTTGCATAACCCCGTACGGATGACGGACTCCGGCGGTTTCGTACCTATGGTTCGCAGGATCGCGGACATAATTATTTTTTGGGGAAATGGCATTACGGACAAAAATGAGCCGCCATTTTTGGGAATTACCGCCCCAACAGCGATAAAGCCCGCCAAACGATCGTTCAGTTCGGAAGCAAGTTTGAGAGCAAGAACTCCCCCAAGTGAATGCGCCACGATCACGAATTTGCGAACCCCCCATTCATCCACTTGTTTTTTCATATACGTCACATAATCTTCTATCGAAAGCCGGCGCCTTGAATCCACCGAACTATCCCGGGAAGGGTACTCGGCAAGTAAGTAAGGATGTTCCATCCCTTTCACAACTCTACTCCAAATTCGGCTGCCCAAGCCTGCTCCATGGACGAATACCACGCCGATCTTTTCCTGCGGATTGTTTTGCATTTTATTTATGCTCCCCTCGTAAGGTTGTCAGTTCGGATAACTTATGGGATGATAATATCATTTAAACAAGACAAGTTATGTCTTATTTACGGAATTGAGGGGAGCCATTGCCAAAGTCACAGCGTCTCATTCAATTGATTATGCGGATCAACGCCAAACGATCCTTTACCGTCAGGGAGCTGGCCGATGAATTTGGGCTGTCCACGCGAACGATTACGCGGGATTTGCAAGAACTCAGCGAACTCGGCATTCCCATTTATTCCGTTCAAGGAAGGGGAGGAGGGTACAAGCTTCTTCAAGAAAGACTTTTGCCGCCCATCAGCTTTACCGAAGGTGAAGCGCTCGCCATGTTTTTTGCCGGTCAAACTTTGGATTATTTCGGTTCCGTTCCTTTTGGCGAGGGGGCCGATTCTGCGCTCCATAAGTTCTATCATTACTTGCCTGCCGATATTAGAGAACAGATCGACCGGCTCAAGAACCGGATCATGTTCTGGAGCCCTTATCGCCCGATGTCTGCGGAGATTCTTCAAATTCTGCTGCAAGCCATTATGATTCGTAGTGTAGTTACCGTAAAATACAAATCCAGCGGCGGAGTATCAGAGCGGAATATTCAACCCATCGGCCTCTATGCCAGTTCCGGCTATTGGTATTGTCCCGCGTATTGTTTCCATAGAGAAGACATCAGGCAGTTCAGAGCCGACCGGATTCTCTCCGCTGCGTTGAACGAAACGATTCCTTGCCGAGAAGATATAAGCCCCATGACTTTATTGGATAAGCCCAATAAAGACCAGCTGGAACAGACGACCCTTCAACTGGAGATGACGAAAAAAGGAGTGTGGCTGCTGGAATCCAATCCCCGGTTTGCTCCTTTTATACAGCGGAACGAAGACGGCAGCGGAATGGCAACCGTTGAAATAGCGGCGGAGGACTTGAATTTTTACGTGGACTTGATCTGGCAGCTGGGGGGAGAAGTCAAACTCGCAGCGCCTGCGGAGGGAATTGCCTACATGAACCAAAAAATCGAATCCATGCGATTACTTTATCAAACGGGCCCACTCATCTAACCATTGGGCAGCCTTTAGCCGGTCCGACCAGGTTTTACTCATTTGTTGAATCGTACTTGTTTTAAACAGCGGACTCCGGACATAAGGTTTTAATGCGTAGTATCCACCGCTTGTTTTTATACGGATGACGGCTTGTTTTCGATAAACGGAAGGCAACCATTTATATTTTAAGGGAGTTAGACCAAAGCATCGTGTTATTCGTTCTATCCGTGATTTTCTATACGATCCGTTCATGAAACTCCCTCGATTCGTTAAAATAATGGTTTATTTATCGTACTCAATAAAAGGCGGATGGTATGGACTTTCGCCGTGCATTAGGCGGCATTTATGTACTATTTTCATAAAAAACAGCGCCAGACAGAAAAATAACTGTCCGGCGCATTAGCAAAGTAATTACTCTTTGCGTATATACTTACAATTCTGAATTAACACTTTGTAAATCACTTGCATTGAGCGTTGTTGTATCCGACGGTTTTGATATTTCTAAGCTCATTGTCTTTAACATTGATAGTAATCATCAAAACCCTTGAACCATCTGCTTTAACTACTACTTTAGAATCAGTAGTTGACTCAGTTTTAGCTGCCTGCTGCTCACTGCCTTTATCTAAAATCTGAAATACTCCTTGCCAAAATTGTTCTTGTTCCAAATCTTTAGATTTTCCGCTTTTTAATATGTTTTTACAGGTATCCTCGTAGACTTCTCTATTATCCAATGACTTATTCCAACTACTTGCCTTTTTTTCATCAAAAGAAGTGAAAATCATATATCCATCAATAATCGTCAAAATACCATTTTCACAGCGAGTTGCGTTGCCCGAAGCTTCTAGTGCTGCCCGAAACTTAGCGTCCTCGTAACTTCCTGCAATTTGAGGGTACTTGAAGTATTCTTGGGTAATCTCTTCAAGCTTCTCTTCATTAACTGATACGCTTACATCAAACTCACTTTCTTCTCTATCTATTCCCAGATATCTGTTTGCAGCTTCCATCATATCATTCGTTTTATTGTACACACCGCTATTGTCCAACCCGTTTAATTTCTCTTCAGGTATGTATGTATCAAGCTTCGGGGCATTTTTCATTATAGTATCTAAATTGTCTTTAAAATTAGACATTTCCCTCTTTTTATATTTTCCCCCAATTGCATTGCCTGCTGTATTGCTAATACTATTGATATTCATAGTGCCTCCTCCTAAAGAAACAAAAATATTCACAAAGTAAAAAAGAGAATGGTGGAAATAATACTTTATAAAAATTACTTAAAAATTTCGAATAATGATACAATTTTTCCTTATTTTCCCTATTTCCTTTCACACTAGCACTTAATCATACTTCTTGCAAGCACATATTTAACAATAGTTTAAAGCAAAAAAAACACGTCTCCGTTGTGATTCGTGCTTAGCACAACGGAGACGCGGTTCATTTCAACCTCTAAAATTCTCTCTTATGCGGATTAATCCTCTTTCGAGTGCTTACTCCGCCAACTCCAGATTATAGAACTGCCCTTTGGTATTGTACTGCCCTTTTATAGAAGGAGCGTTCTTTTTGCTGAAGACGGCGGTTCCCGGCTTTTCTTCATCCTTGATCGCGGTATAGCCGGTCAGGTCGATATTCAGGAAATGCTGGGCCGAAGGCTTCGCATTTTCGCTCAATTGCTTAACGGTATAGTTTTTCAGTTGGCTGTAGCCCTGCGTATATTCGGTTACCGAATCTTCAAGGGGGGAGATATACGCTTTGGAGATCCGGCCGGTCGCTTCTTTGACATTTATGAATATAGGCGATTTAGGATCCTGGCTGGCAAACATCAATTCATATGTTTTTTCCCCTTTTCCATCGATGGCGGCCGAAGCTTTCGTCAATTCGCCCTTTTCTACGTTTCCTAAACCTTCTTTGATTGCGTCCGCCGCTTGCATGACCGCTTCAGGGACATCCTCCGGATTGAGGGAGGTCATGATCCGCTCTATTTTTCCATCCAAAAGAGTCAGCAATTGATCATCGACTTGCGTAAACAATTCCAGCTTGCCTGCATGCATATATACGTCGGGATAACCGATCGTAAGGGTCACGGTCTCAGGAACCGAGGTTGAACCCGGAGCGGATTTTTGCAAGGCGTCCTTAATCTGCTGCTTGTATTCTTCCTTCAGATCGGACCATTTCTGATCCAGCATGATCCGGTCCACTTGACCGTTTACGCCGATGCTGACATAACTGTGGGCCGCTTCTTTGATTTGCAGATCCCACCCGGTGTTATTGTCTATGCTCCATTTCTCCGCTTCGTTGAAGGTGTAGGTTTTTCCCGAGACTTCCTGCAGTTTCTTTTGCGCCGCAGTAATAAGTTTGGCGTCTACTCCTTTTAAAGAAGCCTGTGTGCTCGTGCTGGCTTTCGTTGCAGCTGCGGCAGCATGACCCGCCAGAGGGGACGCTGTGCCTAACAGAACGCCTGCGACCGTCAATAGAGCGATTGCTTTTTGGTAGTTCTTCATCAAAATAACCTCCTAAAAAATGGGGATCGTCATTTCTAACTCTTTAATATATTCTCTGATCAACCGGCCCTGGCTGTCTATTTTTGCAACCCGGTTGGCGGGTGGGCCTTCGTATACATACAAAAAAGGTTTGATCACCACGTTCTTGACATCTGGAGGCAGCGGCTCGTAGAGGAGATCGAACTGTCTGCTGCCATCCGGTAATCTTTCGCTGGCAACATCGATCCATCCCGCAATGTTCCCTTGGTCGTCCGCCAAATCGAAGTATAGTACCCGCCCGTCCGCAGCCTTATATTCGGACAGCAAAGACATTCGGGTAGAAATGGGGGACAATTCCAGTTTCTGCAGTTTCCAGCTCAGATTCCCAAACGACTTGCCGGCATCCGGCGAAAGCAGGAGATTCCGGGTGTTTTTACGAATCGGGATATTAAACCTGAACGGTTCGCGAACGCCTGTCAAGGTGACTTCCAGAGATAAGTCGAACTGTTCGGGCAAAACGGCGCGGCGGGTTTGATCATCGGAAACCGCGATAATGGTGATGATGGCGGACGACGTATCCACCCCTGGGCCGATGTCCCAGGTAACAGCTTCGGCCCCGTCAATACGCGCCTTTAAGCGTTTAAAGTAGCCCTGACTCTTTGGAAGCTGCTTGAGGGCGCCATTCTCCAGGTAAGAGTAGAGTGCAGCCGGCTCCCCTGCTTTATCCAGTTGCAAGGCGATGCTCGCGCGCGTACCGTCATATACGACTTGCAGCGCTGTTAAAGTAAAATCATCATGTGAATCGCTGAAATGAACCTCATTCACCAAGCCCTGCTGTGCTGCGTTTTGTAACCCCATATCCCCGGCAAATTTAAAGATGTTTCGAACCCATGGGATGCGGCTGAGCGCCTCGGCCATTGCGGGGGATACGAATCCGGAGGCAAGCACGCCGGCTGTCAGAACAACGGCTGCCGCGCAGGCCATGACGGCCCTCCGGGCGAAATTCCGCCGGTCGGGAACGGTCCGTGAACGTTTGGACGAAGCCGCTTCGATATAGCGTTTGTTGGATTTCCATACGCGCTCGTAAAGGTCGTCCGGGCAGCTCATCTCCCCGGCGGCGCGCTGAATTCGCTCCCTAAGCTGATCTTCAATGGACAAAGCAATCACCGCCTTTATCTTCGCTGAGAAATAAGGAATATTTACGCAGTTCTTTAAGCGCCAGATGGTGCCGGGATTTCACGGTTCCCTCCGGAAGGTTAAGCAGCTGGGCGATTTCGGCGATACTGTACTCATGATAGTACCTGAGCACAATCACGATTCGTAACTTGTAAGACAGTCGTTGAAGGATTTTCCTCATTTCCTCGCCAGTTTCGTTCATCAAGGCGTAGCGGTCGGTCCCGGGAGCCTCCTCCTTGACTTCCAGCAAGGTGTGCCGTTCAAATAAACGGAACTTGCGCCACATTTTCCGCTTCCAATCCTGCACCTGCCGGACAACGATGCCGTGCAGCCAATATCTAAAAGGACGCTCGGGGTCGTAATTGGCTATGGAGGTCCACAATTGGATATACACTTCATTCATAATGTCTTCGATGTCCTGCCCGCGGGGGATCAGCAGCGCGACAATGCGGTACACATCCTGGACCGTGGCGTCGTACACATACCGGAACGCTTCCTCGTCACCCTCTCTTAATTTTTGCAGCCATGGTATAAGGTCTATGCCCTGCAAGTCCGTTCCTCCTTCAGTGTGACCTCACCCGTATATTCGCTCCGAGTTTAAAAAAGGTTCAGTAAAATTGAAAAAAATGGGGTTCAAAACCGAGATAGCGTTTGTGTCTTGGTATCCCTGCATGCTGCCTTGCACGATTATCTCTTTCGTTCAGGGGGGGCAGGGGGGAGGGGCTAGTGAACGGGATATTGCCGGCTGCAGCCTAATAGAAATGCTTGAACGGTGCAGACATTGCTGTAAACGGATTCAGGCTGCAGCAAGATCACGGTCTTTTCATTTTCTCCTGTGTCTTGCCCCATCCTTTCGTCAGGTCTGCTTCCCCTCTCCTAAACCTCCTTCTCACAAACATATTTGCTTCTCCTAAATATATCTGATCCTCACAAACATATCTCCTTCTCCTGAATTTATCTTCTTCTCTGCTTCCTTATCAAATGGGATAATCGTGCAAAGCGTCAGGACAACGGATGTTGATCCAGCCGACAAAACCCACTGGCCTACCCTGTCCTCAAGCTTTCAACGCCTTTGCGGCATTTTCTTGCCACGATCGGTTGCCGGCTTGACGGTCAAGCAGCGATTAATCCCTTGTACAGTTTTTGTTCAGAAATAAATGATACAATGCGCGGGAGGGTGGGGGATCAGCAGAATGGAGGTCAACAGCTTGGAATGGAGAAACAGGCGTAGAACGTTGCGGGCGGCGATCGTTATCCTTTTGGTTGCATCCATGGGGATCGGGGGATGCCGTTCCCTTGCAGCAGGAAAAGAATCGACGAAACGGTTTGTTCAAATAAATCTGACCAACCCAAACGGCACACTGGCCACCTATTTGCAGGGGGCGGAACCGGTCAGTCCTGTATTGGCGGCAGGGCGGGAGGCGCTCTCCGAGTCGCTTGGGTTTTGGATGCAGGCGGCGTTGGAAAGCCGTGATCTTGCCGCATTTGAAAAAAGTTATGAAACGTTAACCCGCTATTTCATAGCGGATCGAAATTATATTGCGTGGAAGTTAAACCCCGAAGGCGGTACGGAAGTCAGCACGAACGCGCTTGGCGACGATTTGCGGATTATCGAGGCTCTGTTGAAGGGGGCTCGAACTTGGAAAGGCCACCCCGAGTGGAAGACGACGGCCAGGACTTTAACGGAGACGTTGTTAAGCCGGTCGCAAAAAAACGGGTTCCTGACGGATTTCTACGATTTCTCCAGGCAGGAAGCTCCCGATACTTTGTCTCTCGCCTATGTGGATCTGCCGGCACTGAAAGAGCTTGTGCAAGAAGGGATGCTGGACGAGGAAACGTACGGCCGGTATTATGGCCTGCTGCAGGATATGCCGGATGACGGCGTGTTTTACCCCAAGTCTTTTAACGTGGAAACCGGGGAGTATACGTATGAAACAACCGTCAATTTAATCGACCAGCTGCTGGTGGCGATTCATGCCCGGGAAACGGAAAGGAATCAAGATCCGCTGCTTCAATTCCTGAAACGAAAATTCAAGCAAACGGGGAAACTGTCCGGACAGTACGTGCGCGCCGACCGAACGGCCGCGGTAAATTATGAGTCCCCTTCGGTCTACGGTCTCGCCATTAAGTTTGCACTCGACAGAGGGGACAGGCCTTTTGCGAAAGCCTTGTATAAGCACATGCTGACCCTCAAAGGGCGCGATGCAAAGTATCCCGGCGGGTACGTATTTGCAGGCAATACCCATATTTTTGATAACCTGCTTCCATTGTTAGGGGAATATGCTTTAGAAAACAAATGAGAAACATCAATGAGGTAAACATGAGGAATAAAAGATTGGTCCAGCGCATGGTCTGGGGGTACGCGCTGCTGATCGGGTTGGCGATCTTGCAGGAACTGCTGGTGTATATTCATGTCTTTAGAGAACAATCGTTAGCCATCGTCGATCTGGGGTTCAGTATCGGCTGCCTGGCCGCGCTGCTGCTGGGCTTTCTGGCTCCGGCCGGGGCCTCGGCCGTTTTTATTTTTGTTTATATGGTTGCGTATTTCGTATGGTTTTCGGCTTATGCCGAAGCGGGAGTGCTGTCGTTTTCCTGGTGGTGGCTGCTTCCGGCCAATGCGGCCGCAGCCGCGTTTATCAAGGCCGGGTTGATCCGCAATAAGCGGCTCATGGAGCGGCTTGAGGAACTGCAGCGCAGAAATCCGGAAGTGGATCCGGATACCTCTCTCGGCAATAAGGAGGCCTTTGCGGAAACGCTGGTGAAGCAGTCCAACCTCGCTCATCGTTATTCGGACGTATACAACTTTTGCCTGGCCATGTTTAAAATTGATTTTCTGCCGATGGTGCAGGAATCCCTCGGTTCGCAAGGGTATGCCCGGCTGCTCGCTTCTTTGTCGGAAGCCATCCAGCAACAAATCCGTTACGAGGATTACAAGTTTGCGTTAGACCGGGGAAGGTTTATCGTTCTGCTCCCGATGACAAACCAGGCGTATTTAAAGGCGCTGACGGAACGGATGAAAAGTACGCTGACGGACATTCCGCTTGAGGACCGGAAAGGCCGCAAGCTGAATCTGGTAATCCGGGCCGGGGCGCTGGTTTTTAACAAGGAGCAGTTCAGCAAGTATGAAAATGCGGACGCGGTCATTGCCGCGCTCGAACGCAATACCGAAACGGATTTGATCGGGGAATACATTTGAACCCATAGCGAGTTCGTTTTGGATGATTGGCAGCAGGAGGAGAAGGAGATGTCTTATACCGCATGGTTCATCCCGTTATGCACTGCGGTCAGCCTGATTTTCGCCCTCGCGGTTCTGGGACTGTTTATCGCGACACTGGTCTTTCGGTCCCGTGTAACTCGAAAATACGACCGGAGGAAAGTCAGTGGCTGATCTATTATTGTTGTTTTCCATTATAAGCATTTGGGCGGCCGTCTTTGAGGCGATTTTGATTATGTGCGGGGCGGTCCGGTTTATTTTCAGGCAGAGCCGTCAGGAATGGACCGTTCCCGATCCGGAGGGGATGAAGCACTTTCCCAGGGTTACCGTCATGGTGCCCGCGCATAATGAAGAGTTGGTGATCGCCGCCACGGCGGAAAATATCTTGCGGTTGAATTATCCCCAGGACAAAGTCCAGCTTATCGTCATTGCCGATAACTGCAGCGACGATACCGCGGGCAAACTGCAGGCGCTCAAGCATAAGGAAGCGTTTCGGGACCGGGATTTTATGATCTTCGAACGGACGGGAACGGGCGGCAAATCGGGAGCGCTTAATGATGCGCTGCAGTATGTCAACAACGAGTGGATCTGTATTTTTGACGCCGACGCGGCGCCTGAGCGGAACGCGTTATACTTTTTGATTGAAAAAGCGCTGGAAGACCCCGAGACCTACGGAGCGGTCTTCGGGCGGAATAAGGCGAGGAACCGCGGGCAAAATTTTTTGACCAAATGCATCAATCTCGAGTTGGTGACGGCCCAGCGGATTTATCATACCGGATTGTGGGAGCTGTTTAAGCTGGGGACGATCCCGGGAACGAATTTCATCATCAAAACGGAGCTGATCCGCGAGATCGGCGGCTGGGATACGGAGGCGATAACGGAGGATACGGCCATTTCGTTTGAAATTATGGCGAGGGGACAGCTCATTGCGCTGGCGCCCCAGGCGGAAGCCTATCAGCAGGAACCGGAGCGGCTCGGCGTGTATCTGAAGCAGCGGACACGGTGGGCCAAAGGGAATTTCTCCGTGGTGATGGAGAATATCCATCATTTGTTTCACCGGTCAAGCTGGCGCATTAAGCTGCATGTGCTCTATTTCGCGGCGAGTTATTTCTGGTTTTTGCTTGCCTTGATCGTCGCCGATATCATCTTCCTTGTCAATCTGGCTTACGGGGCGATCGCTTTGTTCAACCCGGGGGTGGTTTCGCCTTTTCAATTTGCGGGGGATGTGTATGTGCACCTGGTGATTGCGTCCGGGTTGATGTACTACCTTTTTGTGCTGCAAATCAACCTGGCGCTGTCCACCGATATTGGACAAAGCACGAAAGAGAACTTTATTTTATCCTGCGTATCCTATTTCACTTATTCCCAGCTGTTTCTGGTGATTTCCCTGCGCGCTTGCTATTCCATGATCATCGACAAAATAACGGGCAGAAAAACCAAATGGTACAAAACGCAGCGGTTTGGGTGAGCGGGACGGCTTTAAACATCCAACGAGGCAGCCAAACCAAAAGCGTACAGTAAAAAAGAGGGGAAGCCCCCTCTTTTTTGTGCCTTCTGTACCTCTGTTTTATTTAATTATCTTTCGAGTGCCGCTCGCCAACCTGGAATTCATCGGCATGTTCGAACATATATTTCACGGTCACTGGCGCTTGGCCCGTCAGTTTCCGGAAGTCGTCCGTGAATGCATCCATTTTTCCCAGGCGGATCGCTTGTCCGAAAGTAACCATGCCATCGGAGGAGTATGGCGCTTCGGAATCTTTTTTAAATTCGCCGTCCGTTGTTCTCGGAACGCCCATGGCATCAAAGACAGCGTAATTTTCTTCATCCGTGATCTGTTTGTAGGTGACGTGATTCCCCGTTACTTCATTTCCGATTTCGATAAAGTCGGAAATCGTCATTAACTCGGGACCGTTGATATTTAGAATCGCTTCATGATAATCGCCCGAGGCCAGTGCGTAAGCGACCGCTTTTGCGCAATCTTTGCGTGAGATATAGGCCATCTTGCCGTCGCCTTGGTTGTTTTTTAACACCCCGTCTCCCTTCACATAAGTGAAGTAATTGGTAATCATGGCCTCGGCATATTGCGAATTACGAAGGAAAATATAGTCCAACCCGACACTTTTAATATAGTTTTCGGTATAAACATGGTCCAGTTTCTCAACGCTTGGATTGGAATCATCGGCTGCGTTGACCAGCGAAGTATAGATGATTTGTTGCACGCCGGCTGCTTTTGCGGCATCGACCACGTTTTTGTGGGCGTTTTGACGTTTCGTACCGACAAAAGGCATGGAGATCAAAGCAAGTTTGTCGGCGTAAGCAAAAGCTTCCGCAAGGCCGTCCGGTTGATTAAAATTGGTCACATGCGTTTCAATCCCTTGTTCCGCGTACTCTTGTAAAGATACCGGATCATAGGCGCAAAAAATAATTTGATCTTTATCCACCAGTTCCAATAAATATTTCGCCGCTTGTTTCCCCAGATTTCCGTCCACGCCGGTCAACAACAATTTACCCATGATCGTCGCCACTCCTTGCTGAAATGATTTTACACTTATATAGTATGTGAAAAAAATAACAATATCTAACACAAAAAACTTATGGGCTATTGGGAAAACGAATGCCGGATCTGCTGCAGAAAGGCTTGTAATGCCGGGTTCGTATTGTTTTTCAGATAACCGGCTTCGATCTTAAAGGTATGGTGTGAATCTTCGAGCGGGATTAACCGGACTTCTTCCTTCAGGTAAGCGAGATGGTAGTTATCCGGGAAAAAGCCGATTAAATTCTCCGTGATAATATAAAACAGCTCTGTTTCGACATCGTCGGCGGTACGTTGGATGTTGGGATGATAGCCGTCTGCAATCGCATGCCGGATCATCAAATAATAGGAGTTTCCAATAGCCGTGGGACTCAGCATGACAAGCGGATATTCATATATCTTATCTTTCGAGATCGATTCATAATGGAAAAGGGGATGCTGTTTACTAACAGCCGCGCAATACCGGCCGCTGTACAGGGGATAGGTGCGAATATCCTTTTTTCCTTCAAACTCCGAGTCGAAGGCAACCGCCACGTCATATACTCCTTTTTGCAGAAGTTCGGCGATATCCTTAAGCAACACTTTATGGAGTTCAAGTTTGATATTCGGATGCTTTTCTTTGAACGAGGGAATCAACTTCAACAAACTTTGGACATCCGTAATCGCGGCGTATTCTATGCTCAACAACTGGATGTTGTATTTTTGAAAGTTTTCCATATTCATTTTCATACGGTTATAATGCTTCCAGAGCACAACGGCCTCGCCATAAAAAAGCCATCCCGCTTTCGTCGGCTCAATCGGAATTTGCTTTCTATCGATTAATTGGGTGTTGAACTCGTCTTCAAGCGCGGCAATTTGCTGGCTGACCGTCGTCTGCGACACAAAATTTTTCTTGGCCGTTTCCGTAAAATTTCGGCATTCCACGAGATCGATGAAATATTTGATCCTTTTGATATTCATTTTATCCTCCGGCAGTCGTTTCTTTTTAATTTAAATGATATTGAAAATTTTTAACAGGTAAATAACTCAGTTGATGTTTACTTTAACAAACCAATGTTATGATCTTATGACGATCCATTGCGATTGCTGTTGCTTCTAACTGGCTCCGGAAATTTCCGGGTATAATGACAGGGAGGGCATAGAGGAGGGAGTCTCGCGTCATGAAGGGATCAGCTAGTGGACCGAACCGGAAATAACGTTACAGGTGAAAAAGGTGTCCAGGTCCGTTAGCCTTGCCTTCCTTACGGCAAGAGGAGGATGAGCAGGAACGCAGTGACCGGAATGGCGATTCCAACCAGTATGGCAATATACGGATAAGGAGTTTTTAGGTAATCTTTGAATTCGCGAGTCTCGGATTTCTTGATATAATGGAAATTCACTTGCTCAGCAAATCCGTTAACCAATCTTTTGGCCTCACTTACTTCACAATGCAAAATATTGTTCCAAATTTGGTCGTACTTTAATTTGAGTTCATCGATGGCTTCACTTTCCTTCAACAGGGTCATGTTCTTCACCTCATGAAAAAAGAAGTATATTTGGGCAACTAGAAGATATACCTCATTTTACCATATTCATGTTCTATGGAATCTTCATTATATTTTCGATAATTGAAATAATTTGCTTGCCTTACGAACCGGGAAACATTTATATTTTAAGAAATATTGTTGTCGCAATAAGAAAGTTTGGAGAGTAACTGAGGATTGAAGCCAAAAACGGCGTTTGACGATCGGTAAGGTGCAGCCCTTAAAGCGAGCTGTTATTCTAACGGTTGTCAGCCTCGTTATTTCGGCAAAATGTAGGGGAAAACTAATTTAACGGTTGCGGTAGAGCTTATTTTGCTTTTTTCCTGCGGATTCGATCCTTTTTCACCACAATAAGCGCGCCTGCATCCGTTAGAGATTGAACTCCCGTCTTTTCGGTTAAATAAGCGCGTGTACAACCGTTAGCGAAAGATTGGGGACCCGGAAACTTCCTCGTTAACCAAACGAATGGTTTGGCTAACTGACCTTGAAGTCAGGCGCCGATTTCGAGATTGAGCTTAACAAAAATACATCCTTTATGAATGGAATCGAAAGGAGCAAACGCATGAAACTGAGAGTATCCGCCGTTCAGTATCATCTTCATACGATAAACTCGTTCGCGGAATTCGCCCGGCAGGTCGAGCATTATATCAAAACCGCCGAGGAGTTCGGCGCGGATTTTGTGTTGTTTCCGGAGTTTTTTACGACCCAGCTGATGTCCATCGGGAACAGTGAAGGCAGGGCGCTAACGATTCAGGAGCTGCCTGGCTTTACGGAGCAGTACCGGTCTTTGTTTTCCGGATTGGCCAAACAGACCAAGATGCATATTATCGGCGGCACGCATGTGACCCGGGAGGGAGACCGGCTGTATAATGTGGCCCACTTGTTTTATCCGGACGGAAAAATCGCCGAGCAGGCCAAGCTGCACATTACGCCGACCGAGGTGAACGAATGGAAAATGACCCCCGGCGACGGCCTCCAGGTGTTCGAAACCGAGAAGGGGACGATCGCCATGTTGACCTGCTATGACATTGAATTTCCGGAGATCGTCCGGATGGCCAAGGCCAAAGGGGCGGATGTGATTTTCTGTCCTTCGTGCACGGATGATCGTCACGGATTTCACCGGGTCCGTTATACCAGCCACGCCAGAGCGGTCGAAAACCAGGTCTACGTCGTTACGACCGGTACGGTCGGCTCGCTGCCGACGGTGGACTTCATGCGGGCCAATTTCGGGCAGGCGGCGGTGATTACGCCGAACGATATTCCGTTCCCGCCGCGCGGCATCCTGGCGGAAGGCGAGATCAACGACGACATGATCGTCACCGCGGATCTGGACTTGGAGCTGTTGTACCAGGTCCGGGAAAAAGGCTCTGTCACCACTTGGCGCGACCGGCGGACGGATCTTTACACCGACTGGAAATAAGCGGAGGACCACTTCAGCGTATGGAGGCGCAAGCGATGTATCGGAAAGAGCTGTTTGTGTTTGACGGGGACCGGCCGGTTCCGGCGGTCATCCGAAATTATAAGGAGAAGGATTTTCCGGGCTTGATCCGCATTCAGCAGGAAAGCTTTCCGCCGCCGTTTCCTGCGGAATTATGGTGGAACACCGAGCAGCTAAGCAAGCATGTTGAGCTGTTTCCGGAAGGGGCTTTATGCGTCGAGGCGGATGGGGAAATAGCCGGATCGATGACCGGTTTGCTGGTCGACTTTGACCCGCGCGCACCGGAGCATTCCTGGGCGGAGGTTACCGATAACGGCTATATCCGCAACCATAATCCCAAGGGGAATACGCTGTACGTCGTCGATATCAGCGTACGGCCGTCCTACCGCAAGCTGGGGCTTGGCAAATGGCTGATGTTGTCCATGTATGACCTTGTCGTGCATAAAGAGCTGGAACGCTTGTTGGGCGGAGGAAGAATGCCCGGCTATCACAAGCAGGCGGATGAAATGACGGCGGAGCAGTACCTGGAGACGGTGCTCAAAGGTGAATTAAAGGACCCCGTCATTACCTTCCTCCTTCGCTGCGGCCGAACTCCCGTCACCGTCGTAGCGGATTATTTGGAGGATGAGGAATCGCGCAATTATGCCGCGCTGATGGAATGGAAAAATCCTTTTTATCCCGTAACATTCAAATAGGAGGAGGCCTAAACTCATGGAATATACGCGAATTACGAATATTCAGGACCCTTTATTTAAGCAAATGCATCAGCTGATGCAAAACATTTTTCCGCCGGAAGAAGTGCTGGAATTCGATCTCTGGAAAGAGCCGCTGGAAGACCCGGGCATCCGCGTGTTTGTCGCGGTGCATGAAGGTCAAGTGGTCGGCGCTACGGAGTACCGGTATTACGAAGACTTCAACGTTGCGATGACGGATTTTACGATCATCGGCCAAGCGGGGCTGGGGATCGGACGGTTTTTGGCGGACAAAAGATTAAAGGATCTGCACGCCTTGGCCGAAGCGAACGGGAAAAAGCTGCTCGGCATGTTTGCGGAAATTTACGATCCGTATCGGGTGGAGGACCATGAATTCGGCGGCGTAAAACCGATGGACCCTTATGTGCGCCGCGAGGTGTTGTCGCATCTCGGATATAAGCGCCTCGATTTCCCTTATGTCCATCCGTCCTGGAACAATGACGGGGAGGCGGTCACCGGGCTTGATCTTTGTTTCCTTCCGATGGGCGGGAACGAGGAGACGCTGCAAACGGATCTGATCGTGAAGTTTTTGCAGCGTTACTATACCGTACTGCCGAACAAGCCGCAGTCCTGGTACGACATGGTTGAAAGCTTGAAAGCGAAAGAAACCGTGAAGCTGCTGCCGATTTAACGTAACGGAATACAAAAGCGTTTCACTTGGGAAGTCCCTCGTCTGTTCAGCGACAGGAGGGACTTTTCCTTGTTTTCGGGCACACTTGCAAAGGTCAGGACGGGATGTTCAGAGCGGTTTGAATGTTTTGCAGGTCCCGCCCGATTTGCTCGTCTATCGCGTAAGGCTTGTAGAATCCGCGTCTCATCATGTAGTCGACGATCATCTCATGCGTGTTGATCGCTTCCTCCAGTTGTTTGGCCAAAATGGCTTTGACTTCCGGAGTGGCGCATTCCGTCACGGCCATGGCGTAGTTTCTGACCCCGGTTTTGGCGCTCAGTAAAAAATCCATGGCGATGATTTCATCGGTCAACGTGTCCACACCCATCATACGTTCCAGAATAGGAATCATGGGCTCACCTCCCCTAAGCCCGAATTGGATAAAATTCCGCTGAGTTCTTGAAGCTGCCGCGTGGTCACCAGGACATCTTGCTGCAAAATCTGCTTCAATTCCGGGTCCGCAACCAGAATCTGCATCGTTTTGGACTTGGTCATGCAAAGCGTTTTGAACGCGGCCAGTTCATGGACTTCCAAGGTTTCGTGCAGGCCGTATGCCGTCGGATTCATTTGGCTTCTCCTCCTATATTGATTTTGTACTTAAGGCTTCAGGATGACTTTGATGCAATCTTCCGTTTTCGTATCGAACATTTCATACCCGTGTTTCGCCTCGCTAAGCGGAATGACGTGCGTGACGATATCGCCGGGATTGACTTTGCCCGTGGTGATCAGTTCGTACATATACGGCATGTAATGAATGACCGGGGCTTGTCCCGAGCGGAGATTGATATTGCGCTGCATGATGTCGCCAAGCGGAAAGCCGTTATAACGTCCGCCGTACACCCCGGTGACTTGGATCGTTCCACCCTTGCGGACCGCCTGGGCGGCCATAATCAAAGCGCTCATCGTTCCGCCTTGCAGCTTCAGCCCGCTGGCCAAAAACTCCAGGTCGCTCATTTTCCCGTCCATGCCGACCGCATCGATGACGACGTCCGCGCCGCCTTTGGTCAGTTCTTTGAGATAGTTTCCAACGTTCTCATGCTGCTCCAAATTGACGATTTCCACGTTGTTCGTGCGCTTCGCATGCTGCAGACGATAGTCGACGTAATCGACGGCGATCACCCGCCCTGCCCCTTTCAACCAGGCGAACTTCTGCGCCAGCAGCCCAATGGGACCGCAGCCGAATATGACCACGGTATCTCCGTCTTTAACTCCGGCATTATCGACGCTCCAAAACGCCGTCGGCATCGCGTCGGCGATCAGACACAGCTTTTCATCCGGTTCTTCGCAGTTTTCCGGGATTTTGAAATGGGTAAAATTCGCGAAGGGAACGCGCAAATATTCGGCTTGTCCGCCGGGGTAGCCGCCCGTGTTTTCGGAGTAGCCGAAGTAACCTCCCATATCCCCGTGTTCATTGGCATTGTCGCATTGGCTTTCCAGATGGTTTTTGCAATAGAAACATTCTCCGCAGGCGATCGTGAAGGGGATAATCACCCGGTCGCCTTTCTTCAGCTTCGTAACCGCGGGGCCGGCCTCTTCCACAATTCCCATCGGTTCGTGTCCGATGATATAATTCTCCCGAAGATTGGGGATCATCCCGTGAAGCAGGTGGAGGTCGGAGCCGCAGATGGCCGAACTGGTGATTTTGATGATCATATCGTCGGGTTTCTCGATTTTGGGGGAGGGCACCTCTTTGACGGCAATATTTTTGATTCCTTGATAAGTGACGGCTTTCATGCTTGATGCCCTCCCAGGTGTTCGTCCGGCGTCCGATCGAACATGCCCTTGCGGCGCGTATCCGCAGGGAATAAATTCATCTGCCCGATCATGACCGTGTTTTTGGCCGAAAGCTGATCGAGCTGATATTGTTCTTGCAGCTCGTAAGGGTGAAACCATTTTTTTCGTATCATTAGTTCGGAGATTTCCTGGTGCAGCGCGATTCCTTGCCGGAGTTGATTGCGGAGCAGAACGCGGGCTTCCGGAGACGCCGTTTCCGTGAGAGCGATCGCCGTATTTCTTACCCCTTCCTTCGCCCGCATCAGAAAGTCCATAGCGAAGGTCATGTCCGCCATTTCCGGCATATTCAGCGCGTTGATCGGATCCAAATCATCGTGATTCATGTTTTGCTCCCCCCTTAATTCAAAATCGGTTCGGGACGGCTTTCGGGGACGGGGGACTGGAAAGGAACTTTTGCGTAAATGGCCTGCAGATCTTGAATTGCCTGAATGGATTGAACGACGTCTTTTTGCATCAAATCTTTAAGCTCCTGGTCAAACACGAGACCTTGCATCAGTTTGGATTTGGCCAGACAAAGCGTCTTGAAATTAAGCATCTCATGAAGGTCCATGGATTCATGGGGCGCCAAAGTTTGTGTATTCATCGGGACAGCATGCCTCCAATTTTTTTAGAGATAGCATGCCCTTGGGCCGGAGAGTTATGCTTTGGGCTTATCCGCTATTTAAACGAGGCGAAGGCGCTGAAATGAAGGCGGAGAGACTTAGGTGAAAAGACCGATACGCCCTGATATGGCATTGGAGGGGCAGCGGGATGAGATCTTGAAGGTTCCCGCTGCCGCGCTCTGCAAGAATGGGTACGGAGCCCTACACAACGCTTGACTTCGACGTATTGGAATCGAGCAGATCGGCGTCCATAATGTTCGTAAAGGTCAGATAAAACGGGGATAAGTCGCCCATAGACTCTACGCCCTGGCTTCGCTTCGTTGATACGAGCACATCCTCCTGCAGCGTGGACCCAAGGCTAAGGGACGATGCTCTATCTAGCGTGTTCACCTTAAAAGCAAATACATTCACAAACATCGGGCTAAAATTCTTGTTCATGCCATTTCCTCCTTAGCTGCAGCAATTTAATTCCTTAACCTTATTGAAGAAGGACGGGGCATCGATTAGGTCCCGATCGTCGATAGCCGATCGTAAGCCGAAGAAACCGCTGTCATCACCGGAATTATTGCCGAAGCCATGGGTATGTTTGGACGAATTGTTCCAATCGATCAAATAATTCTCGCCTATATTCACGGCAGATGCGTTTTCAATGGAGTTAATTTTAAGGATATAGATGTTGTTGGTTATGATGGAAGGCCTTCCGTACATTCCCGCTCCCTCCTTTTCGACATGTATATGAGGATATTTTCTGAATATGTATTTTAGTAAGGGGGGGCATCAATGGACATGGATAGGCTCAAAAAATGGTTCGAAATCGCGCAGCAGTTTCATGGCAAGGAATTTTGGGATGACGTCTTTCGCGAACAAATAAAGCCCTTTAAAAATTCCTCCGAAGCCTATACTTCAAATTTAAACGAAAGTTTTTCCGGTATGGAGCAGCAGCCCGATTCTCCCCAAATGGAATATCCTCCGATTGATGTCTTGAAAAGCGAGCATGAGATGCTGATCGTTGTTGATGTGCCCGGTTATAACAAGGACCAAATCGAGGTATATATCGAGGGCAGGCAATTAAGGATACAAGGAGAACCGAACATGAATTACAACGGATTTACATTCATTAAATCGGAAAGGCATAACGGCGCTTTCCAGCGAGTTATCGGCTTGCCCGGCCGCGTCGACACGAAGGAGGTTACTTCCTTCATGGATAAGGGGCTGCTGCTCATCCGGTTTCCGATTAAACCCGTACAAGGGAGGAAGGTCATCATTGATTAGCTTTCGTCTGACATGCGGGTCGGACTATCAAACAAATCCCGGTCATCGATGTTCATGACGGAATGAAAAGCCACCGATCGGTCCGCTTGTTGGCGAATCAACTGACTGATCTTCATGGAGTTTTGAAAGGCTTGCTTTTGATTGACGCCGCCTATGGAGAGCTAGGAAACATAATCGATGGAATTGACTTTGATTAAGCCCAAATTGATTTGCCTTACTTTCTTCATGGCAATCCCTCTTTTTCATCGCTAGATTTACTAAAAAAGTATGCAACCGGATCTGGCTACATACATAACCGGATAAGAAAAAGGTGATCGCACAAATGGCGGGGCAATTTTGGAGAAAGTGGTTTGGCGCAAACGATCAAGTAAATGATCGAGTAAACGAAGTGGACGATCGGCTGAGGAAGCTGGAATTAGAGCTGGAAAAGCTGAAAGTTCAGGATATCGGACGCAGCATTATCGAAGAGCTCCAAAAGCTTCGCCGCACGATGGTTAAACTGGCGGAGGCGGAGGAACAAAGGCAAAAACAGCCCCCCATTCACATCGAAACGCTGGATATCGAGAAGGTGTTGATTGACCGGGTGGTGACCAACAACAATATCGGGGCCTTGGGCGTTAAAGAGCTGGCCGGAAGACTGAACATCGGCGCCAATTATGGACAAGGGGCGGAAACGGCGGCAATGCCGAATAAAGAAAAGGTTGCCGCCCTTTTGCAGAGCTATGGGGAGAAGCCCCTGACAAACGGCAAATCAAACGAACCGCCTGCCGTTAATATAAAGGGGCGGTCAACGAGGGCCTGAAATTTTCTATGTCAACGAAATGCAATGAACTCCCGGCATAAGATGGGGGGCTTTTCGCCGAGGTCGATCGGAAAAGGCGCTCCATCCCTGTACCCAAAGAATTTCACTAAGAGGATGAACTAAAACGAACTGACGCCAATATGCGACGTCAGTTCAATCTGAAGTGATTTCCTAATCAACAGATAAAGGAAGGGAGGTGTACTCGTTACTTAAATCCAGGATACACTAATAATTACCAAGAGAATAAACAGTACCAGGATTACTCCCGTACTAGTCCAGAGTCCACCGCCAAATCCTGCGCAGCTAAATCCTGCGCCCGCTCCTAATCCTAATCCCATATTTTTTCACTCCATTCTTCATTTTTTCCACCCGCGTTTTTCCGTATAAAGGCAAGCCAAATCCCCTAAGAGCTATTTTTCTTTATCTCCCCTCGCTTCAATCTAGTCTAGTGTATGGTCTTTCCGGATTAACGGTTTGGACTAGTGCCTTTTTTTAAATAAGGAATTTTCCGGGCTGGTTCACCAGGTTCAAATTCTTCAATATAATATCCATGGCCAAGGCGGTTTCCTTTTTTGCCTTAATCCGACATAATGGAGGAAAAATGGCTTGGCAGGGCTATCCATCATGAACAGTTGGAGGGGAACGATGAGAAAACGAAGGTTTTGGATCGGAGGGGTTATACTCCTGTCATTGCTGGCCGGATGCGGCAGCACGGACGTTGAGAGCTCGGCCAAGCCGTCATCGGCGGTGGAAAAAAATACGAAAGAAACGAACGGCGCCCTTCAGGAAACCGGTTTGCATGGCGGAAGATACTGGGCCCCTATATAATAAAATTAACCAAAAACGCCAGTGCCCGAGGGTTGCCCCTGAGCTCCTGGCGTTTTCCGTTTATTGCGGGTTGGTTGTCCAGATGCCGGCGGATTTGATGAACACGCGCTGCGGCAGCTTCAGGGTGGCGGTAATCAATTCGGCCACGTCTTCCGGCTGCATCATCCGGTCTTCGTCGCCGATTTTCAGGCCGGCTTTGACGGCCAATTCCGTATTGACAGTGCTCGGAGTCAAGGCGGTGACGCGGATGTTGAATTTCCGCACTTCCTGCAGCAGGGACTCCGTCAATCCAAGCACCCCGAATTTGGAAGCGCAGTAGGCGGAGCCGGTGGCAAAGCCTTTTTCCCCTGCGGTGGAGGCCACATTGATAATGGTTCCCTGGTTTTGCTTCATCATCGTCGGCAGTACGGCGCGGGAAACATAATACGTCCCCATAAGATTTACTTGAATGATCCGTTCCCACTCGGCGGGGTCCATCTCGAGCAAGGTGCCGAACTGGGCGATCCCCGCGTTATTGATGAGAATATCGGCCGCACCCAGCTGTTCAATCAACTGACCAACCGCCGAGTTAACTTCCTCTTGATTGGAGACGTCGGCTACGGCGTAATAAGAGTCCACGCCATATGTACGCTTTAACTCGCCTTGCAGCGCTTCGAGGTCGGCGCCGGTTCTGGCGAGCAGGCCGAGCTTAACCCCTTCCTTCGCCAAGTCCAACGCGGCCGCTTTTCCGATTCCTTTGCCCGCTCCGGTAATAATCGCCGTTTTGTTTTGTAAATCCATCGTCTATCATCCTCCTTAAAATGGCTATCATCCATTATATTACAGCGTCGATCTTCATTTCAAAGTATTATGCAACACTGCCTCCATAAAAATCGCTTGACCTTTGCTTCCTCTTCTGCTATTTTTGATATTAACAAAATGTTATTATCAAAAATATACTAACAAGTGCGAAAGCCGAGGGGATGCAACGTGAAAAAAGGGTTGGGCGGTTGGAGCTTATTCGAATTAACCTGGTTGGCTTTATTCACCGGAATCGCGATCGCGCTCACGGTGCTGATGAAGGACTCTTTGTTTGGTTTTACGGTGTTTATTACGGGAGTGCTGTGCGTGGTTTTTGCGGCCAAAGGCAACCTGACGACCTACGCGTTCGGGATGTACAACACGTTCGGCTACGCTTATCTGGCGTATGTGAATGGTTTGTTTGGCGAAGTAATGCTGAATTTGCTGTTTTTTGTGCCGATGAACGTCATCGGTTTCCTGATGTGGAGGAATCACCGCGATGGGGGTAAATTATCGATGCGGCAGATGGATGCCAGAGGCCTGCTGCTCGTAGCCGTCGCCTGCGTCCTGGGCAGCGTGCTGCTCGGGTTCGGGTTATCGTTCATTCCGGGACAGAACTCCCCGTATATCGATGCCGTTACGACCGTGCTGTCGGTTGTGGCGACGATGTTAATGGTGAAGCGGTTCAAAGAGCAATGGCTCGTTTATATTGTGCTGAACATGTTCACGGTGCTGCTGTGGGCGATCAGAACGCTGGAGGGGAGCCCGGACGGCGTTCTGATGATCGTGATGTGGAGCGCCTATCTGATCAACGCGGTATACGGCTACTATAATTGGAACAAAGGGGCAAAGGAGAGTCTGGCATGAAGACGCTGGGATTAACGTTGGGGAAGTTTGCGCCCCTGCACAAAGGGCATCAGTTTATGATCGAAACGGCGCTGCAAGAGGTGGATGAACTGATCGTCGTCATTTATGAGACGGATGTGACGCCGATTCCGCTGCATATTCGGGCCGGCTGGATCCGCAAGCTCTATCCGGCGGTCAGGGTGATTGAAGCCTGGGACGGCCCGGACGGCTATTCGAACGACCGCGAACATGAAATCCGCGAAGAGCAATATATTCTAGGCTTGCTAGATGGGGAGCAGGTGACGCATTTTTATTCCAGCGAGTTTTACGGGGAGCATATGAGCCTGGCGTTGGGCGCGGTGGACAGAAGGGTGGATGAAGCGCGCAAGGAAGTCCCGATTTCGGCGACGATGATCCGTTCCGATCCTTATAAATACCGGGAGTTTATCAGCGACATCGTATACCGGGACTTAATCACGAAGGTGGTGTTCGTGGGAGCGATGTCGACCGGCAAATCGACGATCACCGAGGCGCTCGCGGCGCGGCATGGGACGACGTTCGCCAGCGAGTACGGGCGCGACTACTGGACCGAGCACCAGGTAAACCGCCGGATCGGCCTGGAGGCGTTCGACGAGATCGCCCTCGGGCATATCGAGCGGGAGGAGCAGGCTTTGCTTCGGGCGAACCGGTATCTTTTTGTCGATACCAATGCGATTACCACGTATATGTTCGCCTTGGACTATCATGGAAGGGCGCCGGAGCTGCTGACCCGGATCGCCCTGGAAAACGCGCAGAGATACGACCTGTTTTTCCTGTGCGACGACGATATCCCGTACGACGATACGTGGGACCGCAGCGGCGACCAGAAGCGGCATGTTTTTCATAAACAGATTATCGCCGACTTGAAGGAACGCCGGATTCCCTTCATTACACTGCGGGGAAGCCTGGAGGAGCGGATGCGCAAAGTAGACGAAGTGCTGGCCGGCTTTAAGCCCTACAGCAATTATTTTGGCGAGCTCTTATAGAAGTTGAACTAAAGAAAAGAGCGGAGAGAGGCAAAAGCGGGAAATGATTCTGAAGAAACGGCCGCAAAATTATTAGTTCAACTTATATTAGAACAAAAAAAGGCGGGTGGAGTTAGTGGATATGTTGGATCGCAACGGACTGACGGAAAGCGAATTTTTGCGGCGGTATTCGCCGGGGGATTACGAACGGCCCTCGGTGGCCGCGGACACGGTAATTTTCACCGTGACGGACGCGGATGCGGACAGTTACCGCAAGCTTCCGGAGAAGGAGCTGAGAGTACTGCTCATTCGGCGGGGCGGGCATCCCTTTCTGGGCCAATGGGCGCTGCCGGGCGGTTTTGTCCGGCCGGATGAAACGACGGAGCAAGCCGCGGCGCGGGAGCTGCGGGAGGAGACCGGCGTAGAAGACGTTTACCTGGAGCAGCTGTACACGTTCAGCGACGTGGGGCGCGATCCCCGCACCTGGGTAATGAGCTGCAGTTATATGGCGCTGGTGGACAGCGGCCAATTGCAGCTGCAGGCGGGGGACGACGCTGACGCTGCCGCCTGGTTCAAGGTATCCTACCGGCTGCTGCGGGAGCGGAAGGAACTGATCGACGGCGGTTTCATCAAGGCGCTGCAGTATGAGCTTCGGCTCAGCTCCGGCGAGATTGAACTGGCCGCGGTTGTGGAGCGGACGGTGACCGCGAAGCCGGCTTCGACGGCTACATCATATTCCATCGTGTCCAACGACGGACTGGCTTTTGATCATGCGAAGATTATCGCCTATGCTATTGAGCGCTTGCGGGGAAAGGTGAATTACACGGATATCGCGCTTCATTTGATGCCGAAGCTGTTTACTTTAACGGAGCTGCAGCAGGTGTACGAGGTAATTTTGGATAAAGAGCTGCTGAAGGCGGCCTTCCGGCGCAAAGTGGCCGACCTTGTCACGGAAACGGATCATTACACGGAAAATGCGGGCCACCGGCCATCGCGTTTATATCGAAGAAACATGGAGGATTACCGATGATTTACGGAATTGAAGAATTGCGAAAAGCTTACGTGGCCGGAAAAACGTTCAAGTTCGTGTTTTTCTGGGGGCATACGCCGCCCAAAGACGGAAGCGTGGATAAGAGCTGCTTCAGCCAGTGGTGGATGAGTCCGTTCACTGTAGAGGGGACGGAGTACTCCTGCGCAGAGCAGTTTATGATGGCGGAAAAGGCCCGGCTGTTCGGGGATGATGAGATGCTGGCGGCGATCATGCAGGCGAAACATCCCAAGGAAATGAAAGCGTACGGGCGCGCGGTCCGAAACTTTGACAAGGATGTCTGGGACAGAGAGTGCTACGGTATCGTCAAGCGGGCCAGCTTGGCGAAATTTTCACAGAATTCGCAACTGGGGGATTACCTGAAATCAACGAAAAACCGCATTCTGGTGGAAGCCAGCCCGCGGGACCGCATTTGGGGGATCGGCATGGGCCAGTCCAACCCGGATGTGGAG
Source organism: Paenibacillus macerans (assembly GCF_900454495.1). Lineage (NCBI taxonomy): Bacteria > Bacillati > Bacillota > Bacilli > Caryophanales > Paenibacillaceae > Paenibacillus > Paenibacillus macerans. The sequence continues at coordinate 265,710 of NZ_UGSI01000002.1, forward strand.
AATCCGCTGAAATGGCGGGGCAAAAACCTGCTGGGGTTCGCACTGACCGAAGCGCGGGACGAAATGCTGAGAGAAGAAGGGGATAAACTATGAATCGAAAAGAAATTGCCGCGGATACCTTGCGGATTCAGCGGCAAGGCTTCTATGAATTTGAAGGGCGCCGGGTTGATTTTGCCGCGGTGCAGAAGCGCTCGGAAGAGGGAAGCGAGTTGATTACTCCCGGCCAGGGGGCGGAACTGGTAAAAACTTATCGTATGCAGCCACGATCACAGCAAGCTGCGAAGTATTCCGTCGCGAACGAGGCCACCGTAAAAGCGATCCTCGATTTTGCGGCAGCGGGCCAAGACCGGGTCGGCGTGCTGAACTTCGCCAGCGCGAAAAATCCGGGCGGCGGATTTTTGAACGGCGCGATGGCCCAGGAAGAAAGTTTGGCGGCCTCCAGCGGGCTGTACGAAACGCAGCTGCGCAACGAAGGTTACTATGCCGCAAATCGCGCCTACCGTTCCATGATGTACACGGACCATGCCATTTACTCGCCTGATGTGGTCTTCTTCCGCGATGAGCGGTTTAACCTGTTGGAACGGCCGGTTACGGCTTCGGTCTTGACGCTGCCCGCCGTCAACTACGGGCAGGTTCTGCTCAAAGGAGAAGATCCGGAAGAAGCAAAGCGGGTGATGAAAGACCGGATGCGGCTAGCTTTGGCGATCTTCGCCAACCAAGGCGATACGCATCTCATTCTGGGCGCGTACGGCTGCGGCGTGTTCCGGAATGATCCGGTGCAGGTGGCCCGCTGGTGGCTGGAGCTGCTGGATGATGAGGGCTGGGGATCGTTGTTCGCGGAAATCCGGTTCGCGGTATTGGATAGCTCGAAAGACGGCAAATGCATCCGCGCTTTCGAGCATGCGTTTCATGACTAAATGACTAGCTATGATGAACGTAAACAAAAGACAGCCCTCCATATTGCTACATCTCGTAGGTTAAAATGGATAGTGAAAACCAAACCATTTCAGAGCTACATAGCAAAGGAGAGCTGATACTATGCAGTCTACCACAAAATTCGTCGGTTTAGATGTATCCAAAGAAAAAATTTCGGTTGCTATTGCAGATGCAAGCGGTGAAACTCCTCGCTATTACGGGAGCATTCCTCACACCCCGGCGGCGCTGCGCAAGCTGATCAAAGAACTGGGACCGGCCGAAACGCTATCGTTTTGTTATGAGGCAGGTCCGACAGGTTACGAAACCTATCGCTGGATCACCTCCATGGGAGCCCATTGCGTTGTCATTGCTCCGTCGCTTATTCCCAAACGCCCTGGTGATCACGTGAAGACGGATCGACGGGACGCCGAGCAGCTTGCCCGTCTGTTTCGTGCAGGAGAATTGACTCCTGTCTACGTCCCGGAGCGGGAAGACGAGGCTTTGCGGGAGTTGGTTCGCGCCCGGGAGGCCGCCAAAGAGGACACGCATCGGGCACGCCAGCGGATATTGAAGTTCCTGCTCCGCCATCACATCGAACCGCCGGCTACGATAAAGCGTCGTTGGACCCGGAAGTACCGTTCCTGGCTGGAGCAACTGACATTCCCTTATGAGCCCATGCAAGTAGCCTTCGACGAGATGCTCCATACCTTAAATGAGATCGAGCAGCGGATGGGGCGTTTGGAAAAAGCCTTGGTTCAGCAAGCCACGGTCGGCTCCAAGGCAACTCTGATTCGGGTGCTTCAGTCCCTGCGTGGGATTGGACTACTGACGGCCGTCACTCTAGCTGCTGAGATCGGTTCATTTACTCGCTTCCGCTCCCCGGCCCAACTCATGGCGTATTTAGGGTTGGTTCCTCGTGAGAGTTCAACCGGCCTGAGTACTCGGCGCGGAAGTATGACCAAAGCCGGTAACGGGCGCTTGCGCCGATCCTTGGTGGAATCCGCCTGGAGCTACCGTCATCGGCCTGCGGTGAAAGGAGATCTCGCCAAGCGTTTGGATGGCATGCCGGCCGATATACAACTGTTGTCGTGGAAAGCGCAAGAAAGATTGCATTACAAATACCGTCATCTCATTTTTGGAAAGAACAAACACAAAAATGTGGCCGTAGGCGCGGTGGCCAGGGAGCTAACCGGGTTCATATGGGCTGTTGCTCGAACGGTGGAACAACCGGTGGCTAACTAACGCCCCTTCCGTCCCCTTTGGGGAGACGCAGGGAGCGTTGCCCCCTGCACCCCCCACACTCGCCGTGAGGCGTTCCTCATTTCCAATGAGGAATAGGAAAAGTGTTGATTTGAACCTAACCGCTTGTCAAGAAAAGCGCTTGACAAGCTCACGCCTGAGCACGAGGCCCGGGAGCAAACGAAGGTTCCGGGAGAGAATTTGCGTCAACCGTTTGCACTAGGTGAGTAACTGAACGTGCGCTTCTAGCTTGCAAGAGCTCTCCTTGACGAAGGCATAACATGTGGTACCAACCCACGGATAGCAGCGTGCCGACCGTCGCTCGCATTTTTGCTCTCGCGCCACGTGCTCAGGCACCTCTCACACGGAGGGCTTGACAAAAACGTTCATAGCAACGGTTGAAATCGGCTCGTCCCGATTAGATTGTGCTGAGCCGTTCGCCGGTAAGGGCGGATTGCCGAATCGTTTCCAGCAGACGGTGCAGGCGGGCGGCCTCATGAAAGCCGGGGGCCTGAAACGTCCCCTGGCGGATATCCTCTGCCAGCAACCGGTGAGCCTTCAGAACTTGATTCACGGTTACTGAACCATCTTCGGTCTCATCGTACACCCTTTGGAGAGTCTCGTGATCTCCGTAACTCCCAAGGTGTCCTAACGGATACAGCGCCTGCTCGACCACCAATCCCCCGAACTGAACATGACCTTGGGACTGGGGCTGGGAAATGCGAATGACCCCTTTCTCCCCTTGAATCTCCAATTCAAATTTGGGATAGGTGCCGCCCTGAATATGGACCGATACTGATGCCCCGCTTTCGAGCATGCCGTGAACCATGATTTGATCGGCCGTATCTTTCGGCACGGTTTCTCCGGTTCCCAGCACCTTAGCCTCTGAATAATTGCTGTTCATGGTTGCGTAAACTTCTTTCAAATCTCCCAGCACAAAGCTAAGCGCGTCAAGCGAGTGTCCCCCGTTAATCGATAGCAAGGTAGCCCCGTACTTTTCCTCGAGCAGATAGATGGCGTTCTGTTCCGTAAACCCTCCCTTGCCCGGGGTGGATACCGCCATGGAGGCGGATAACACCCGGCCGATGTCTCCGCGCGAAATGCGGTTCTTCGCATCCAGCAGCGCAGGCGACTGTCTAGCTTGCAAGCCGACCGCATGATGAATCCCTTTTTGGGAAGCCAGCTCCGCCAGTTCCTCCGCCTCTTCCGATGTGACGGCAAGCGGCCATTCGCTGTACACATGTTTTCCTGCGGCGATGGCCTCCTTGATCATTTCGTAATGATGGGGAACCTTGACGCTGACGACCACCAAATCCACATTTTCGGACCGCACCAGTTCCCGATAGTCGTCGAAAGTCTGGGTGACACCCAGTGCAGCGGCACTCTCCTTGGCGGATGCCATATTCGAGGTGGCAATGGCGGTAATTTCATGGCATGTGCTTTGGGTAAGGGCCGGAATATGAGTCCGGCTGGCCCATTGATTGTTTAACGACCCTCCGATGATCCCAGTGCGTATTTTTGCTGAACCTGCTGAACCCAGCGTTTTCATGTCTAACTTATATCTCCTTCCGTCTTTATGATCCTTTGCCGTTTCAGTATACTGGGATTGAGCCATCACGAATAATGCATGTTATTAATGGAGTCATCATCTTTTTTGATACCTTGGAGGTCCGTATGGATATCGACAATATGAAAGCTTACGTTACCGTCGCCGAATTAAAAAGCCTGTCTGCCGCAGCCATCAAAATGAACCATCTGCAGTCCAACATGACGGCCAAGATCAAAAAAATCGAAGCCCATTACGGGCAGCAGCTGTTCATTCGGAGTGCCAAAGGCATGGAGCTGACGTCGGAGGGACGGAAGCTGTACCGCCAGTACAAAAAAATGCTCGTTTTATGGGAAGAGACCGAGCTGGATATGAGCCGGAGGGAGATGAAGCTCAGGCTGGGCACTATGCAATCCGTCTTCGGCAAAGATCTCACGGACGCCCTGACCCGCTTATATGAGAGCCACGCCGATTTATCCGTAACGCTAAAGACCGGGACCACGCTGTCGATGGAGCACGAATTGATCCAAGGCAACATCGATTTGGCCTTCACCATTGGCAAGGCCGATTCGCCGCAGCTGAGTTACAAAAAGCTGGGGACGGAGGAGATGGTGCTCATCGGCAAAAGGTTCGCCAGCGGGCTGAGCCTGGAGAGCTGTCTGCACGGGGAGAACTGGATCATTTTGACCCGGGACTGCTTGTACGCAGCGATTCTGGAACGGCTGTATGCCGAGCTTGACCTTGAAAAAGGGGAAGTCACGGAAGTTGGGATCCTGGATACCCTCCTTCAGCTGACCTCCCTTGGCATGGGCATCTCCTTGATGTCCAAGAATATCGTGATGCAGCACGGATTTTCGGCATATACCCAGCTTCCCGAACCGTTCCGCTATGTGGACAAGTATTTGGTTACCCGCGCGGGGTATGAGTTGTCTCCCCTGGAAAAAAGCTTCGTGGAAACGAGCCACTTCCTATAAAAGCAAGGATTGATTTTCTGGACGATGGGATTTCCCGCCGCCTATCCCCGATTTTTCCGCAGCTGCAGCTGTTTGTGAATGCGCTGGGCTTCCAGGAAACCCGAGGTGGCCGCCCCCTGGAAACCCCCGCCGGGCTGGGTCCAGGCCCCGACCAGAGACAGGCCGGCAAAAGGGGTTTTCCGCGGGGTGCGCTTGATGCCGGATTGGTTGACGGTTTGCGCAAAACCGTAAACGGCGCCGCGCGGATTTTTCGTGTAACGCTCCATGGTGCGCGGCGTGCCGAGCTCCAGCAAGGCGATACGTTCCTTTATGCCGGGATAGCTGCTTTCCAGACGCTGCAGGAGAATATCGGTGACCTCTTGCTTTTTCCGCGTGTAGGCTTCGCCCCGCTCCGGCCAGTTGCCGATATCATCGATCAAGGTAACGGCCAGCACGCCGCGGTCGCTGCGGTTTAAGGCGGGATCCATTTTGTTGTAGTTGGTTAATCCCAAATTGGCGGCGGCATATTTTCCTTGGATCGCGTTATCGTAATCGGCCTGATGATCCGTTTCCTCCGCCAAAAGAAGGTCTTCTTCCACGATGCCGAGTTCTTCCGGAGGGCAGGAAAGCCCGATATAAAGCTGCGTCAGCGATGGGCCGATTTCGTGCTCTACAAGGCGCTTTCGATATTTCTCGGCCCGTGGATGGTGATGGATCAACGGCCCCAGCGTATGCTCGGGGCTGGCGTTGGAAACGACCCAGTCGGCCGTGAATTCCAGCCCTTTTTGGGTGCGGATTCCGCGGGCTTTTTTTTCGTGAATCAGGATTTCGGTTACTTCCTGCCGCAGATGCACCTTGCCTCCGTTTTGTTCGATCACATAGACGAGCGCATCGGATAATGCCTGGGCGCCGCCTTGAATGTAGTAAGTGCCTTCGAAATGATACCCCAGCCAGGGAATGAAAAAATAAAGCGCGGAAAGCCGCTGCGGCGGCAGCCCGTAATAAGGCCAGAGGACGGTAAAAAAGCTCATGAACTCCGCGGACTTCACATACCGCTCGATCACCTGCGCGGTGGTTAATTTGGACCATTGGACCAGCGTCGGACATTTGGCCCAAAAGCCCAAGGCTTTTATCCAGCCGGCAATGCCGGGATCGTTCAGGAACTTCATTTCTGCGGAAAGCCGGCGGATTGCATCAAACAAGCGGGCAATCCCCTCCTTCTCCTCCGGAAAACGCCGCTGAAGCAGCGCCAGATACGCGCCGGCGTCTTGGGGGATGTCGAACTTTTCGCCTTTCCAGCGGATCGAATAAGGATGTTCTTTGGGCAGAGGTTGAATGTATTGCATCACCCCGCTCGCCTGCAAAATTTGATAAAAACCCTGTCCCTGGCCCAGCGCGCCGACCCCGTGCAAAGCCGCGTCAAAGGTGTATCCCTTGCGCTGGAAATTGGTGGCATATCCTCCGGGCAAATAATGCTGATCGAACACGCCGACTTTATAACCCAGGGCGGACAGTCTCGCCCCGCAGGTTAATCCCCCGATCCCTGCGCCTACGATAACCACATCGTAATGATTCATAGTCCCATCCCCTTTTATATTGATTCATCCCGTACAATGGATAATCTTAAAAACAAACCATCGGTTTGTTTTTAAGGTAACGTATTCCTTCCGATGAGTGTCAAGATAAAATATGTATAGTCGCGAAACGTCAAAACCATGCTGGTATCAAGCTGAAAGGCTGAGCGGGGATTCAGCACCAAAAAATAAGAGCAATAAGTGTCGTTATTCCCGCGATATCAGTCCATTTGAGAGAAATAGAAGCAATTTATGTCGCTATTTTCCACGGTCGCCAGGAAATGACCGCGTTCCTGACCATTCATAGGAAAATAAGTACATGAAAGGCTGCTATTGGGGGTGAACATACCCGGGTTCAGCATATAAGCACATGAAATGTCGCTATTTTGCAGGCTGACGTTACCCGACGGGTAGCTGGCGCAGCCTGGGAGCGGCCTGGCGCTGCATGCAGCTGCATGGCGCAACCCGATGCTGCCCGGGGGAACCCGGAGCCGGCGCAACCTGGCGTATCCCGGCCCAACGGGCTGCCGGATGCAGCCCGACGCTGCGTGGCGGAACCGGGAGTTGCCCGGGCAACTTGGAGAAGCCCGGCGCAACCTGGTGCAACCCGGCCCAACCCGGGCTGCCCGAAGCAGCCCGACAATGCATGGGGGAACCTGGCCCAACCCGGCGCTCCCGACGCTATCGGCGCAGCCTGACCGTTCCCGTTCCGTTCCGGTAACCAGCCGCGTCATGCACCGTTTTCCAGGTTGAACGCCCAAAAATCCCCTCCAAATAATTTGAAGGGGATTGGAATTGCCGCTGCTTTTTTATGCCAATCTCATCTTAAAATCCTCATATCCAAACTCATGCAGAACTTCGCAATCGCCGTCTTTGTGCTGAACCACGAGGGCGGGAAGCGGCATGCCGTTGAACGTGGTGTTCTTCACCATCGAATAAATCGCCATGTCGCCGAACACCAGCCGGTCGCCGCTCTTCAAAGGCTGATCAAACGAGTAGTCGCCGATCGTATCGCCGGACAGGCAGGTCGGCCCGCCAAGCCGGTACGTGTACGGCTTCTCTCCCGGTTCCCCGGAACCGAACAGCGGCGGACGATAAGGCATTTCGAGCACATCGGGCATATGGCACGAGGCCGACGTGTCGAGGATGGCGATATCCATGCCGTTTTGCATTGTGTCGAGCACGGTCGTAATCAGGTAACCGGCATTCAAGGCCACGGCTTCTCCGGGCTCCAGGTACACCTGCAAGCCGTATTTGTCCTGCATCCGTTTGATGCATTGTTCCAGCAGGGGGATATCGTAATCCTCCCGGGTGATATGGTGGCCGCCGCCGAAGTTGATCCACTCCAGCTGCGACAGCCACGGTCCGAACTTCTCTTCGATCGCATCGAGCGTGGTGGCCAAATCATCCGAATTCTGCTGGCAAAGCGTGTGAAAATGCAGACCGGAAATCCCGCCCAGTTGCTCGGGCCGGAAATGCTCGATCGTCACGCCGAACCGGGAACCTACCGCACACGGATTGTAGATATCGTGCCCGACCTGCGTGGAGCATTCGGGATTGATGCGGAGGCCGATTTTTTTACCGGCGGCGAGCACTTTATCGCGATATTTTTCCACTTGGGAAAACGAATTGAAAATAATATGATCGCACAGCCCGATAATTTCGTCGATCTGATCTTCGCGGTAGGCCGGGGAGAAGACGTGGTTCTCCTTCCCCATCTCCTCGTGCCCCAGCCGCGCTTCATACAACCCGCTGGCCGCCGTACCGCTCAAATACTCTCCGATCAGCGGATACAGGGTGTACATCGAGAACGCTTTTTGGGCCAAAATGATTTTGGCGCCGGTGCGCTCCATGACCCCGCTGAGGATGCGGAGATTTTTTTCCAAAAGGGCTTCATCCACTACGTAGCAAGGGGTAGGCAGTTCCTCAAAACGCATCGGATTAAACGAGCTCCGTTTCCAGCACTTTTTTCGTATCTTCTTCCGAAGGATACTCGTCTACAGGCACCGGATTAAAGTTTTCTTGCCATGGCAGACCCCATTTGTTCAGCGCGTCCATGAACGGATCCGGATCGAACTGTTCAATGTTGTACACACCCGGTTTGTTCCAGTGTCCTTGAAGGATCATCATGGCCCCGATCATGGCCGGAACGCCGGTAGTGTAAGAAACGGCTTGGGAGCCCACTTCCTTATAGCACGCTTCATGGTCGCACACATTGTATACGTAGTAAGTTTTATCTTTGCCGTCTTTTTTGCCTTTAAAGATACAGCCGATGTTCGTTTTGCCTTTCGTGCGCGGTCCCAGGGAAGCCGGATCCGGCAGCACGGCTTTCAGGAACTGCAGCGGAATGATCTGCTTGCCTTCGAATTCGATCGGCTCGATCGACGTCATGCCTACGTTCTCCAGGCATTTCAGGTGCGTCAGATAGCTTTGGCCGAACGTCATGAAGAAGCGGATCCGTTTCAGCCCGGGGATGTTAACCGCAAGGGATTCCAATTCCTCATGGTACAGCAGGTACATATCTTTTTCGCCGACTTCAGGGAAGTTGTAGACTCGTTTGATCTCCATCGGTTTGGTTTCGACCCACTCGCCCTTTTCCCAGTATCTTCCATTAGCCGAGACTTCGCGGATGTTGATTTCCGGGTTGAAGTTGGTGGCGAAAGGATAGCCGTGATCGCCGGCGTTGCAGTCAAGAATGTCGATATATTCAATTTCGTCAAAATGATGCTTCAGGGCATAGGCGGAAAATACGCCGGTCACGCCAGGGTCGAAGCCGCTGCCCAGCAGAGCGGTAATGCCGGCTTTCTCAAAGCGCTCACGGTATTCCCACTGCCATTTGTATTCGAATTTCGCCGTGTCTTCCGGTTCATAGTTCGCTGTATCCATGTAGTGCGTTTTCGTCGCCAGGCAGGCGTCCATGATCGTCAAATCTTGGTAAGGCAGCGCCAGGTTCATGACGATGTCCGGTTTCACCTCGTTGATCAGGGCGATCAGTTCTTCAACATTGTTGGCGTCTACTTGAGCCGTCGTAATTTTTGTTTTGCCGCCGTCCAGCTTGGCTTTGAGCTCGTCGCATTTGGATTTCGTGCGGCTGGCGATGCAGATTTCCTCAAACACTTCGCTGTTTTGAACACATTTGTGAATGGCCACGGAAGCAACTCCGCCGGCTCCGATAATAAGCGCTTTTCCCATTGTTCCATTTCTCCTAACCCAGTGAATTTTTGTGCTGCTTTGTTGGTTCCGCGAAATTTGCAAATAAAAAAACAAGTAATGAACGCATAGGTGCGCACCACTTGTCTTCGATATAGTCAAATATTAAGATAACTCTGGTCATGACGGGACGAACGACATAAGCGTCCGTAAAACGCTCGCCAACCAGCCATAAAACGCGCGCTTTTTATGAAAAAGTTCTTAATATTCAAATATATCATGTTAGGATCAGAGTCTATTTAGCAAATAATCGCCTTTACCACTCTTATTGACCGTTTCACAAGTTGATGTGCGATATGCACCGGTTGTAAAGTAACCAACTTATAAAATTTGAGCTTTTAACTCAATCAATAAGGCAACAAAAGTTGCCAATCGGCATTTGACCCGGCTGTCCGTATGGCCTTAACTCTCCGAGGAAAGTGGTCAAAAATTATCTGCTTGGAAAGACCCGAAAATATACTTGAATATTAGCTTTCCAAATTAACGCTGTCCTTATATTAGCAGGACATATGGGAAAGGGCAAGAGAAAAATAAAAAATTGTTATGAATAATTTTGGATATTTAATATATGGGTTAATTGGTAAAATTTGATTGACAAATCCTGTACAAACCTTATAGGATAAATATAGAAATGGAAGCGTTTTATGTGATGGTTGGCCGGATGACGGTTTACGGTAGCCGAGGCGGGGGCCCGTCTTGTCTATAACGATGAAACCGGAGGGAGGGTGATGTTCATTAGCAGGACTTCTTTTTGTTTCCTGTTCATGCTGAACGAGACTGGAAAACGATTTTTTTCTGTGAATGGAGGAGAATGACGATGAGAAAACGGTTGTTGCGCAAAGTGCTTAGCTTGTTTTGGATTTTAAGTTTAGTCGGGGCGTACTTCTCTGCACAGCCGGACGCCCAGGCGGCGAACACCGTTCTGGTGCAAAGCGATTTTGAGGACGGCACGGCCCAGGGGTGGACCGGACGCAGTTCTGAGGAGACGCTGACGGCGGCGGCCGAAGCGGCTCGCAGCGGTGCTTACGGATTGAAGGTGGCGGACCGCAGCATGGGGTGGCATGGGGTGACGCTGGACGTGACGGCGCAGATGGAATTAGGGAAAACGTACGTGTTTTCGGGCTGGATCAAGCTGCCGGCCGGTTCTCCGGACAGCCGGGTGTACATGACGATGCAGCGAACGGCGGGGAGCGATGCGCACTACGAGCAAATCGCGAACGGCACCGCTTCGGCCAGCCGCTGGTTAGAGCTGCGGGCGGAGTACAAATACCGCGAACCGGGGGATCAACTGTCCATATACTTTGAAATCCCGGATCAGCCGACGCTGTCGTTTTATCTGGACGATTTTGCGCTGGAGCGGCTGCCGGACTCCGACCCGATCGTCATCGAGGACGGGATTCCGTCGCTGAAGGACGTATTCGCCGGCGATTTCCTGTTCGGGGCCGCTTTTGAAAATTCCGAGCTTTACCAGGAGCCGGACAAACAGCTTTTGGCCAAGCATTTTAATAGCGTAACGCCGGGCAATGTGCTGAAGTGGGACAGCACCGAGCCGGAGGAAGGCCAGTTCCGCTTCGCTGGGGCGGACGCGGCCGTTCAGTTCGCGTTGGACAACGGCCAGCAGGTGCGGGGCCATGCGCTCGTGTGGCACAATCAGACCCCGGATTGGGTTTTCCGGGACGAGAACGGAAATCTGGTCAGCAAGGATGTGCTGTTCCAGCGGATGGAGAACCACATCAAGACAGTCATGGGGCGGTATAAGGATGCGATTTACGCCTGGGACGTTGTCAATGAGGTGATTGATCCGAGCCAGCCGGACGGACTGCGCCGCAGCCTGTGGTACCAGATCGCCGGCGAAGAATACATCGAGAAGGCCTTCATTTATGCGCATGAAGCCGATCCCGACGCCGTGCTGTTCATCAACGACTACAACACGCACGAGCCGGCCAAGAGCCAGGCTTTGTACAACCTGGTCAAGCGGCTGCAGGAGAAAGGCATTCCCGTTCACGGGGTAGGGCATCAAACGCATATCAACATCGACTGGCCGCAGATGAGCGAGATCGAAAATTCAATTCTTAAATTTGCCGAGCTCGGGCTTAAGACGGAAATCACCGAATTGGACATCGATGTGTACACGAACACCAATCAGCGTTACGACACATTGCCGGACAGCATCGCGCAAAAGCAAGTGACCCGTTATAAACAGCTGTTCGACATTTTCAGAAAACATAGCGACCTGATCGACAACGTGACGGTCTGGGGCAAAGACGACGGAAACTCCTGGCTCCGCAAATACCCGGTGAACCGCAACAATTGGCCGCTGCTGTTCGATGAACGGCTGCAGTCCAAACCGGCGTATTGGGCGATTGTCGACGCTGCGCAGCCGCAGGTTCCGGCGGTGCCGGCAAACGTCAAGGCGGCGGCCGGCGATCAGCGGGTGACGCTGAGCTGGGATGCGGCCAATGGGGCGTCCGGGTACCATGTGAAGCGGGCGGAGCAAAGCGGCGGGCCGTATGTGACGGTGGCCCAAGGGGTCACGGCCGCCGTGTATAGCGATGCCGGATTGGTCAACGGCAAGACGTATTATTACGTGATCAGCGCCGTCAACAATGTGGGCGAAAGCCGGAATTCGGCGGAAGTCAATGCGACGCCGCGGGAGACGCCGACGCCGGAGCCCGGCGAGTTCGCGGTGCAGTACCGTTCCGCCGATTCCAATGCGGGCGACAACCATCTGAAGCCGCATTTCCGCATCGTCAACCAGAGCGAGGAAGCGGTGCCGCTGAGCGAGCTGACGCTCCGGTACTGGTACACGATCGACGGGGACAAGCCGCAGCAATTCCACTGCGATTATGCGCAGATCGGCGGCTCGAACATTAGCGGCAGTCTGGTGAAGCTGGACGAGGCTCGCTCGGGAGCGGACTATTATCTGGAGCTGTCATTCTCCCCGGCGGCCGGCAGCATCGCGGCGGGCGGCAACAGCGGCGAGATCCAGACGCGGATCAACAAAACCGACTGGACCAACTATAACGAGCGCGATGATTACTCTTATGATGGGTCAAAGACGTCGTTCACCGATTGGGATCGCGTGACCCTGTACCGGAACGGCACGCTCGTTTGGGGGATTGAGCCGGGGATGTGATATAGCGCGTAGGGGGGGCGGAAGCTTCCGGTGCGCTTAGGCAGTCTAAGGGAATTAGTACGCGTGGGTAAAAGAGTGTAAAAGATCGTAAAAGATCGTTCAAGTGGATTAAAGCGGTAAAGTTCATTAATTCGCCAAAGTGCATTGAAGCGCGTTGAAGCACGTTGAAGGGTTAAAGCACGTTGAAGTACCTTAAAGCACAAAAAAATCTAACGGTTGTAACAGTGGTTATTTTGCGAAAAAAGGCCTTTTCAAAATTCTAACGGTTGTCAGCGTCGTTATTTGCCTGAATCTAAGCGAAATTAGCCGGTTTTAAGTGAAATAAGCGCTATGGCAACCGTTAGAATTTGAAATCAACGTTTTTGGAAAAAATAACGATTGTGGCAACCGTTAGCTTCAAGTTAAAGGCAAAGCACCAAAGCCGCCAATTAACGCATGACGGCTTTGGTGCTTTGTGTTTTGGTTCAGGGGAGCTGCCCGTTTCCCCGGCAGGCCTTTACCGGGGGCAAAATATGGGCGGGAATCGGGCAGGCGTATCCCTCCAGACCACCCCGGCTGCGCAGCTCCCGTTTCGCCTCTTCGAGAACGGACGGGTCTTTCAGCAGCTCCGCCGCGGTCGCCGCGAGCACTTTGGCGGCATGCAGCATGCCTTTATGGGCGGCCGCCGCCTTCCCTTGCGCGACCATCTGCCACGAGTGAAACGGCGTATCGGCGGCAAAGCAGACCGTTTCAAGCTGGGCCGTCGGGACGACCCAACTGACATCGGCGACATCGGTGGAACCGAGCATCCGGCCGGTCAAGGGGCGGTACGGATCGAGTGTCTCCGGCAGGGCGGCTTGATCCGGAGCGTATTTCGGCTCGGGGTTCGTTTCTGGTCCGGCCTCCGGCCTTGGATCACCGATCTGAGCGGCCTCCTGCCCCGAATCCACCTGCAGTCCGCCGTCCGTGCCCGGCTTCGCCTCCGGCCGCAGCGCCTCAAGTATAGCGCGGGCGTAACGCTGCTCTTCCTCCGTAAACGCCGGCACGCCAAGCGCCTCGAAGCACCGCTGCATGATCCGCTCCACGGTCACGTTCGGGATCAGATTGGAGCAGGCTTTTTCGAAGCCGATCTGCACCTTCGTTCCGGTCATCAGCGCCGCTCCCTTGGCGATATCGTTGATCCGCGCGTAAATTTCCTCCACTTGGCGAACCTCGGGCGCGCGGATCAAATATACGACTTCCGCGGCCGCCTGCACGACGTTCGGGGAGAATCCGCCCGTATCCGTGACCGCGTAATGGAACTGGGCCTCCCGCGGGACATGCTCCCGCAAATAGTTGGCCCCGACGTTCATCAGCTCCACCGCATCCAGGGCGCTTCTTCCCGTATGGGGACTGGCGGCCGCGTGCGAACTGCGTCCTTGAAACCGGTAGCGCACCTGGTAATTGGCCGAGGACGTCTGGGAAACGACCGCGTTGCCGTAGCCGGGATGCCAGGTCAGCGCCGCGTTGACGTCGGCAAATGCGCCTTCCCGCACCAGGAACGTTTTGCCGGAACCGCCTTCCTCGGCCGGGCAGCCGTAATAGCGGATCGTTCCGGGCAGCCCCGCTTCGGCCATATATTCTTTCAGGGCCACCGCCGCGGCGAGCGAACCCGTGCCCAGCAAATGATGGCCGCAGCCGTGCCCGCTGCCTCCGGGTTTAAGCGGCTCCCGGAAAGCGGCGCCCGCGATCTGACTCATCCCCGGCAGCGCGTCGTATTCACCCAGGATGGCGATAACCGGCCGGCCGCTGCCGTACGAAGCCGTAAATGCCGTCGGCAGCCCGCCGGTGCCAAACGCCACCGTGAACCCTTCCTGCTCCAGCCGCTCCGCGAGCAGCCCGGCCGACTCGAACTCTTCGAATTTCGTTTCGGCCAGCTCCCATAACCGGTCGCTCAGCTCCGTCATCGCTTCCCGCCGCCGCTCGACCAGCTCGGCAATCCGCTTCCAAGCGGCCGTTTTTGCGCCTCTTTCCTGTACCATGGCCGATTAGCGGGTGAGCGCCAGCACGTCTTCGGTCGTGATGTTGGCCCCGGTTTGCAAGTATTCCATGTTGAGCAGCGCCATATCATGGGCTTGCCGGCTCGTGCCCACGACGGCGTCGGACACGACATGGAAATGGTAGTTGTGCTGATGGGCGTCCACGGCCGTAAAGCGGACGCAGATGTCGGTCATGCCGCCGATCAGGTACAGGCGCTTAATGCCAAGGCAGCGCAATAGCAAATCAAGGTCGGTCGCGAAAAAGGCGCTGTAGCGGCGTTTGGTGATAATGTATTCGCCTTCGATCGGGGCGGTCGAAGGGTGAAACTCCTCGGCGGGCGTCCCTTCCAGGCAGTGGACCTTCTCCACGCCGTCGAGCTCGCGGCCGAAGTCGCTGTGGTCGGCGCGGTGCAGCTCGCGAATCTGGATGACCGGCACCTGCAGCTTCCGGAATTGCTGGATGACCTTCGGCGCGTTCAGCAGGCAGGTGCCGCCCTCCATCACGGGAATGGCGTCGCTTTCCGTGTCGTTTTGAATGTCGATGACGAGCAATGCGCTATGTTCGGGGATTTTTGCCATAATCGGCTCTCCTCCTCATTATTGGATTTTAGTTGAATAAGTCTTCCACGGAAATGACCGAGCCCGTTTGGAAATATTCGATATTGTCGAGCGCCGCCTGGGCAACCTCGTCGCTGCTCGGCGTCCCGCAGGCTTCCTTGAACACGTGAACGTGATAGTTGTATTGATGGGCGTCCACGGCCGTATAGTGAACACAGATGTCGGTCATGCCGCCGGCGAGGAACAGATGCTCGGCCTTAAGCCCGCGCAGCAGAATTTCCAAATCGGTTCCGAAAAAGGCGCTGTACCGGCGTTTGTCCACCGTATATTCGCCCTCGATCGGCGCGGTCGGCTCGTAATACGTCGCTTCGGGCGTGCCTTCCACGCAGTGAATGTTCTCCGCGCCGTCCAGCTCGCGGCCGAAATCGACCAGATCCTTGCGGTGGATTTCGCGGATGTGCACGATCGGCACGTCGCCGCGCTGACGGAAATATTCGGTGACCCGTTCGACGTTTTTTAAATACGCCAGTCTTTTTTCCGGAATGCCGCGCGGATGCTTGGCAGGGTCGGAGTTTTGCACGTCAACCAGGATAAGCACGCTGTGTTCGGGAATCGCAATCATTATGGTCGCCTCCTAATTAAAATGGGGTGGCGGGGCGCTGACGCCCCGGCCAAGTTTTTCGGGTTACCAGAGGAAATCGGTGGATACCAGCTGCTTCACATCAAAATTATTCTTGATGACGCCAATGGAATGATAGAAATAAACGACATCCTTCATCGTGTTGTACAACCAGCCGCCTTCGTCCATCCCTTCATGGTTGTCGTCCAGCGTGTACAGGTGGACGGTCGGGAACATTTCCTTGACTTCCGCGGCGCTGACCTGCAGATCATCGGCCGTTACTTCGGCAGCGTCGTCCAGATCGCTGTTGACGTATTGCGTGGCGTCTTCCACGGCTTTCAGCGTGTTTTGCAGCCATTCCGGTTTTTCTTCGGCGTTTTTGGCGGAGACGACGATCACGTCCAGGATCGTGTTCTCCAAGTCGGCGGTGGAGATGATCACATTGCCGCCCCGGGAGCTTACGCCTTGAGACAGGTATGGCTCAAACGTCGTGGCGGCGTCGACGCTGCCGGCGACGAAGGCGGCCCCGCCTTTGCCCGGCCCCATGTCGACGAGCTTGACGTCATCCACGGTCAGTCCGGCCGTTGCTAACGCTTTTGCCAGCATGTAGTGGGTGACTTCGCCGTATTGGGCCGTGACCGACTTCCCCTTCAGATCAGAGACCGTTTTGATGCTTTTATCGGCCACGATGCCGTCCGCTCCCTTTGATGCGTTGTGCAGGTACACGATTTTTGGCAGATCGGCAATGTCGGTGCCCTCTTCAATGAGGGCGTTTATCGAAATGAGATAGGATTGCAGCGTCGTAAAAGCGATATCGACGTCCCCGGTCATTACGCTCATGAGCGGGGAAGTGGCGCCGAAAGCGCCGATTTGCACATCCACGCCGTGGGCCAGGTCAAACTCCTTGTCATCAAGCGCGTAGACCCCGATGCCTCCGATAAACGGCGCATACGCCGTTTTGACGGTCACGGGTGCTCCGTTCTGTGCGGAGGAGCCCGCCGCACCGTTCGAGCCTTGCGCCGACCCGGCGGCGTTGGCCGGGCTTTTGCCTCCGCCGCCGGTTGTCCCGCTGGCGGAATTGCCGTTTCCGCATGCGATCACCCCGAACATCATGGCCGTTAGCAGCAGCAGCGTTGCCCCCGTTTTCATCAAGCCGCGTTTCTTTTGTCTCGTCATGATTTCTCGCCTCCAACTATTTTTTTATTTGATTACATCCGGTGAATCAGCCATTAGCCCGCTAACCTACCAGATTGTGAATCCATTTGTTGCTCCGGATACGAAGCCGGACAAGCGCGTATTTGCAAACATCGTCAATGACGACGAAGAGATAAACGGCTTCGATGCCGAGATTCAGCGTGTAGCCGGCGAGAAACGTCAGCGGAAGCGAGACGCACCACAGGGCGGCGTTGTCGATGATGAAGCACATCTTCGTGTCCCCGCCGGCGCGCAGCGTCCCCATGATGTGCACGAAGTTCATTCCCTTAATCGGCATGATGACGGCGAGGTAAACGACGATCAGCATGACATTGTCCCGCACCGTATCCGAGATGCCTTGATAAAGCTGGAGCATCAGCGGCGTCCCCAAAACCATGACCGCTCCGGTCAAAACGCCGAACAGAGCGGTATAAGCTTCCATGCGCTTGACGTAATAGGGCGCCTTCTCCGGACGGCCTTCGCCGATCGTCTGTCCCAGCATGATCGCGGCCGCCTGTCCGGTGCCGATGAAGAAAGCGATGAGCAGTTGCTCCAGCACTTTGGCGATCCCCACGGCCGCGCCGACGGTGTAGCTCATATGGTAAAAGACGACGCTGTACAGGGCGTAGCCGATGCTCCAAACCGTTTCATTGATGATGACGGGAAAAGAGGTTTTGAAAAAAACAGCCAGGAAATCGCGCTTGGCCGCGAACAAATCGCCGACCGTTGGCGCGAAGTCGCGGAATTTGCCGTACAGCACCGCCGTCATAATGAGCATTTCGACGCATCTCGCGGCGACGATCGCGTAAGCTGCCCCTTGGATGCCCAGCGCCGGCATACCGAATTTCCCGAAGATCAGCCCATAGCTCAGCGCGATGTCAATCAAGATGGTCAGCACGGTAATGCGCAGCGGGAACCCGGGCCGGCCGATATTCCGGAAAATCATCGTGCAGGCGAGCGATAGTCCTGTCGGCAAATAGCTGAGACAGACCACTTGCAGATAGCGCCCCGCCGCCGCGGCCACTTCGCTTTCGTTGGAGAACACCCGCAGCGCCTGCTCCGGCCAGAACAGCCCGATCGCCGTAAACGCTCCGCTGACGCCCAGGATGAGGACGAAGGCGAGCGCTGAGGCGATTTTTAGCTGCCGCCGGTCTCCTTTGCCGTAAAATTGCGACAGGAAAATGGTGGCTCCGCTGACGATGCCGACGATGACCAGATTCAGGATGAAAAAGACTTGGCCGGCCAGGCTGGTGGCGGATACCTGCAGGTCGCCAAGCTGGCCCACCATCACCGAGCTGAGCGTGTTCGTGATGCTCGTAATCATGCTTTGCAGACCGATCGGCAGCGACAGAAGCAGGAAGCTTTTCAGAAACGGAACATCCTTGCGAAAGGTCGAAAAGAGATTAGGTTGCCGCATACAGGTCATTCCTGAAATCGCCGGAGTGCAGCAGGCCGTGAATCCTTTTGCGGATTTGGATGAATTCGAGTGTGTCCTTCAGCTCAAGATCGCGCCGGGCCGGCAGGTCGATCGGAATATCGGCGATAATCCGCCCCGGACGGGCGCTCATGACGTATACGCGCTGGGAGAGAAACACCGCTTCCTCGATATCGTGGGTGATGAAAATGACGGTGTGCTTCTCTTGTTCCCACAGCTCGCGCAGCTGCAGCTGCATATTGCCTTTCGTGTCCGGATCCAGCGCCCCAAACGGCTCGTCCATCAGCAGCACCTCGGGGCTGTTCGCCAGCGCCCGGGCGATGGCCACGCGCTGCTTCATCCCGCCGGACAGCTCTTTCGGCAGCCGGCCCCGGAAATCCGTCAATCCGACCAGGCTCAAATATTTCTCCGTGATCCGGTCGGCTTCGTCCTTCGGCATTTTTTTCAGCTTGAGACCGAAGCGGATGTTTTGCTCGACCGACAGCCAAGGAAACAGTGTGTAGGCCTGGAACACCATGCCGCGGTCGGCGCCCGGCCCCGTCATGACGCGGTCCCCCAGCATCACATCGCCGGAAGTGGCCTCGTCGAGCCCGGCAAAGATGCGGAGCAGGGTTGATTTGCCGCAGCCGGACGGGCCGACGACGCAAATGAATTCATTGTCCTCAATGTCCATGTTGATGTCTTTCAGTGCGTACGTTTCCGATCTTTTCGAGCGGTAGATTTTGTTGAGGTTTTTACAGGAGATTTTTGGGCTGGACGCGGGTTGCAACATGATTATTTCCCCCTTTCATGGATCGCAGTAAAGGTTTAGAGGTCTTCGGCCCAGTGAAACAGCCGCTTGTTGATGTAAGCGAAAATGCGGTCGAACAGCAGTCCCAACAGGCCGATGACGAAGATGCCGCCGAAAATGATGTAGGTTTTCATGAAGCGTTCCGCGATCATGATGCTGTAACCGAGGCCGGAGCTGGAGGCGAGCATTTCCGCCATAATCAAATAGGTCCAGGCCCAGCCCATAACCATCCGCATCGTGTCCATCACGCTTGGCATCATCGCGGGAATGATCACGCTGCGAATAACCTGCCCTTGTGTGGCACCGAGCGTATAGGCGGTATTGATAAGGTCGATTTGGATGTTTTTTACGATGTCGGCGATCATGGCTGTCATGGAAAAAACGGCTCCGACGACGATGATCGTGATTTTGGCGGTTTCGCCGACGCCGGTCCAGACCATAATAAGCGGGATCAAGGCGGAAACCGGGAGGTAGCGGAAAAACTCGATCAGCGGCTTCATCACTGCGTTTACGACTTTGTAGGCGCCCGAGAGCAGGCCCAGCGGAACGCCGATCAGAACGGAGATCAGAAAGCCCATCAACACCCGGTAGCAGCTGACGCCGATGTCTCCCCAGAGGCTTCCGTCTTGAAGGACGGAGAACAAGTAAGCGAAGGTCGCCTCCGGCGTTGGCAAAAAAATCGGATTGATGCCGGAAAAATGGCTCCCGGCATACCACAGCGCAATCAGCAGCAGAAACGTGACCGCCATGATCGTATTGAACAGGCGCGGAGGGATGTCCCGGCGAATTCGAAACAGGGTGCGCGGCTGGCTTCGGTGGTTCATTTTAAATTCCCCCTTTGTGAGTTAGTGCTCTACTCTCCCATTTCATAAATTTTCAAGCCCAGCTGCAGTTGAAGCCGCGCTTCCGGATCGTCGAACGAGATGCCCAGCAAGGACTTGATTTTATCGAGGCGGTACACAACGGTATTGTAGTGCGTGTACATATTTTGAGCGGTAAGCTTGATGTTGCAGCCCATTTGAAAATAGACCTTTAGCGTTTGAATCAGACTGGAGTGATGCGCTTCATCGTATACAACCAGCGGCTTCACATAGCGGCCCAAATATTTGTCCACGTTGGCATGTTTGGGCAAAAGGCTGAGGACGGCGTAGATGCCGAGCCGTTCCCACGTAATCAGTCTAGCGTTCTCTTTGCTGATGCAGGAGGCGGTGTATAGATTTTCCGCATCGATATAGCTGTCGTTCACCGCCAGCGGCTCACTCGCTTCGCCGACGCATAGGGAGAAGGCGTCCGTTCCGCATACGTCCGCGATGTGGCGGAATAACGGTTCGGTATCCTCCGGCGTGAGTCCGGCCCCGTTATTGGCCGTTTGCGGCAGGAGCCCGATGATTTTGCCGCCGATGCTCGTAAACAGGCAATCGTTTGGCGCGGAGCGGGTAAGCTCGGCGATCAAACCGCTATCCAAAGCGGGCGGCGAGCCGGCATGAAATTTGACGATCGCTGCCCGGTAGGTTTTGGAGGAGAGGCCCTCGTACCCGTAGAGCCGGCCTTTAATATCGAGATGCTCCGCGCTGGGAACGACTCCGGTCAGCCAGTCCTTAATAAAATCGTCGAAGTATTTGGCTTTTACCAGGTTGTACGTGTTTTCGCCGCTCAGCCTGATGTTGATCAGCGGCAAAATCCGCGATACGGTGGACAGGTCCAGTTCGCTGCAGGTGCCGTTTTTCTCGGCCAGCAGCACGAGAATCGGGTCCTTTTCCGCCTCCCAAAGATTGAATACATGCAGGCGGACGTCGCTGCCCTTGGGCGGCTTGCCCGGGACCGTGATGACGCTGCGGCTTTGGGGGGAGCTGGAATTCAGGGCCGCCAGACGCTCGCGGAACGGGGAGAAGTAGGCGGCATGCCGCGGCGAGGCGATCATCCGGCCTTCGGCTCCTAAGATGCAGAGCGGATTGCCGACCATCGTCTCGACCGCCTCCACGATCCGCGGCATTTCGCGGCCGTGCAGCATTAGCTCCGCCACTTGCTCCAGCCGCTGCTGCAGCAGCAGGACGTTTTTCGTTTCCAGTGAGATCACCTTCTCCATCACCTCGCGTACGACGTTGGAGAAGATCGTCGACTCCGGCAGCTCGAAGAGCGGCAGTTCATACGCCTCGGCGCAGTCGATAATCTGCCGGGGGATGTCCGTAATGAACCGCTTGGGCTTGATGCCGAGCGCGGCCACGCCGCGCTCGACCAGCCGCGGAATGATCTCCAGGAAGGCGTCCATATTATGGTGGTGCGAGTAGCCGGTCGTCACCAAAAATTCGTTGGCCTGGGCCCAATTCTGAATATCGGGAACCTCCATAATGTTGACCCGGCTGATGGCGTTGTCCAGCCGGCATTCGCCCGCCAACAGCTTCAGGTTGGGGAGAGAGTTCATATGAAACAGATCTGCGCAGCGGAATTCGCGGGCCGGAGGCTCCGTTAAACGACGGGTCATGTTCATGATTGTTCGCTCCCTTCTCTCATACTTGCTTTTATCCCGTCGCGGGCTCGCCGCTTTGGCTCCTGCTCCGCTCCGCGGCCGCCCAGCCGCCGTAACGGGTGATGTCTTCTCCGCCCGGCTCGGCGTAAGGCTCGCAAAGGAAGCCGGTGACTTCGCTTCCGTTGTGCAGCTCGATCTTGCCCAGCCCGAGCGGCGCGGGCACCTTGCGGATGAACTCGCCAAGCCGGTGCAGCGGAATCCGCCAAACCTCCAGCTCGATCGAGCTGCCTGGCGCGGAGCGGATCAGGCCCGGCTTCGGAGGGTTCGATTGCAGCCGGATCAGGCGGTAGCAGGGAGCCGTCCGGTCCGGCCGCAGGAAGGAGGCGCCGCATTCCAGCAGCTGTTTTTCCAGCGGGAACCCGCGCATATGCAAGCCGCAGACGGCCAGCTCAATCGAATCGGTCTGCATAAACTCGGCGGCGGCGCCTTTCAGGATGTGGTCCTGGCCGCGCAAGGCAAACATCGTGATGCCGAAAGGCAGCCGCTCGCCGGCGTAATCGGACGGCAGCGCAATGGCCGTCAGATCGAGCAGGTTGCAGTGGTTGGTGTAGTAGCCCATGTCGCTGTTGGCGGCAACTGGCGAAGCGGCGACCTGCTCCCGCGTATACGTTCCGCCGCAGGTCGGCATGACGAGAATGGCGTCCTGCATCAGCGCGCCGGTCTGCTCTTTATAGCCGCGAAGCTGGTGCAGCGCCGTAAACACGGAGGCGGCGTCGTACCCCCGATCATGCGAGGAGCGAAGGACTTGTTCCGTCACCGGGAAGATGCCGCCGGGATGCGATTCGACGAATTCCCCCAAATCGGACCAGCGCTCCGCGATCCACGGGCCGTCGTACAGGATGCTGGACACCTGGCGGAAAATGCCGGAATCGATGTATTCGATGGGAATTCCGCATTGCTCCAGCCGTTTTACCGCTTTGTCCCAAGCGGAGCGGTAAGCGTCTTTGAAGTCGCCGTAAAAGAACAGCGGCTCCTTCGGCAGCAGCAGCTTCCGCGGCTTGCCCGAAGCGATGGGCGGATTGAAGCGGAATCCGCCGCCGTTGTGGGCATCCTGCTCCTGTATTCCCCGGGCAACGGAATCGACGAGATAAGCGTCCTCCAGCGCGGCCGTGAACACCGTGACGCAATCGAGACTGGCGCAGGCTGGAACGACGCCTTTGGTTGGCCAGTCGCCAATCGCGGCTTTGTAGCCGATCAGATCGTTCAGCGCGGCGGGAACACGCCCCGACCCGGCCGTGTCGGTGCCAAGCGCGAAGACGGCCTGCCCGCGGGCGACGGCCACCGCCGACCCGGCGCTGGAGCCGCCGCTGATCAGTTCGGGCAGCAGGGCGTTGTGCGTTTCGCCGTAAGGGCTGCGGGTGCCGACAAGCCCGGTCGCGAACTGGTCGAGATTGGTTTTGCCGATCGGGATGGCCCCGGCTTCGACAAGCCTTTCCACCACCTCAGCGCTTTGCTCGGGCGTATAAGCGTAGGCCGGACAAGCCGCCGTGGTTGGGACGCCCGCCAAGTCGATATTGTCTTTAATGGCGAAGGGGACGCCCCACAGCGGATATTGTTCCGGGCTTTTGTCCTTCAAGCCATCCAAATAAGGCTGGATCAACGACAGGGACGGAGGAACGATCCAGATGTTTAAAGACTTGTCGCGTTCGGCCTTTTCAATAATCGCTTTGATCAGTGCCTGCGGCGTCGTCTTCTGGCTCCTGTACATGGCCTTCAACGTAGCGATGGTCAGCTTTTCCAAGGTGTGAACCCCTCTCTCTCAAAATTTGCAACCATAATGGAAAAATATAAAACTTTGTTGTGTCATTTTATATGACTCTAAATGTTATTTAGATGCCATGAATCTCTTGAGTTTGCAAATTTGTGTGATGTAAATTGACATAGTGTTATGGCTTTTATTATTGTCGCTGTTGTCGAAGACTGTCAAGATACCACGAATTGGACTCGATATTTTCATGGTTTGTCCACAGAAATGGTGCTTTCCTCCCTAAAAAATTTGTGTACGATCCACAAGAAAATGCCCGTAGAATTATGGGCGGATTCAATGAGGGGCGGGAAAACCTGCTGGTAGCGCGGGTTCTGAAGATATCCTCGGTTAGGTGAGCGGGTGCTTTTTTTTCAGAAATATTTACATTTATTTGATTTGACAAGGTGATGATTCTGTTGTTATGTTATCTAACATAAAAATAAAATAGTTTAACAGTTTACTAGGGTTCCGTCTGGAAACAGAGTCTGGTCCGAGAGTAAACGGTCCCGTGCATGGGGGACTACACGGAAGGATAAAAACCTGGGAGATATCGTAAGGACGAGCGTCTGGCTGCGTTTAAAGATGTCTTCCTTTTGTTTTACCTTCCGAAAGTTCGGCGCGAACCGCCAGGAAAAAGGAGTGGATGGCCATGAACGTGATTTGGAGCGAAACGATGCACCCGGGAGGCAAATGGTCCGGAGTGATCGGCAGGGGCAAACTGATTCGTCTGACGGCCCTGGAAGGAGGGGCGAATGTGGCAATGCTGATGTACCACGCCCGCGATTTGACGGAACGGTACAATATGCCGGACACGCTTAAAGCCCAACACACCGCGCATTTAACGAAGGGAAACGTGCTCATGAGCGACAACGGCCGGGTGCTGGCAAGCATCGTTCAGGACGATTTGGGTTGGCATGACCCGTTAGGGGGTTACACGACGCGGGAATCCACCGACGCGAAATACGGCCTAAGCCGGTATCAGGAGAAGCGCAACGAATGGCTGCGCAGCGGCCAGGAAAATTTGGCGGTGGAGCTTACCCGCAGCGGGCTCGGCAACCGGGATTTGTCGCCGGTGGTCAACTGGTTCTCCAAGGTGTTCTGCGACGAGGAAGGGAATATGAATTTCGTCCAAAACCACTGCGCCGCGGGACAGACGGTCACACTGCGTACGGAAATGGATGTCCTCGTCATCTTTTCGAATACGCCCCATCCGTTGGACCCGCGAGAGCCGTACCCGTCGGTGCCGGTCAAGATCGAAGTGCTGCCCGGGCTGCCGGCCGATTCGCAGGACCCCTGCGTCAACTACCGTCCGGAGAACCGCCGTGCTTTTGATAACACGTGGAATTATTATGCGCTGCAAAGCTGACTGACTAAAAAGAAAAGGGAGGTTTAAAAATGATGAAGGCATTTTATCGGGTGGAAAGTCCACGGATGGCCGAGACGGCGATTTATGACGAGGTGATCCCGGCGGGCCAGGGCTGGATGCATGAGCTTGGGCCGGGGCAGGTGCTGCGCATCGTGGATCTGGAGGGAAACCAGGCGGCGGATACGCTGTTTTACGATGCCGACAATCCGGAAGACCATTACAGTGCCGTGCGGACGATTCATGCGCAGAATAACATTTACCTGACAACGGGCTCCGCCCTGCTTGCCGAATCGGGCAAGGAACTGGCCCGGATCGTCGCCGATACGTGCGGACGTCACGATACGCTGGGCGGGGCGTGCTCGTCCCAGAGCAACACGGTCCGCTACGCCCATGAGAAAGGCTACATGCACAACTGCCGCGATACGTTTATGCTGGAACTGTCGAAGCATCCGGAAGGCCATTTGTACGGAAAACGCGATTTGTCGCCGAACATCAACTTTTTTATGAACGTACCGGTTACGCCGGAAGGCGGGCTGACCTTCGAAGACGGCGTATCGGGGCCGGGCTGTTATGTGGAAGTTCAGTCGAGCTGCCGCTCCATGGTGCTGATCAGCAATTGCCCGCAGCTCAATAATCCGTGCAACGCCTACAATCCGACGCCGATCCGCGTGCTGATCTGGAACGAATAAAAGCCGGGTATTCAAAAGAACCGGGAGAATTTTGCGAAATGCAGTCGAGCAAATGCCTGCCTCTATCAACTATGGGGGCGGGCATTTTTTGTCAAAACGGGGCGGGGGAACGTATCGATTGTAAACTGAATGTAAAATAATGGGGTAAAACCAGTATATAAGATTCGATGGAAAATAGAGTATTTTTCTTAATTGACAAATTATTCCTCCTATGTATACGATAGAAATAGTTTGGAAGCGTTTAAATGACGCCCAAAAACTACTAATCTAACAATGGGAGGGGATGTTTAAAAGTTGGAGATCGGATGGCTGAACGATGCGGAAAACGCGGGAGGCGAGTCGGCCAAGGGAGAGAAGGAATTCAGGCTGCAGAGCGGCCGTAATTCCCTTTTTCTATCGTTTCCCGTCCAAAATGCTAGAGAGAGGGCGTGAATGATGACGCGGTAAGGACTGTTCACTGCTGCTGCTTTGTATGAGGAAATTGTCGAAACAACGAAGGGAGTAAAGGAAATGAAGAAAAAGCTTTTCGCCAAAATGAAGACCCTCTTCATGGCTAGTATGATTACAGCATTAACCGTTCCGGCAGCTTTGCCGGCTTCGGCGGCGGACTCCGCTCATGTGGACAACCCGTTTGTCGGCGCTACGGCTTATATTAACCCCGATTACGCGAACTTTGTCGACACGTCGATCGCGCAGGTGACTGACGATGTATTGGCCGCCAAGATGGAGACGGTCAAGTCGTACCCGACGGCCGTCTGGCTCGATCGGATTTCGGCGATTCAAGGCGGTGACGGACGCCTCAGTCTGGAAGAACACCTGGACAACGCGCTGGCGCAAAAAGAAGGCGACACGCCGATCACGGCCAGCTTCGTTATCTACGATATGCCGGGACGCGACTGTCACGCTTTGGCTTCCAACGGCGAACTGCCGCTCACGCAAGATGCGTTGGAAAGATACAAGAAGGAATATATCGATGTAATCGCGGATATTTTCTCCAATCCGAAGTATAAAGATATCCGCATCGTCACCGTGATCGAACCTGACTCGCTGCCTAACCTGGTGACGAACTTGAGCACCCCGGCTTGTGCGGCGGCAAATTCCAGCAATATTTACCGGGATGGGATCACTTATGCGCTGGACCAATTGCATGACATCCCGAACGTCTACAAATATCTGGACATCGGGCACTCCGGCTGGCTCGGATGGGATTCCAACCTGCAGCCTGCAGTCAATCTGTATACTTCCGTAGTTCAAGGTACCAAAGGCGGTTTCTCCAGCGTTGACGGTTTCGTCACCAATACGGCCAACACCACGCCTTTGGAAGAACCGAACTTGCCGAACGCGAATTTGCAGATTAACGGGCAGCCGATTCGTGCGGCGAAATACTATGAATGGAATCCGTACTTCGATGAGGCCGACTTTACGGCGGCGCTGTACTCCGGTTTTGTGGCCAAGGGCTGGCCGTCCGACATCGGTTTCCTGATCGATACCTCGCGTAACGGATGGGGCGGACCTAACCGTCCGACCGGGGCATCCGGATCGGACATCAATACTTATGTAGATTCCGGACGTATCGATAAGCGCCTGCATCGCGGCAACTGGTGTAATGCGGCGGGCGCGGGGATGGGCATGCCGCCGCAAGCCGCTCCGCAAGCTTATCCGCATGTCGATGCGCTGGTATGGGTGAAGCCGCCGGGAGATTCGGACGGTTCGAGTACCCTAATCCCGAATGATGAAGGCAAGGGTTTTGACCGGATGTGCGATCCGACTTACACGACAGCCGACGGTACATTGACCGGAGCTCTGCCGAACGCTCCGCTGTCGGGTCACTGGTTCCATGAACAGTTTGTAGAGCTTGTACAAAACGCTTATCCGGCGATTCCGCTGTCCGACAACGGCGGCGGGGAAGATACGCCTCCTGTAGCTCCGGATACGCTGACGGCCGCAGTAACGCTGAACTGGTCGAAGGCGGAAGGCGCGAAAAGTTACAACGTTAAACGCGCGACCAGCGCGGAAGGTCCGTTTGCCGTCATCGCTTCCAATGTGAAAGGCTTGACCTACACGGACGCAAGCGTGAAGAGCGACACTACTTACTACTATGTCGTCAGCGCCGTTAACAAAGCCGGGGAAAGCGTGGATTCCGCCGTGCAGGTCATCGTAACGACGAGCTACGGCAATTCCGTTCCTACCGTGCCGGCCGCTCCTGCGAAGGTGACCGCTAAAGCGGGGGACATGCAGGTGAAGCTCAACTGGAATGCCGTGGGCGGAGCCGAGGGCTACACCGTGAAGCGCGCGGTTGACGCGGCAGGGCCGTTTGAGCCTATCGCCGAAACCGTAACGGGGACCGTCTATACGGATACGAATGTGATTAACGGCACTACTTATTACTATGTAATCAGCGCTGTAAACGGCGCCGGGGTGAGCCCTGAATCTACCGTGGTCAGCGCGACTCCTGCCGCGGAACCGGCCCCGGATACGCCCGCGGGACTGAAAGCGACGGCCGGCAACGCCGAGGTCAAGCTGAGCTGGAACGCGGTAAAAGGTGCGGAGAGCTATAATGTGAAGCGTGCGGATAGCGCGCAAGGTCCGTTTGAGACGATCGCGGATTCCGTAACGAGAACTTCCTTTACGGATACTGATGTGAAGAATGGCAGCACGTACTACTATGTGGTGAGCGCCAACAATAAATCGGGCGAGAGCTCTGATTCCAATGCGGTCAGCGCAGCTCCCCGGGAATTGCCTAAAGGCGATTTGGTCGCGCAATACCGCAACGGCGACTCCAGCGCGACCGACAACCAGATCCGTCCTCAGTTCAACATCAAGAACAACGGTTCGACAGCCGTTAAGCTGAGCGATGTGAAGCTTCGCTACTACTTCACCAAAGAGGGCAGCGATGCGATGCAAGCCTGGGTTGACTGGGCGCAAGTCGGCTCTTCCAACGTAGTGGTAACCTTCACGGACAGTTATATGGAGGTTGGTTTCACCAGCGGCGCGGGCTCGCTTGCTCCGGGAGGACAAACCGGAGATATCCAGATTCGCGCGGCCAAATCAAGCTGGACCAACTTTGACGAAACCGATGATTACTCTTACAATGCAACCCAAACATCGTTCGCTAACTGGGAAAAAGTGACGCTGTACCAAAACGGAGAACTGGTGTGGGGGATCGAACCGGGGGTATGATGGCAAACGGTAAGCACTAAACAGCCGGAGCGAGTTGAAAACTTTCCAAAGAGCTCTGTGATCAAAGTTTTGGTGCTTTGCGCAGCATTGTACCTGCGGCAAAGGATTTGAGGCAGCATTGCTTGTTGCTTTGGAATAAACGGCCCGGGCCTTAAAGGCCCGGGTCTTTCCGTTGATTCATACGATTCATAATTAACCTTAATTTTTGCAGGAATACGCCCGGAAATGGCGAATGAACTGGAAGAAATGAGTTTTTAATCCTGAGTGGGTGAGTAAAAAGGAGGAGAAACGAGTGTCTGTCGGAATTTTAGCGCATTTGCTGGGAAAGCAGCCTTTTAGAGAGTTGGCGGCGAAGGTGGCCGAATTTCATTTTCCTTACGTGCAGTTGGCGTTGTCCAAGGCGATTTCGGACGTTGATTTTTCGCTGGGAAAAATAAGTCCGGGGTTGGCCAACGAAGTGGGAGGGGCGTTCGCGGACAACCGCGTACGGATCGCCGTGCTCGGCTGCTACGCCAGCTTGATCGAGCTTGACGACGAGAGCTTCCGCCACAATGTGGAGCGGTTTAAGGAGCATCTGCGGAACGCGCGGCATTTTGGGGCGCCGATCGTTGCGACCGAGGTGGGCGTGCCTGCGGACCGGAGCCATTTGTCCAAGCATTGGGAACGGCTTAACCAGGCGCTGGAGGAACTGGTGGAAGAAGCGGAACGCTGGGGCGTTACGATCGGATTGGAAGCCGCGCAGGGCCACCTCATCGATTCCCCCGAAACGATGGCCGAGACCATCGAGCGGTTCCCGTCCTCGTGTGTAGGCGTGCTGCTTGATCCGTGCAATATGTTAAACGCTTCCAACTTTGACCGGCACGATGAAATTATCCGTACGGCCTTCGATCTGTTCGGCTCGCGGATCGTCAGCGCCCATGCCAAGGATGTCAAGCGTGAAGCGGACGGCGGCGGGTTAACGGTCGCGGCCGCCGGCCTGGGCGAGCTTGACTATCCCCTCTTCTGGCGGCTGCTCGAGCAGTACAAGCCGCACGGGTTTGTCACGCTGGAGCAGGTGACGGAGGAGCAATGCTCCGCCGCCGCGAGGTTTGTGCGGGAAGGGCGGGCGAAGGCGAGAGTGTGATGTAGGCGGACAGTCGGATTCTCTATTTCGTGCTCTCTATTATAGAAGGCCTCATTGGTCGGCCAACTGCAAAAGTGCATCTCATTTCGGCGATTTTCCCCTTCCGAGGCAATTGGCCTGCAAAAGTGCAGTTGGTTGGGGAGTTTTTGGAAAAATATGGGCGAATGACTGAATCTGAACTGCACTTTTGCATTTGAGCCGCCTGTTATAGAGGGTTTCGACAAAAATCGCCTGCACTTTTGCATTTCGCGGAATATTACCGCCCCTCCCGTGATCGGAGAGAGATAAACAGGAAGAAATGATCAGTAAGAGGTGCCGCGCTGGAGAACGCTCCTCTCGGAATGGTATAATTTGAAAAAGGCTTTCGCGTAGGAGGAGTTCGTGTTGAGAGAAGATCTTTTGGCGCAGTTGGAGACGTGGCATGAGGAAGATGAGTTTGAGAATATCGTAAATGCGATTACGGAGATTCCCGCCGAGGACAGGAATTATGAGCTGGTCAGCCATTTGGGGCGGGCGTTAAACAATCTGGAGCGGTATGAAGAAGCGGTTGGACAGTTTATGACCGTTGCGGACGAGGGGCGGGAGGACCCGCTTTGGCATTACCGGGTGGGACTTGCCTATTACTATCTGGAGCAGTATGACGAAGCTTTGAAAGCGTTCGAAGCCGCCGACCGGTTGGACCCCGGGGATGAAGACACGCTGGAATTCCTGGGCTGGATCCGGGAAAAACTTGCGGAGGAGCCTGGCGAATCGGGAGACGGCGACCGGGGCAAAGCTGAGGCTTCAACTGGGGCGGATGCCGATGCGGACGGCGATAATGATCGGGGAAGCGGTGCCGGACGAGCCGATGGAAGTGCTGAAGGCGGCCCCGCTGGACCAGGCGGTTACGCCGTTTCCGGCGCGGACGGCGAGTTGGATTTGGCGGGTTTTTGGGACGACGGCGCCCCGGACGCGGAGAAGTACGTATCCGGACCGCCCAGCGACGAACTGATTGCTTCCGTGGAAGAAGAACTGGTTTTCAAGCTGCCTGCTTTTTATATTCAGATGATGAAAATACATAACGGCGGCATTCCGCGGAGCCGGTTTTTTCCTATAGGGCAAGCTGGTGATCGGGCTGAAGGCCCTATCGAGATTACGGGCATTTTGGGCATCGGCAGAGAGAAAAAACATTCCCTATGCGGGGCAGCGGGCAGCCGATTCCGTATTGACAACGAGGGTTATCCCGAATTTGGCGTAATCATCGGCGACTGTCCGGCGGAGTCCGGGGCGATTATGCTGGACTACCGCGAGTCCGGAAACGACGGCGAACCCGAGGTTGTGCATGTCGATAAGGCGAACAACTTCAAAATAACCAAACTCGCTTCCCGTTTTGAGACTTTTATTCGTGGGCTGGTTAGTGAGGTTTAAGCGTAAACCATTTCTTCCCCCGGGAAAAAGAATGAACGGCAGAGCCGCCTTCTTATAGGCGGCCTTGTGCTTTATGGGGCGGAAGGCCTTTCCCCGTGAACTGCTCGCTCATTTGAATAACACCGCCGCTCGAAGGGCGGCTTTTTTTTGCGCCTTGTCACGAATCGCCTGTCCTTATTTGTTATATAAGTGAACAGATTAAGGATCAGGGAGGATAACACCAATGAACAAAATTCACAAAATAATCGGCTCCGTTGCACTGGCCGCCATGCTGGTGAGCGGTTTACCGGACGCTTCTGCCCATGCCGCCTCGGCTGTAACTATCCAGAACGTGGATCAAGCTTTAATCGAAGCTGCGCAGAACAAGCTGAAAGAGATCACGGGAAATACCTACTCGTTCTCGAAAGCCGAACCGTTCGGAAACGATGTGGCGTTTGAGATCGAGGGACAGTCATACAGCCAAGTGATCGTAGATGCTGAAGGAACCGTTAATTTCATCTCGGCCCAATTCAAATACAAGGACCTGCAAAACGCAAAGTTTAAGAAAGAATTGAAAGATGCATGGAAAAAGGCATTCCCGAAGAACAGCCAGGAGCTTGACATAGTTATCGTTAACTACATGAATTCAGAGGGGCTGAAAGTGAATACAGGAAACGATGCCGGGACCATTTTCCTTACAAACGGAAAGCTGGAGTACAGTACCGTAGACATTAAAGACAAGGATGTCCCTCAGCCGGCCAAGGCGGCGGCGGACGCGGCCCTTGCCAAAATCGGCGGACTAAAAAAGAAAGCCCGCAGCGTAAGCGGTATGACGATAAAACCGAATCAAAAGCCGGTTTATAATTTGGCCTACACGACAGACAAGGGGAACGCATGGATTGACGTCGAGCAAGGAACCAACAAAATCATGACCGTCAACGCGCTGGCACTGACCGATCAACTTCATAAAAAAGACACCAAAGATAGGGAGGCTATCGAAAACAAGATCAAAAGCTATACTTTGGATCAACTGCTGAAAACTGCCGCCAAGCAGGCCAAATCGATCATGAATCTGGATCTTTCGGGATATGCCGCCGAAAAGGTCAAAGGCAATGAGGATACCGTGATGTTCACTAAAAAGGGCGCTCCAAAGGTACAAGGCAAGTTTAATTCCAAAGGTCAATTTTATTATTTCGAAGTGATGTGAAAACTGTGAACAAGCCTTCTCTGTCGGCCAAGTGAACCGCCGGGGAAGGCTTGTTTTATCAGAAAAGCGAGTCAGTGACAAGCAGGCGCTCGCTCTACTTCATGTTGCTGAAAGGTTCGACTTCAATTTGATCGGCAACAAATTCGTTTTTGGCAGGGTCGAACTTATAGGTGATGTGGACATCACATACGTACACTGCCATTCCGATGCTTGCGCCCAAGGTGGAGGTGAGCTTTTGATTTTTCACGTTATAATAAACTACGCCGCCGAACCCAAGCTGATCTTGATCCAAATCCGGATAGGGGGACTCGTAACGGAATTTGTGTTCTTTTTCCATGGCGTTCACTTTAATGTCTAAGATATCATCATGGTTCGTAATATGCGTTTCGATATGGTTGGCAACGGTTTCCTCGTAACTCGGCACTTTGATTTCCGAAAAATCGCTGCTGTCCAGCACATGGATTTCATCAAGGCTTAAACCAGTACCTTTTCCTATACTATAGATGATAACCGCTTCTTGCTTGCCATCTCCCGTCACATCCGCATAAAAAACCTGAGGCTCATAGAGCGTAGGAAAGCTCCAGTCGAATTCTTTTTTCACGCCATTGATTTCCACAGTCAGGCCCTCATAGGAAGTATCGGTGACCTTCACAGGCTTAAGCTTCACTTCTTTGTTTTCCGAAGACCAGGCTGGACCTTCTTCAGCCTCTTGTGTCGGCTCCGTTGCCGCTGTACCTTGCTCGGGATTGGTCGTACCCTGGTTCGTCTCTTGTTCCGGCTGCGTGAATGCCTGATTGCCGGTAGGCTCGTTTGGTGCCTGTGAAGCTGCTTCCGGCATATCCGAACTACATCCCGCAAGCAAAATGGCCCCCAACAACAGCCATGCGCCCAGTTTTTTTCAACGGTATGTACCCCTTTCAGCTTGTCTAGCAAAAATGATACCAGAGAAAATAAGCAGGTTATTTACATAAAAACAACAAAACTTTACAAAATAGTTAAGTTCATGTGAACCAGCCTCTTGGGTCTGTTTATTTTCCGGCCTTCCTGTTTAACCTAACGGGGAAGCAACATTCAGTCCAAAACCCTAAATGGAGGGAACCAAAATGACAAACGATCAGGCAGCGCATCAAGCGGCCGTTGAGACGGTTCGGGAATTGATCAAAGGGATCGAGATAGCGATGCTTACCACCGTAACGAAGGAAGGATTAGTGTCACGTCCGATGAAAACGCAGGAAGTCGAGTTTGACGGGGATCTCTGGTTCCTGACCAAAGAGGATACGGACAAGTATCGTCAGCTCCGGGACAATCCGAATGTGAATGTAGCCTATGCGGGGAAATCGTATGTGTCCATTCGCGGAAAAGGCGAACTTGTTGAAGACCGGGCGAAAATCAAGGAGCTCTGGAACCCGGCCTATGCGAAGCTGTTGAATACGACCAGCGACGATCCGCAGCTTGCTTTGATCAAGGTGAGGGCCGAAGCGGCCGAATATTGGGAAACCGGCAATTGGACCAAAATGATGAAGCGGATGTTCTCGCAGTTCACCGGGGCCGCTTCCGAAGCGGAAGTGAACAAGACGGTGACTTTGGTCTAAACCCGGTAAAGTTTGGGAAGCACTAAGTCATCCTGAAAAAATAAAACCAAAGGCGCAGCCATGATGGCCGCGCCTTTGGTTGTTCTATCGAAACAGGTTACTTCGCCGGAATCAAAATTTTCTGCCCGATATGGATCAGATGCGGATTCGCCAGCTTGTTGTACTTGGCCAAAGCTTGCCAGGTCGTGCCGTGTTTGATGGCGATGCGGTACAAGTTGTCGCCTTTTTCCACCGTATAGACGGTATCTTTGGAGGCTGCCGGTTGGGAAATTGTCTGTTTAGACGGCGTCTTAACAGGTTTGGCTTCCGCCTGCGGCTCTTCTGCCGGAGCGGGCTGCTCCGGCGTCGTTGCCGGCGTTTCCGCCGGATCGGCTTGCGGCGCCGCTGGCGATGCCGGCTGCGCAACCGGTTCGGAAGCAGGGCTGGCGGAGGCCTTTTCGGCATTCACGCTCAGCTTGAATTTGGCATAGCCGTCTTCCGTATTTTTCAGGTACGTCAGAACGTTTTGCTTCGCGGCCAATGCGGCGCTCGCGGCCAGGGCGTCTTTGGCGGCCGGCGAAGTGGCGAACGTTATGTTGGCGCTGCCGAACGGAGCGAGCGACCAGTTGCCGTCCGCGCTCGGATTGATCGTTTCGTTTTTGCGGATGTAATCGATGACAACCTGCCGGTTTTCGTCCGGCGAAGCCAAGATAATCCGCTTTCCGTCCGGGTTGGCGAACTTGTTCGACGAGGCGCGGTAGTTGTTGCTGGCCACGACGAATTTTTGCTGCGGATCGATCGGTTTGCCTTGGTAGCTGAGATTGACGATACGGCTGGCCTTTTCGTTCAAAAGTCCGCCTTTGGCGTCGTATTTGGCTGGCTGCGTGACGTCGATTTGGTAAGTCACTCCGTCAATCACGTCGAAGTTGTACGTTGGGAAATCGTAGTTGACCAGTTCTTGCTCCTCCGTTTTGGATGGATCGATCTGATTGAATTGTCCCGCCGACCATTCCAGCCATTCCTTCAGCTCGGCGCCCGTCACCAGCACGGCGTTAACCGTGTTCGAATACAGGTACAGATCGGCGACGTTTTTGATCGCGATGTTGCCGGCCGGAATGTCCGTGTAGTAGTTTGCGCCCTGGCGTCCGCCCGCTTTGAAAGGAGCCGCCGCCGAAATGATCGGAAGACCTTCGTATTCCGTTCCTTGCAGATGCTGTTCCACGTACCATTTTTGCGCGTTGTTCACGATTTGAATGGACGGATCGTCCTGAATCAGCGCGAACCAGCTGTTGATCGGCGCCGTCGTCGTGCCGACCGGACCGCGCACGTAGTTCAGCGTGTTTTCATGATCCTTGGCGACCGCGTCCCAGATTTTCTGGTCGGCTTCGACGAGAGGCTTTTTGTTGGCGGTGTCGTAAATCGGCTTCACGGAAGCGGTGGAATCCTTGACCGTCCATTTGCCGTCCGTTTGCTCCAGCGTCAGGTCGATGATCCCCAGATGGTTGCCCCAGTAGCCCGGCTCGACGGCGGGAACGCCGTTGATCGTGCCTTTTTTCAGGTCAACGCCGGTTTTGCCTTCGAAGGAAGCGTCCGGGAACACTTTATGCGCATGGCCGAACAGGATCGCGTCGATCCCTTTCACCTTGCTGAGGTACAGCACCGAGTTTTCCATCAGCGGTGTTTGCGGGATGTCCTCGAAGCCGGAGTGCGGTACCGCGATAATGATGTCGGCGCCTTCCGCTTTCATTTGCGGCACGAACTTTTCGGCTGTTTCCACGATATCTTTGGTGATGACTTTGCCTTCCAGATTGGCCTTGTCCCAGGACATAATTTGCGGAGGCACGAAACCGATAACCCCAACCTTTAGCGTGTGCTTCGCTCCGTTGTTGTCGATTACTTCCTTGTCCAAAATGATGTATGGCTTAAACGCATTTTTGTCGTTTGCGGGATCCCCATCTTTGTCGTCTATGTAAATATTCGCGTTCACATAGGGGAAGTTGGAGCCTTTCAGCGCAGTTT
Source organism: Paenibacillus macerans (assembly GCF_900454495.1). Classification (NCBI taxonomy): domain Bacteria; kingdom Bacillati; phylum Bacillota; class Bacilli; order Caryophanales; family Paenibacillaceae; genus Paenibacillus; species Paenibacillus macerans. The sequence continues at coordinate 301,691 of NZ_UGSI01000002.1, forward strand.
TGAGGAAATCCAGCCCATAGTTGAACTCGTGGTTGCCCAGGTTGCCCGCATCGTAATTCAGCAGATTCATCGCTTCATAGACCGGATGCGTTTGGCCTTCCTGCAGCTTCTCCACCGTGGCCACGTAATCGCCCAGCGGGTTCCCTTGAATCAGGTCGCCGTTGTCGATAAGCACGCTATTTTTGGCTTCTTCACGGGCCTGCTTAATAAGCGTCGCCGTTTTCGCCAGACCGTACTCATCGGTAGGCTTATCCGCAAAATAATCGTAGTTGACGATGTTGACGTGCAAATCGGTGGTCTCCAGGATGCGGAGCTCCACGGTAGTCCCGGCGCTGTCGGCCGCAAAGGCCGAGAAAGGCATGGCCGCGAGACTGGCGGTCAGGATCGCCGACATCAGGATAAGCTTTGGACTTCGGTGCTTGATCAATTTTATTCCTCCCTCTTTTTTTGGCCCAACCTAGAAATCGGCGCTTGACAGCCTGCTGCAGGAACACGAAGAACCTCCGGCCTTGAAAATAGCGGAATTTTATGCGCTTATTATCAGAAAGCCGGGGGTGTTCATTCCCATTAGCGGAATTTTTCGCCCTTATTTTCCTAAGACTGGTCTGGGACGCGGACATTTCCATGTAATTTACTAAAATAGCGACATAATTTTCCTTTATTTCTCTCAAATGGACGGATATCGCCGGAATAACGACATTTATTGGCTTTATATTCTTTCTGGAGGTTCACATGATTGGTTGGTCAAGCGCCGTTTTTGGTTTTGAGCCTTTTTTGGTACTTCCGAGCAAACGTAAAAACTAAGTAAACTTATGAAATTGTTTTTATTTTAAGGGATGGGGCGGGAAAAGTCATGGTTTTTTTGGACTGATGATAGGGAGATGTCAGTTATTTTTCTCTTTGTCCAGCCGATTCATACCCCTTGTCTCCAGACCGCACGTTTGACGAACGGCGCATTCCGTAATAAGTTGGAAGTAAGACGATGATAGGAGCGCCGAACATGAATGAAGAGCTGATAAAAATGATCCTCGCTTTCCGGGAGGAGCGGAATTGGGAGCAGTTCCATAATCCGAAAGACTTGGCGATTTCTCTAAGCCTGGAGGTCTCCGAGCTGCTGGAGAACTTTCAATGGAAAACCTCCGCGGAAGCCGTTTTGCACAAAAAAGCGGATATCGCGGACGAACTGGCCGACGTACTGGTCTACGCAGTTTATTTGGCTGATGCCCTGAACCTCGACATCGAGGATATTATTCGCAGCAAAATGCGCCAAAACGCAGCCAAATATCCGGTGGACAAGGCTTACGGGAAAAGGGAGAAGTATACGGAGCTGTGATAGTTAATGGCTTCAGCCAGTTGAGCCCGCGAAGCGTGCGAAACAAAAAACATCCGTTATGCAGGTGGTGTAGTTTTACCGGTATTATTCTCCTGACGATGTCGTTTGCTCCGCGTTTTTTTCCGGGCCTTGGCGCTCATATCCTCGGGTCCGCCGGCCGGCCTTACTGTAATTTTAAGCGCATCTGTTGAATTTTCCGCCAGCGTATACTGGATCATGGCCCCTTCCTGCAGATCGGGCAGAGAAATTTCGCTTTCCACTACCTGATTGTCCGAAAAAGTTATGGAAACCAGCTTCGTATCGGACGTTACCGTAATCACAGCCGTTTCCCCGCTCGCATTATCGGGGGCTGTTTCTTTCGCCAGCGCTCCACCGAGGACCGTATATTACTTAGCATGATCAGGAAAAATAAAGCGGAGAAACTGGCCAGCTAAGGGGTGCAAACATCATGAACAATAAATCGATTTGGAAAAATCCCGTGTTCTCCGTATCCGCCGCGATCATTTTTGCCCTGGTCCTGCTGGGGGCGATCATGCCCGGGAGGTTTGGCGCGGTTTCGAGCCGCTTGTTTGAGTTCACTACAAGGGATTTCGGATGGTTGTACCTGCTGGGGGTATTTGCGATCATCCTGTTTCTGATTTGGCTGGCGATTAGTAAGTATGGGGCTATCCGGTTGGGCGGGGAAAAGGAGAAGCCGGAGTTTCCTTTTTTCACCTGGATCGGCATGCTGTTTTCGGCCGGTTTTGGCGTCGGATTGGTGTTTTGGGGAGTCGCCGAGCCGATGAGCCACTTCTTTACGCCACCGTTTTCCGGAGTACAGGGCGAATCGGTCGAGGCGGCCAGAATTGCGATGGGGTATGCCTTTTTTCACTGGGGTGTCAGCCAATGGGCGGTTTTGGCGCTGGCGGGGCTGGTGATCGGATTTCTGCAGTTCCGCAAACAAAAAAACGGTCTGATGTCCACAGCGCTTGAACCCGTACTGGGGAGTAAACCCGCCGTCAAGAATACGGTGGATACGCTCGCGGTTATAGCCACCGTGATGGGCGTCGCCACGTCCCTTGGTCTAGGGGCTCTGCAAATGAATGGCGGACTCAAAGCGGTGTTTGGCCTGGGGCAATCCATCGCGGTCCAATTGGGGATTATCGCCATCATTTTTGTGGGTTATATGCTGTCATCGACCACCGGCCTCGATAAAGGGATTCGTTATTTAAGCAACTTAAACTTGGGGTTGGCCCTCGTTCTTTTGGTATTCGTATTTGCCACCGGACCTACCGTGTTCATTTTGGAAACTTTTACGCTGGCGCTGGGAGATTATTTTTCGAATTTTATCGGATACAGTTTGCGGATGCAGCCCTATCAGGGCGGCACCTGGGTGCGCGACTGGACGATTTTCTATTGGGCCTGGGCGATAGCGTGGTCGCCCTTTGTCGGCGCTTTTATCGCCCGCGTCTCGAAAGGGCGCACGATTCGCGAGTACATTATGGGGGTCATGATCATCCCCCCGGTGATCGCCTGCCTCTGGATCGCGGTGTTCGGCGGTACGGCGTTATGGAGCGATCTAAACCATGGATCGGGAATTGCTTCGGCCGTCAATGAAGACGTTACTGTCGCTCTATTCCAGACGTTGAATCAACTGCCGTTCTCCACGTTCATGTCGGTACTGTCCATTCTGCTTATCTTCGTGTTTCTGGTGACCTCCGCGGATTCGGCGACGTACATTTTATCCAGTATGACGACGTTCGGCAGCCTGAATCCGCCGCAATTCGCCAAGTTTGTATGGGGAGGGCTGATGGCGGTGATCGCCGGCGTCCTTCTCTATGCGGGCGGGCTTGAAGCGCTGCAAACCGCTTCCCTTATTGCGGCCCTGCCGTTTACGATCCTGCTGCTGTTGTTGATGGTGGCTGTCGTCCGGCTCGTCAGACAAGAACCGCTACCAATCCGGAAGGCGGACCTGAAACGTTTCCGCCGCCTGGAAAAAGCGGCCAACGAGGAAAGAAGGAAATAAGAACAGGTGAAGTGAAGGGATATTAGGAAGGAGGACAGGAGATAATGATTTTAGTGAATCTCTTATTCTAATAATCTCGCAGGCATTCGGGAGGAACGGTAATGAAGTTGGCGGAGCTAATCATCGAAAACTTCCGGGGGATCGGTCCGGAGGGCGTAAAGATAAAAATCGATAATATTATTGTACTCATAGGTAAAAATAACGTCGGCAAAACCACCGTCCTATCCGCCTATGAGGCCTTTGCGTCGACAGGTGCGCCCTTGAAATTGAAAGATTTTCACAACGAAGATATCAACCATAAGCCCGTAATAACCGGGATATTTGTGGATGTTGAAGAAGGGGAGTTAGCCCAAAAGTGGATCCATGACGACGAGGAATCCGGGTACAAAAATTGCATCAAAGCGCAATACCGCTGGTCTTCGCCTGATATGGGCGGTGAGAAATTTTCCTTTAATCCCGCGACTGGTGATTTCGAAAAAGGGGGCATGGGCGGTTTTGACAGTATTCTGACGAGCAAGATCCCAACTCCATTAAAAATATCCCCACTCGATGATCCCTCAGAATTGGAGAAAAAAATCCTCGAAATCCTCATCGATGCGATTAAACAAAACACCAAAAGGGATAATACGAAGGTTCAGCAGCTTTTAGCCGACATTAAGAAATTAGCTGAGGACGTACAAACGGAAATTTCGGAAGAGTTGAATCGTTCATGCGCTATGGTTTCCGCAGAAATCATGAAGGTTTTTCCGGAAGCAAGCATCGTCCAGATTGATCCGCAGGCCAGCAAAATCGAACCGGACAAGCTGATCGGAAGCGGCAGCTTTATCCGGCTGGGCAGCAGTGAACAGCATTTAGCACCCCTTTCCAATCATGGTACGGGTCTGCAGAGAACGTTTCTGTGGTCGGCCTTAAAGATGCTTGCGGAAACCGGCAGACACCAGGTGAAAAAGAAGCCGGTCGGCGTAGGCACGAAAAAAATTCTACTATTGGAGGAACCGGAGGCTTTTCTGCATCCCTCGGCGATTCGAAGCGCCATGGAATCACTTTACACGATTGCAGAGCATTCCGATTGGCAGGTGATGATTTCCACGCATTCCCCTGTTTTTATCGATCTGACGAAAGACCATACAACCATCATCAGAATTGAAAAAGATCCCGGCGTTAACCACACGGTGAACACTTTTTCCACAGGTGATGCCAAGTTTACAGCCGATGATAAAGAAAACTTAAAAATGCTGAATTTCTGCAACCCATATTTCAACGAATTTTTCTTTGCAAATCATAACTTGCTGGTCGAAGGGGAAACCGAAGTTACGGTTGTAAAATCACTCATGCAAACCGGAAAAATCGCACAGGACTCGGTTCACGTCATCAATTGCTTGGGCAAAGCGAATATCGTGACCGTGTCAAAAATACTTAATCATTTTAAAGTAAACTACAGTATTCTTCATGACGCGGATAGCCCGAAAATCAAAAGAAACGGCAAGTACATCATAAATTCCATGTGGACGATGAACCAAAAAATGATGAGAGAAGTTGAGGCAGGGCGGACGAAGGGCCTTAACATCAAATCTTTTGTATCCATACCGAATTTTGAAGCCGAGTACCTAGAGGGAAAGGCCGACGGTTTAAAACCGTATAATGCATGGAAAGTTTTCGCTGAGGAAGAAAATGAGGCTGCCCAAAAGTTCATGACTATCATCAACAGAATTATCGAAAAAGAGCGGCATTGCAGCTTGGAATACGCAAATCTATTTGAGCTAACGAAGAAGGTGAGCGGATTTATTGCGCAAAAGGGGCTAAGCCATGATCCGCTTTGGAAAATTAGGGATGAGGATATTACGGTGGTGAATGAGTAGTATTATAGTTGAAAACTTAAAAAGCCGCTCAATGAGCGGCCAGTCTATTATGTATTGAATCAGGACATGGGCAATTTACCGGATACACGGAGTACAACGCGGATCGTTTCCAGTACGGCACAAGTATCCCGTATGGAGAAATTGGACATCCTCCCATGACTCGTTTTTTGCGGATTTGGCTGGTCATGTTGGTGAAAGTGCTTTGTCGCTGGCCAATATTGTTCCGGATGATAGGTATCATAGTGGAACTTCCAACACGCATCCGGATTATCCCGGTTGTACTGCCAATCATATTCAAAACCAATCACTTTAGGGGCTTCGCCCCTACGATCCTGTATGTACTCAGAGGCGTGCAAGGTGCCTCCGCTATATTTGATACGGATCGTTTTCCGGATTTGGGGGTATCGGCTAGGCCCTTCTTTGTTCCCGTCAAGAATCGAGCCGTCTATAATATCATCAAACTCGTAACTGACGTAATCCCAATCGGTGGGGACAATGGGAGGCTTCGGTACGTGTTTTTCGACATATTCGCTATATCTGCTCATGAAAGTTCTTTAAGCCTAGCCAAGTAAAAGCGCCAACGGGAAGCATCGCTTTCCTGTTCGCTTGTCAGATTTTCGAAATCAAAAGCTTCATCGAAGGCTTTCCCACCGTATTTTTGTTGAAGAAGTCTGATCTCACTAATTAGCATTGCTTTTTCGTCGTCGTCCGCGAACGAATCACTTTTTTGGTGTTTGCATCTTTCTACAACAAGTCCAAGAGGCTCCACACTTCCGTCACGGTGCTTGAATGGCGTGAAATGCGGAATTCGCGCATGTCTGCGAGGCTGCCGTTTGTATCCAATAAACCGGCCTTCATCAATCCAGTTATTGATCGCGGTTACGGAGACATCAAAAATCTCGGCAAGTTGGGTAGTGCGATAGGTAATACCTCCCTTGCGAGCGGTAGACGCGCTTTCATTAAAATCTACATACTCGATTAACGATTCCATAACGGTTTCAACTTCCGCTTCCGGATTTGTTGCATGGGTAATGATAGCGTAATCTCTCATTAGGTGGATTAAGTTTTTAAGTGAGCCGGCGTCAATCGTGATTAGTTCCTGATCGGATTTAGCAGCAATCTCCCTGACAAGCTCTCTTGCCTGCATCCGGAGTTCTATGGTTGTCATGAGCCACACCCCTTTGCTCATCATGTCTATTCACCTCCCATCATAGCAAACTAAAAGTTGAATTACAACTAAACTGCAAGTTAAACTGCAACTAGTATATGTTCGTATTTTATCCGATATGAGTTTGCTGTAAACACTAAATATATATTTACAAACCGACGGTCTGTATTTATAATAAACATATAAAATTTAAATGGTTACATGGAGGGGCGGCTTTGAAACAGGAGGAACGCAGACAACAGACAACAAGACGGCTGATCGACGCAACCAAGGCATTGATTGAGGAAAAAGGCTGCTATTCGATTACGATGCAGGACATCATGGACAGATCCGGCCTGTCCAAAGGGGCGATATTCCATTATGTCAAAAGCAAAGACGAAATCTTTGTTTGGCTTTTGCAAGAAGTTCTCGAAGAAACCAATAGACGTTTCATGAATGAGGTTGAGCATGGCCGCCGGAATTTCGACGACCCGATGCAGAAAATCAAGGAGAGTATTATCGAGTATGAAAGCCCATATAGCATTACCAACAAAGTGCTGCTGTATTTACTCGGCAAGGAGGAAGACCCCTTAGTCGCGGAAGCGTTGAAGGAGTATTACGATCGGTCCGTATATTTATCCAAGGTATGGATTGAAACGGGCCAGAAGTACGGAGTCATTCCAGAGATGGTGGATGCGGAAAAAACGGCGGAAATGTTCACCCTGATGACGCTCGGTTTCCGCATCCGCTCAAGCATTCCGAATGTTCGGGCGATTCTTAAAGCGCAGGACTTAACGGCATTGATGACGGATATTCTAAACCCCCGTAGAGAACGGGAATAGAAAGGGTGAGGATAAGTGGGACTCTGGTTAACCTTGCATCTGATCGGCGTTTTATTGATGGTTGGAAATATCGTGACGGCGGCATTTTGGAAAATTCGGGCCGATCTGACCGGTAACCCGCAGGTCATTCACCATGCTGTTAAGAACGTGATGTCCGCGGATTATGTTTTTACCATTCCCGGGTTCATCCTGATCGTCCTCTCAGGCGGTACAATGGCCGGATTATCGGGATTCTCGCTGTCGGGTTTAAACTGGCTTACCCTTTCCCTGAGCTTGTTCGCCGTTACCGGACTCGTTTGGCTGGCCGTTCTGATTCCGATGCAGCGCAAAATGATCGGGTATAGCGCCGATTGCATAGAGAGCGGCACCATCTCCGCACAATATCGCCGCGCTTCCCGTATATGGGCCATATACGGCACGGCCGCTACTTTGCTGCCGCTCGTTATTCTTTACCTGATGGTAACAAAAGGATTCTGAACTGCGGGTACTCTCGAAACCGAAAATAACGGAGGTCATACGATGGAACCCCTTATTGTTCTTGTTGTCGTCACGCTTGTCATTTTTGCTCTGGGAGCTGCTGGAGTAAAACGTCTGCGCTCTTGGCCTGTTGCGCTTCGAGGCGGAGTTGCAGCTATGTTTGTGTTGACCGGCACGGTTCATTTTGTATGGATGCGGGAAGAACTTATTGGCATGGTACCGTCCAGCTTGCCCTATCCCGGTCTAATCGTGACGATCACCGGTCTGCTGGAGTTGGCAGGGGCTATAGGTTTGCTGTGGCGGCCCACGGCCCCTTGGGCAGCTGCAGGGCTCTCGCTTCTACTCATCTGCATGTTCCCGGCAAATGTCCACTATGCCCTTTCAGGCCTTGCGACGAAACCGTTAGATGCATTGATTCCCCGCACCCTAATGCAAATCGTCTTCCTGTCAGCGACCCTTGCAATCATGATATTCTACTTCCGTCATCGATCTGTACGGAGAACATAAAATGTGATTCGGGAGGCTATAGCTTATGCCCGTAAAAATATTTTTCCCCAGCCTCCCAATCTCCTCTGGAGAGCTCTCTGACATAATCGATGAAGTCCTTGTAGTTGTGTTCGTTGATCACGGTGTGATACTCCCCGGGCACCTTCCGTCCAGACCAAATCGACAATAATGACGGAATAAGCTGCATTTCGAGCTGTTGTTGTCCGTTTGCGGCGATCAGCACTCGTTCGATCAATTTTTTCGTTAAATTCCCGGGAAAAGCCAATTTCTGATTAAAATAATATTTCTTCGTATCGCACGCGTCATAGTATTTCCAGTAATAATGCCCGATCTCTTCAATCGAAGCGCCCAAGCCCAATGGTTCTTCATAATCAATAAACGCATCGATGGCCTCTCTAAGGACCGTGGAAGTTTCGGGCACCTCATCCCAATCCTCAAGCAGGGCCAACAAGTAAGGAACGGCCTCAAGCGAAAGCGAAGTAACCACAGCCGACGCGAAGGTATGAACCATATCCGCCGGGACACTTGCCAGAAACCGCAGATGATCGGGATCCCTTAAATCTTCATGGGTGGCGATGGAGCAGAACACCCGAATGCAATGGTTTAATACAGCCCGATCTTCGGTATGATTCATTAACTGAATCAGCAGAGGCTTTTGCGAAAAATCCCCCAACTTGAACAACTCGATAAGATAAAACAAAACTTCTTGCTCGGTGGATGCCCGTAAAATACGCTCCTTAATATCCGCACAGGTGTTGCCCGATATTTCCCCGTACCAAATACCATTCATAAGATTCTGAAAGTTTGTCATGGTTCACAGCCTTTGTTATGTAGTAGAAACTAAATTGCTAATGTAGCAGTGGTAAACTACCGAAAAAAATATGTTTGATCTTTATTTTACTATAAACTTGTTACCGACATCGACGTACAGAAATTTGGGAGGTATCTGAGGTTTAAGTTATAGCTCGTAGAATCCTAAAGCACGGCAATCTTGAATTTTTTTATCGAGCACTCAATTTTTAGTGCATATAAACATTACTTTTAATGATAAAATGCATATGTTGCTCTGTTTATGGGTGCAATGCTTCTCTAATCTGATAGAGAGGTGGTAAATGTGCTGCTGAAAATCATAGGTAAACGGATTAAGCAATTGAGGAAAGAACAAGGACTTACCCAAGAACAGCTTGCTGAAAAAGCTGGGGTTAATGCATCATACATAGGAACAGTTGAGCGTGGGGTGCGTAATATTTCCATCGAAACGCTGGAGAAAATCATTCAGGGATTGGACGTGCCTCTAGCGGTTATGTTTCAGTTCCATGAAATGACGAACGTGAATTCATGGAAGGATAAGTCTGAGGTAATAGAGGCAATAAATTCGCTGCTTTATAGCCGTTCCTTGGAAGAGAGCAAGCTTATTTTTCGCGTGATAAAGGATGTTTTGGATACAATGGACGTGAAGGAGAAATAGACTGGGGCGAGTGAACTGATAATGATACGGACTTAGATATTTGGACTAATAAAACCACTCCACTCCACTTCAGTTTAGCGGAGTGGTTTTATTGTATTAAAAAATCGTTGTATCCAGGACAGTAACTTGGAATTTGCAGATAGTTTCCATTCATGCCGTGTATGCTAGTAATTGTCTCCTTACTTCCGTTAATTAGTTACCCTTCATCTCCATCCCCCAAATTACATCCCTAGTGATCTTCGTAATCAACGCGATCTCTTCCGCATTTCTACCACTTACCAACTTCAAATGTTCATCAAGCAAACGCTGCTTGTCCAATGCTTCTTCCGACTGAACTAGATCTCCTGCAGGTACGTCTAAAGCCAAAGTGATTTTTTCCAATGTTTCCAAAGAAATATTGCGATCTCCACGCTCCACGCTGCCTATGTAACTGTTATGAAGCGAAGCAGCTTCGGCTAGCTGCTCCTGGGTCCAATTCTTCTTTCTTCTACATTCGCGTATTCGTTTTCCAACAATTTTTGGTAAACTCATGGATTTCCACCTCTTCTTTTAGTTTTGGTAAGGCACATATATAATTATAATAGAAATATAAGCGATTTAATAGTACTTATAAGTACAAAAATATGAACGATAAACCGAGTGCTTGCTGTTCATTATACTTAGCTTCTGCCAGCCCCTGTGGGGTATCTGGAGAGCAAGACGGTTTTGAGCAAACGTTTGAATATAAATTTAATTAATAAACCAATTACTTTTCATTTATTTCAGAAAATTTAAGAAATATCTGTTTATTATTGGTATATTTTGTGATATTTTAATAGTGTAAGTTATACCAAATAATAGGAGATGGTAGAGAGTGTTAAGAAAAGCGAAGAAGATACTGTCGGGTTTGGCGTTGATAGTCGTTTTTGTGCTAACGTTTGCGCAATTTGCGTTTGCAAGCGACCAGCCGGTTCAACTGATTTCGGCCAATCTCTATATTTACAAGTATGGCTACGTGGGCTTCAGCGGTAACGTCGAAGTAAGCAACCTCAGCCCTGAAAAAAACGTAACCATTCACTATACTCCCGGAGATGGACGATGGTACGATACGGACGCATCCTATGAAGGACCAACGGATTCCATGCACGAACAGTGGAAGTTCCTGGTGTCCACCAACAGCATGAACAATACTCATCCGGAACTCATTAATGCCCAAACGATTCAATTCGCAATCAAATATGAAGTTAACGGACAAACCTACTGGGACAACAACAATGGACAAAACTACTCGGTCAGCCGTTACACTGAAAGCTCAACCATCCTTGGTAAACCAAACGTGCTTCGAGCATACGACTCCTTATATTTGAACAATTTCGAGGGGAGCGTATACGTCAAAAACTTAAACTACAGCAAAGAGGTCAAAATCGTCTATACAACCGACAACTGGAATACAACCCGGGAAGGACACGCCAGTTACTCCATACCCGCAAACTCTGACGACAGCGTAGAAAACTGGCATTTCAGCTTTAACAATATCGACTCCAGCGTTTCACAAATTAAGTACGCTATTGCCTACACCGTCAATGGACAAACTTACTGGGATAATAATTACGGGAAAAACCACACCGTAAATCGCTAAGTGAAAACCGGCCCTAAAAATCGCCCTTCGTCTTGCCTTCTTGGCATGGGAGGGCGGTTTTCACTTGGAAAAGCTACATAATCGAACCACACTGTACACGGACGATCGGCAGACGGTCAACGAGGAAGGGAAATAAAGTTGAAGATCAGCTTCCGCCTCTTATCTATGAAACAAATTTGAAATACAGTGATGCCTGTCCCTTAAAGTTGTTTTCTCCAAGAACTTGGCTAGGATGGAGGAGCAGTGTTACTGCGGTTTTGAACGTTTTATGGGGAGGGAAAGAGGCGTTCGAATGTGGATTTTAAGTCATAGCTCGTAGAATCCTAAAGCACGGCAATCTCGAAGTTTTTTATCGAAAACCCAAACCATTAGCCGTCTATTTTTCGGACTGAACTTTAAGAATCCATGGATAGCTCCGTAAGTCGGAAAATTGACTTGCTTCACAAACAAATTAATATGAGTCCGTTCCAATGTTCGATTCACCAGCTGCTGCATGGCTTCACTCGCTTGAAGGAACTCACTTTCGGGGCAGCCATAAAGAGTTATATTTAGCAAGTTAAAGTCTATGGGCAGGGCTCCTCCATAAAAATAAACCGTATTTGTATCATCCAAGGGTTCTATGGAAATGTTAAGATACTTCATTGAATTTCCCTTCTTCATATTTGGAAGTTCAAGGGACTCGTGAAAGAATCTAGTTGTAATTATTATTTTAGTGCATATAAGCATTAATTTCAATAATACAGTGTATATAATGTTCTGTTTATGGGCACAATGCTTCTCTAATCTGATAGAGAGGTGGTTAATGGTGCTGCTGAAAATCATAGGTAAACGGATAAAACAATTGAGGAAAGAACAAGGACTCACACAAGAACAGCTGGCAGAAAAAGCTGGAGTTAATGCATCATACATAGGAACAGTCGAGCGTGGAGTGCGCAACATTTCCATCGAAACGCTGGAGAAAATCATTCAAGGATTGGATGTGCCTTTAGCGGTGATGTTTCAGTTCCATGAAATGAAGAACGTGAATTCATGGAAGGATAAGGCTGAGATTATAGAGGTAATCAATTCGCTGTTGTATAGCCGTTCATTGGAAGAGAACAAGCTTATTTTTCGTGTGATTAGGGATATTTTGGATACGATGGATGTGGAAAAGTTTAGAGGGGGTTGAACAAAGGTTTCCTGTCTTGGAATGACAAACAAGTTGATTTCAAATAGTATAACACTTCAGATTAATAAAGTTACTTAAAAATGGGTATGTATAAGTTGAAAGATGGAAAAATAAACCTATTTGGAGGATTGCAAAATGTCAGAAGGGCTTACAATAAGACAAATAGTAGAGAATATTCAGCGAGGGCAAATTAGGATCCCAGCTTTTCAAAGAGGCTTTGTTTGGGATGCTAATAGAGTAGCATTTTTTATGGATAGTATTTATAAAGGGTATCCTTTTGGCTCTTTACTTTTTTGGAGAACCAAAGAGCCGCTTAAAACGGAAAGACAACTTGGGCCGTTTAAACTCCCAGAAAATGACCCTGACTTTCCAATAGACTATGTACTTGACGGGCAACAAAGAATCACTTCAATTTTTGGTGTGTTTCAAACAGAAATTAAAGAGGAAGACAATAATGAGTGGACCAAAATATATTTTGATTTTCAAACTGATCCTAATATAAAAGAGCCGCAATTCATTGCATTGTCTGAAGACCAAGTTGATTTAACTAGACACTTCCCGTTAAAAGCTCTTTTTGATACAACTTCTTATAGAAGAGCCACTGCTAACTTCAGTGAAGAACTGGCAGATAAGATTGATAGAATGCAATCAGTATTTAAGGAAGTCAGAATACCCATTCAAACGATTACTACGGAAGATCGTGCTACTGTGGCAATTATTTTTGAAAGAATTAATAGAATGGGAGTAGAACTTGATACCATGCAGTTACTTTCTGCATGGACTTGGAGTGAGGAATTTACCCTGCAAGAACGTTTCAGGGAATTTGGTGAGGAACTCGCGCCTTTTGGTTTTAAAGATGTAGGGGATGATATGACTTTATTGTTGCGTTGTTGTGCTGCAATTACGGTAGGGGATGCCTCTCCAGAGTCTTTAATTGGTTTAGATGGAGCGGTTGTAAGGGATAGATTCAATGAAATTGAAAATGGTGTAAAAGGAGCAATTGATTTTTTAAGGGAAAATCTTAATATTCAAGTTCTTTCAAACTTACCATTTAATACATTACTTGTCCCACTATCTGTTTTTTTTGCAGCTGGCGGAAATGTTCAAATTAAATATGACGATAGTCAAAGAAGGACAATTATTAGCTGGTTCTGGAAGTGTTGTTTTTCAAGAAGATATAGTAGCGGAGTTCTAAGAAATCTTAAAACAGATATTGAGGAAATGTCAAAATTGAAAAGAGGGGAAGATTCTAGGCTCTCTGATTTTCCGGTTATAATTACATCGGAATTCTTCCAGCGAGAGATATTTAGGTTAAATACAGTTAATGCCGCAACTTTTATACTTCCGCTCGCCCAGAAGCAACCAAAAAGCTTTATTACAGGTGCTCCAGTTAGCCTACGTAATGTACTAAAAGAATACAATAGAAACGAGTTTCATCATCTGTACCCTCGTGCTTTTATAAACGCAAGCCAACAAAATGGTACTTACAGTGAAAACTGCTTAGCCAACTTTGCCTTTTTATCTAGGTCGGATAATAATCAAATTGGTGGTGCGGCTCCAAGTAAATATAGGGAAAAAATGCCTAGTCAAATTGATGATATTCTAGAACGAGCATTATGTCCTATTGAGCTTTTTAATGATAATTATGATGATTTCATTAAACTTCGTTCTGAAATTCTATCGAACTTTGCAAATAAACTAATGAGGATTGACCAACTTGTATAGTTTATAGTATTTATTCGATTAGCTTCGAATGGACTTTTTATTCCCCTCAACTTTTATCATCTGTCAACCTGCTTTATCAAGAATAGCCTTTTCCTACTGGGAAAAGGCTATTTAAACGCTTTTATAACTTCCTGATTAACCCGCCGCAAAATCTCAATCTGTTCCTCCGACAACCCCTCAGTACTTGCAATAAACTGATCAATGGCTTCCCAACGTGCTGTTTCAACTTTACCTTGTTCGACGCTTAAGTAAGCAACTTCATGGAGCGAAACGTTTAAGGCAACGAGCACCTTTTCCAAATTATCTATGGAGAAATTTCGTTCCCCACGTTCGATGGCTCCGATATATCTATAATCCAAACCGGATATATCCGCTAAATTTTGCTGGGTGAGGCCTTTTGCATTTCGGATTGCTCTGATTCGATTCCCTAGAAAATTGCGCAATTGTGCCATTTCGTCACCTCAGTATAAGCTTAGGTGACTGGGAAGATATTATGCAGGGCAGTAAATTTAGTTTTTTGCATGCAATATACTACTTATATATAGTATAATTGAATCAAAAGTGGGCATATGTGGGTGAGTACGTAGTTTCTGCAATGATTCTTACCGTAGGTTTCTGCCATTAAAGGAGGTTTACCTATGAAACCTGCAACCACGGTCAGACAAGAATTGGAGGATTTTCTGAGACAAAGAGGGTTAACGCTCCATCAGTTTTCGGAAATTTCCGGGATTAACGTGGGGACAATCAGCTCGATGTTAAGCGGGTATCGCCAAATCTCCATTCATAATCTGGATCTGATCACGGTGGGAATGGGGCGGGGGGAAGGCAGCCTTTACGAGGTCTATTTGGAGGACTGTTTGCTGAATTTGCCTCTGGATTGGCGGCGCTTGGGCCCGTTTTTGCGGCGATGTGCGGAATTGGGGAAGCTGGATTGCATAGAACGGCTAGTTCAGGCGGTAGCGGATCATTTGGCGTATGTACCGATGTTGTTTGAAACGGCGGAGGAGTTTTTTCGGGAGGGAAAAAGAGAGGCTGCGGCACTACTGTATGACTGCGTCGCCGAGTGCGAAAGGTATCAGCACTCCGAACGTTTGGCGTTTAGCCGCTATCGGCTGTTTACGATCGGCCTCGGCGACGATCAAGAGGAAAATATGCGTGCGGCCGTACAATTTGAGCCTTATGTTGAGCGGTTGGAAGAAGTGGCTCAGTTGGAGGCGCTAAAGGATTTGGCGGATGTGTATGCTTCTCTTCATCAGTGGGATCGTGTTAACGGCTTGGCGGTAAAGTTGGGGGAGAAAGCGGCACTAGCTCTTCGTACTAAGCGTTTGCGCAAGATAAAACCTGAAGGCAGGGAAGGCAAGAACATGTCTACGTCCAGGCCGCCGCTTTTTTACTTCCTTTATGCTTATTTGTTAAAGGCGAATGTTTGCGACGCTCGTCAAGAGTATGAACAGGCTTTGAGATATGTAAGACGGTATGCTAATTATGAGGTGCGTAGTAGTGAGGAATTGAGCGAACAAGAGCGGCAGATTGCCGAGCAGTTTCGGGATTGGGGAAAAGCAAACACTTATTTATACCGTTTGATGTCCGGTGAGGTTGAGGTGCTGGCGGATTATGCGGAGTGCGTTGCTGCCAAGGAGCACGAGATGATTCCGGCGATGTACCGGATTTTGCAGGCGGCTAACCGATACCAGTTGAATGTGGATGATCTTCTGGAGCGTTTCAGACCGCATTTTGCGCTAAAAGAACGGCTCTACCGTTTTGGCAAATACAATGCGCAGATTGTGGCCGATCATTATGTCCGTTTCTTAACGGAGCTCGCTTGTTACGATTTGCATAGGCAGCGGCATGATTTGGGGATCCGGAATTTATTAGATAGTTTGGAGCTTGCCATAAGACTTAACCATGAATCCATGCTTTTTCGTTGCGTACAGTTATTCGAGCAGTTCCGACACGTGGCTTCCCAGGAAAGACAGGATCAATATAAAAATCTAATTTGTGAGGTGAAAAGAAATGAGAAAAAGAATGTTGCTGTTCATTATGCTTAGCTTTCTGCTTGCCACTATGGGGAGTTTGGACAGCGGGATGGTGCGGATTCTGATTCACGGGTTGGGGGGCTAGTTAGGAGGGAGATATGAAGAGTCCCATTTTTGGGGCTCTTCTTCTTCAATAAATAAAAAGCCCCGATGTAGTCCGCATCAGAGCAAGTAAATGTGACAAAGCGACAAAGGTTTCCGTGTCTTATTTAACGTCCCCACGGCGTGGAATCGAGGGTCGCCTCCCCGATGATCTAAAGGTCCCTGTTATTTCTATTCCCAGTGTACGTTTGAATATTCGTAAGTGCAAATATCAAACTAATAGGAGCACTTAAGAAAAGCTCATGAATTGAATAACCCCTACTATAATCAACAGTAGAAATATACCCAAAATAATCGCAACGAATATCAGGACTGCCTTCTGTATTTTACGTGAGGCATTCCGGGATTGGCTTAGCTGCTGTTCAACATCATGTAATCGCTGTTTAAGCTCATGAATATCTTCCTTAACATCCTCATGCTTGCTTTCGTTGGGCAGGTTTGAATTCATCACAACCTCCTATGGCAATATTTAGTATCAATTCCTTATTTGTATCATAAGAAATTCTCGCTGGAAGTGCAATTGTAAATAGGCAACTCATATCGGGCCAAGAACCATTCTAGTACTCATATACTAAACATCTTGACACAAGTCCTAATCCCATTAGACTAGTAATTAGTGGGAATTAATTGTATATGGGGGGCTCTTTGTTGAAAAGATTATCTATTATATCTATTGTATGTGTGTTGTTATTTAGTTTAAGTGCTGTATCCGCTTCAGCGGCAACCAATGGATCAAATGTTTTTGTTGATGGGCAGCCGCTTTCCTCGAAATCCATAAACCGGAACGGGGAATCATTCGTACCTTTCCGGGAAGTATTTGAGAAGCTGAATATAAACATCGGGTACGATAAGAAATCCGGTCAAACCACGGGAACCGCGGATCAATTAAAGGTAACATTTAAAGTCGGCAGCAAAACCGCATATGTTAATGGAAAAAAGAAATCTCTGAAGGCAGCGCCCTTTACTCGGAACGGCACGACTTATATTCCGCTTCAATTTGTTGGGGCAATGACGGGGTACACCGTCAATTACTCGTCGAAAGTGAATGGTATTTTAATCACAAGCCCTTCTTTTGGAGGGGCCTCATACAGCGTTGAGGGAATTGAGGTATTTTTCACTTCTTATGGAACCGTCGAGATTGGTCTCAAAGCCGAAGAGGAATTAAATATGATGAGAGAACTGGCCGAGATCAAGTCGGACTACAATGCGGCTAAGAACTCTCCGAAATACCGTGTTATCGGCGAACCTCCAACCGCTGAAGAATCGAAGGATCCCGGGTATAAAGGGTACCCCGATTATTTTGATGCCAATTATGTTGCTGCGGTAGATAACAATGAGAAACTGCCGCCGCTGATGAGCGAAGGTTGGATCTCACTGGCTATGCTCTCGGAAATCGAAAAAATTGTTAATTTGGGCAGCAGCGATAAAAGTAAGCTTTCGATCGGCAAATATGTTGGTACTGAGGTTGTCAGATACGAAATCCCCTTAACCGACGAATACAAGAACGCCAAAGAAGGCGATTTTGTATTAGGAGATTTGCGCGTCAAAAAATATAAAAATATCATGTACTTGAATCTTGAAGATTTAAAAAAGGTAGGGCTTATTGGTTCGGAAATAGAGCAGGAAGAACGCTTTGAGTTGTCCTGATTTTCTGAGTCAACGGTTCGTTCGATTACAGGGCGCTCGCTTGAGTGCTCTGTTTTTGTTTTTTAACGAGGTTTGATAAGGCGACAATTGTTTTTCAAATAATTATGGATAATTTGTTAAAAGTATAGAAAAAGAGAGGATAAAGGATATTTATGGAGAATAATATATAAAATTAATTAAAATGTTATATTTTGCATTTTTATGACGAGATAAATCCAGGATAGAGGGTGTGGATCGTGATAAAAGTGGCTATGTGTGGTGATGATGCAGATTGTTTAGATCAAGTTGAAAAGATGCTGAATGACTATGCTTGCAAGAATAGGCTGTCGTTTTCCATTCACAGTTTTACCAGTGCCGTCCCTCTGCTTGAAACGATGAATACAGATTTTCAAATCTACATTTTTGATTTTAACATGACTTCAAGGAAAAAAATGAGGTTGGTACATTCCATAAAAAAAATGGACAAGTACGCTTATTTGATTTTTTTGACATCGGCTATTGAGATGGCTAAAGATACTTACCCTGTTCCGATTATCAATTATTTGACCAAACCTCTCCATCAAACTGCGCTGGAGAGGGAAATGGACAGGGCGATAAGACATACTGAGAAAATTGCCAACAACTATATGTTCATTAAAAACCACGACGGATTGTTTAAAGTCTTTTTGCCAGGGGTTTATTATATCGAGACCTTTAACAGAAATTTGTTGATCCATACGGATCACGGCAATTACTTATGCTTCAAAAAAATGCAACAACTTGAGAACGAGTTAATCAATTATCCATTTATAAGATGCCATAGTAGTTACATCGTCAATATGGATTACATTAGGAGAATTACGAATAACGAGATCGAGCTCGAGAATCGCGATAAAATTCTAGTCAGTAAATGGAGGAGGAAAAACGTTGTAGAGAGCTTGACTAGTTATATTGAAAACGTTTAAAAGTGTGGATCATTCAGAGCTAGATTTGGCAAGTATCGGAGGTATGGATACATGATAAAAATAGCTATATGTTTGGACAGCCCCAAATTATTGAAGGAGATCCACGGCTACATGCAGCATTACTGCACTTTGAACGATACGCATCTGGATGTCAGAAAATATTATAACTTTCGCGGCTTTTTGAGAGACATTTATTATCAAGCGTTCGATCTGGTTTTTATGGATCTCCCTAAGTCCGGGGAACAGGAATTTGCCATCGTCGAGA